>JAQTRC010000087.1 GCA_028712665.1 Desulfuromonadaceae bacterium
GAATTGCTACACTCGTCTTTCATTCAAGAACAAATTCAGGAGGAAGAAGCATGCAGTGTCAGACAGTACTTCCAGGTACCGAGTGTACCTTTTGGGGAAAACAGGGATGTGTATTTCCTGATGGCTCCTGCCAGCCGATCGCAGAAAATTGCGAGGGGTGTGACCGGATTGTAAACGGTACCATTGGCGAGGTTTGCAGCGCGTATCCTGCACCGGCAAAAAAATGGATCGGCGGCATCTGCAATTTTGCCTCCCATGTAAAAATTGATCTTTCAGTGGCCGAGCTAAAGGTCAACCCGCTCAAGGCTTCCAAAAAAGCTGCAGGTACCAAGAAGAAGAAATAGTCGTCAAAACAGTTATTGTTTCATTCAAGGGGGGAATTCAGATTCCCCCTTTTTTAATTTGCGGAGGTCCCTATGTCTTTCGAGACCCTCACCTGCCCCACATGCGGTTCAGAGGTAAAACAGCATCGCAATCCCTTTCCGACAGTGGACATCATCATCGAGATAAATGACGGCATCATACTGATCGAACGCAAAAACCCCCCTTTTGGATGGGCTCTGCCGGGCGGTTTTGTGGATTACGGGGAAACTCTTGAGGATGCTGCCGTTCGAGAGGCCCTAGAAGAGACTTCTCTTGAAGTTCACGACCTGCGACTTCTGGGGTGTTATTCCGATCCAGGCCGGGACAGCCGGATGCACACAATTTCAACGGTGTATGTGGGTACGGGTCTAGGCACACCCCTGGCAGCTGATGATGCCTTGAATCTTGCCAATTTCAGACTGGATTCTCTCCCGGAGCAGCTTTGTTTCGATCATGCTAGAATTCTGGCAGATTATTCCGCCTGGAAATCGTCCCGTCATACCTGATTCTATAGTTCAGTAAAACAGAGCTCCGGCACTGACGTTATCAATCCCAGCTCTCTGCATTTTTTATAAAATGTCACCAAACCTGAAATTTTCCGATTCTCCAGATCATATTGGATATTCTCCCGCCAATACGCCAAAAGCCTGTCATATCCCATCCAAGACGCTTCATGCGCCCTCTCGGCTATCTCTGCATAATGCATCGGCAACAGGATTCTGGCTTGAATAAGATTATTGGCGAGCTCCTTCAGTTTTGGACTCTCTGCTACATCACTCCTGCATAACCAGAGTGCAAAAACGAATGGCAGGCCGGTCCACTCTCGCCATAGAGCCCCAAGGTCGTACATATACAGATCTGAGCCTGAAAATGAGGCTCGTAGAGCCGCATCACCTATAAGCAGAAGTGCCGGCGAATCTATAATGGCATCGGAAAAGGGGAGCGATGTCACGGCATACCGGCAAGAGCAGTTAAAGCGCTGGGCCATCAGAATTTTGAGCAGATTAACAGAGGTGGCGGATTCTGAACTGAGCAGAATGGTGTTACCATCCAGCTTTTCAATCGGTATTCTGGAAAATAACAGGACGCTTGCAACCGCTCCGTCACTGGAGATAGAAAGCTGAGGAAGTATGCGATACCGGTCCGGATGAAGGGCGTACTCTATTGAGGAGGAGGGACAGAGATCGATTTTGCCAAGTTCCAGCAACCTGTTAAGCCCTGTCGGCACCCCCTTGACAAATTCGTATCCAGAGCATCTGAAATATTCCCTGAGAATATGGTAAATCGGAGTGCAGTTTGCGTATTCTATCTGGCCGATCCGCAACATCAGCGGGTTGAAGAATATAGCTTGTCGGCATCGCCTTCAACAACCCGGACACCTTCGCGCTCAAGAAGTTCTCCTGTCACCTGCCAGTAACGGGTCAAGGCATTGGCATAGCCGACAACCGCATTTATCTGGTTGCTCTTGGCAGCAACCAGATCATTTTCAACATCAAGAACGTCCTTGGTCGTAGCAAGTCCCACCTCGTTCTTACGGATGAAGGCACGCAACCGCTCTTCTGCAAAAGCCCGGCCCCGGTCGGCAACATCGATCTGCTTAAACCCGGCCGTTATCGCGCGGATGGCTGCCCTGACCTCATTGGCGGCCCCCTCTTCCAGGCTGCGTATCTGTAGCGCGGTCTGCTCTGTTTTCAAGCGGCTCTTGCGATAGTCATTCTCGGCTGCGTTGTTTCCAAATGGATAGGTAAAATTGAAGCCGATGCTCCAGACCGGATAGTCAAAGGTGAAAGTCTTGTCCAGATTACGCTGATAGGTACTATCAAGACCGGTCAGCCACGCTGAGGCTGTCAGAGAAAGATCAGGGCGTGTCTTGCTGCTGAAAACCCTTGTCTGTAGTTCGGATATCTCGAGATTGTGCTTCTGTTCCCGGATATCGGGACGGCTTAAAGCCTTGCGGATACCTTCATCTTCCGAAGCATCGATCCGTTCACGGGTCGGCAGGTCAACAGTTCGCAGGTCGCTGACCTTCCGATCGATCTGGAGGAGAAGTTTTAAAACATCCACCTGATCATTCACCGCACGTTCGGCATCAATTAGTTCTTTCTCGCGGGACACCGCCCCGAATTCGGCGTTTAGAATTTCCATTGCAGGAAGGACACCCGCCTTGACCCTGGCCTGGGTGTCGGAAAGAATTTTACGTGCAAGTTCGAGCGAAACCTTCTTCACTTCGCTCTCCTCACGCAGGCTGTGCAGTTTGTAATATTCGTTGCGAACCTGAGCCACTGTTGTCAGCAACTTTAAATTGAAGCGCTCCAGAGAAGCGAACTTGGACAATCGCGACACATTGATGGCAATCTCTGTTGCCTCACGCCCGAAATTTTTGAGAAGCGGCTGGACGATACTGGCTCCCAGTCCGGTTTGCCAGTAATTTGGCACAGTGAGAGAGGAGTTGGTGCTTGCATAGCTGTTATTGAAATTAATGGCGGCGGTTGCACCAGTAAAAAAAAGGCGGCTGATTGATGAGTCCAGCAGAAAAGAAACGGATTCGTTGTTCCTTCCAGCGGCAAAACTGGAGGAGAGTGTGGTTGAATCGGTAAAATTGGTCTGTAGCGTCAGAAGCGGGTCATAGATCGAACGGTTGCGGTTAATGTCGGCTTCATACTGTGCCGGGTTGAACAACTCGGCCCGCACATCAAGGTTTTTCTCGACAGCCATTCGAATGGCCTCGTTCAAGGGGAGGGATAGCGGTTCGCCTGCGGTGTAGGCAACAGCCGGAAGGGCCAACAATATACAAAAAAAAAGCAGTCTCGGCAGATGCACTTAAATGATCCTTTCAAACAAACCAAAAAGATTCCAACAGGTACAATATGATAAATTAATCCCTGTTCTCTACATAATCTACATAATCGTCAGCCGACATCAATCCTTTCAGCTCATCGGGGTCGTCAAGCGATATCTCCACCAGCCAGCCACCATCGTAAGGGTCGTCATTGACCAGCGCCGGATTGTCGATTACTTCATGATTGACGCTTTTGACAGTTCCACTGAAGGGAGCGTAGATATCGGCCACCGTTTTGCGCCCCTCTACGGAACCGACCGAATCGTCCTGTTCCAGTTCGTCGCCTTCATCCGGAAGCTCAATGCCGCTGACAATCCCCAACTCTTCCTGAGCAAAGTCAGTGATGCCGATAACAGCCGTATCGCGTTCAATTCTGACCCAGACGTGTTCTTTCGAATATTTCAACTCTTCGGGAAAATCCATAGCGGCTACTCCAGTACAATCCGTTCCAAGAATGAGGTATCGATATTGCCCTCAATAAAGTCCTTGTGGGCCATGATACGCTTGTGGAAGAATATGGTGGTCTTGATCCCCTCGACAATGTATTCATCAAGCGCCCGTGCCATACGCTTGATGGCTTCCTCCCGTGTGTCTGCGTGCACTATCAGCTTGCCGATCAGCGAATCGTAGTGCGGCACAACAGAATACTGGTCATAGACGAATGAATCAACACGAACTCCCAACCCCCCCGGTGGGTGATAGGAGGTAATCTTGCCAGGACAGGGAGTGAATTTAAAGGGATCCTCGGCATTGATACGACACTCGATGGAGTGTCCCCTGATTTGGATATCCTCCTGTTTGTAACGTAACGGCAGACCAGCGGCAGAACGGATCTGCTCGCGAACGATGTCGACACCGGTAACCATCTCGGTTACTGGATGTTCAACCTGAACCCTGGTATTCATCTCCATAAAGTAGAAATTATTACTCTTGTCCACCAGAAATTCAATCGTGCCGACGCTGTTGTATCCGACAGCCTTGGCGGCTCTGACAGCTGCATCACCCATTGCCTTGCGGATTTCAGGAGTAACTACCGTTGATGGAGCCTCCTCGATCAACTTCTGATGACGGCGCTGGATTGAACAGTCACGCTCGCCAAGATGAATCACGTTGCCATGTTTATCGGCCAAGATCTGAATCTCGACATGGCGGGGCTGTTCGCAGTACTTCTCAATATACACTTCAGGGTTGCCGAAACCGGACTGAGCTTCGGCACGGGCGGTGGCAAAGGCATTGGGCAGGGTAGCCTGGGAGTGGACAATCTTCATACCGCGACCGCCGCCACCTGCAGTGGCTTTGATAATTACCGGAAAACCGATCTCCTTGGCGACCTTGACAGCTTCTTCAACCGAATGAACCCCTTCCTTTGTACCCGGCAGAATAGGAACGCCCTGTTTGATGACAGCCTGACGGGCACTGATCTTGTCACCCATGATCCGCATGCTCTCGGCAGAAGGACCAATAAAGGTAATACCGCACTTCTCGCATACCTCTGCAAAGTTGGCGTTCTCGGACAGAAAACCGTAACCGGGATGAATAGCCTCAGCATCGGTAAGTTCTGCGGCGCTTATGATGGCATTGACATTGAGGTAGCTCTTGATGCTTGGAGCCGGGCCGATACAGACGCTCTCATCGGCCAGCTTTACGTGAAGCGAATGGGTGTCAGCCTGCGAATAAACTGCAACAGTCTTGATGCCAAGCTCTTTGCAGGCACGGATAACGCGAACGGCAATTTCGCCTCGATTGGCTATAAGGACTTTATGGAACATATAAGGTGAACCCCTCTATGGCGTGCGTAATTACAGTTTCTGGATAACGAACAGCGGATCGCCGAATTCTACAGCCTGAGCGTTCTCTTTGCAGATCTTGACGATCTTGCATTTGCATTCGGCCTCGATTTCGTTCATCAGTTTCATCGCCTCGACAATGCAGAGCACCTGTCCTTTTTCCACAACCTGTCCAACCGTAACATAGGGGGCGGCTTCAGGAGCGGGGGCGGCATAGAAAGTCCCGACGATCGGGGAATTAACCGTGTCGCCGGCTGCGTCAGCTACGGTCTGGGCAGTAGCCGCGGCAGGGGCGGCGACCGGCGCGACAGCGGGCGGAACATAACCGGGCGATGCGGCAAATGGCTGCATTGCCGGGGCCGCCATAGTAATGTACTCCGGCTTGTGGCCACGCTTGATAACTATCTTTTCGTCGGAACTGTCCATCTCGAATTCGGTGATATCAGTTTCGGTCACAATTTTTATCAATAACTTTAAATCTTTGATATCCATCTGTTTTTCTCCTTTAAATAAAGTCCGTTTTGGTTGCCGTCACACTGTAACTCTTATCAGATTCGCTAAATATCCCCTCCATTGACTGGAGAAGTTTTTTGGACATTTGCAAGAAGCTTTTACTAGAGAACAAGTAATCGTTTGTCCGCAGAGGTCAGGATCTGACATCCGTCGGCAGTTACCAGAACCGTATCCTCGATTCTTACTCCAAAGAAACCTGGGATATAGATGCCCGGTTCAATGGTGATAACCATCCCCTCCTCCAACACCGCATCGCTGCGGGGCGATACCGTCGGCTTTTCGTGAATGTCCAGTCCGACGCCATGCCCAAGTCCATGTCCGAAGTAATCGCCGTAGCCATGCCCGACAATGAAATCCCGTGCTACCGCATCCAGCATTTTACAGGAGATCCCCGGAATGACCGCCTTGATAGCCAGGTCATGGGCTTGTTTTACAATAGCGTGAATTTCCTTTTCGCGGTTTCCAGGTTCACCGCATGATACCGTCACAGTTTCGTCAGAGTGGTAACCATCTTTAAGCGCACCAAAATCAATCGTGATCAGCTCACCGGCCTGGATAATTTTTTCGCTCGCCCTGCCGTGCGGCATGGCGCCACGAACTCCGGAGGCAACAACAAAATCGAAGGCCCTTCCGTCTGCTCCGAGATGCCGCATCTCAAGTTCCAGCTCCAACGCGATAAACGCCTCGCTGGTCCCGGGCCTGACATGCTTCAACACATCTGAAAGCGCCAGAGATGCGAGGCTTGCAACAACCTTCAGGCTTTGCACCTCTGCCAGGTCTTTACAACTGCGGATCTCATCAAAAGAGGGGCCTAACTCAATCAGTTCAATACCGTCGAGCCTTTCTGCCATCTTTCTGAAGTCGTTTACGGTCGTATGCAGTGCCTCAAAACCGAGCCGAATTATTCCGTTTTCAGTAGTCAGAGCAGCAAGAGCATCCAGACGGAGTGAACACTCCATAACTTCCGCTTCCAGCACCTCATCACCGGCCTGGACAGTATAACGCGAATCGCATAAAAACCAGACAGCGGAGCGCATTACCAGCAACGCCCCGTCAGAACCGCTGAAACCACACAGATAACGGACATTTTTGAGATCAGTAATCAGGATGGCATCCAGCCTGTTCTCTACAAAGAACCGGTTCAGACGTGAGCGCCTGCTTTCTAGCATAAATAAAACCGATGCTGCAAACTGTTTTTATAATAACTCAAAAGGCACCTTACTTTAAATTCTTGAAACGTGAATCAAGCACTTTTAACGTGATTGAACAACGCGCGCAAACCGAGCAGATAACTGTCACGTCCGAATCCGCAGATCTGGCCGATCGCAACTGGAGCGGTAAGACTTTTGTGACGGAAAGATTCCCGGCTGTGAATATTGGAAAGGTGTACTTCGACGCAGGGAAGAGCAACTGCTGTCAGCGCATCGCGAATTGCAATACTTGTATGGGTATAGGCGGCCGGATTCATCAGAATCCCGTCGCAATCGGCAGAGGCTCCCTGAATGGCATTAATCAGTTCACCCTCACTGTTCGACTGAAAAAAAATAAGCGAGCAGCCAAACCCGGCAGCCAGTTTCTCCAGCGATTGGTTGATATCATCAAGAGTTTGGGCGCCATATACCCCCGGTTCCCGCGTTCCGAGCAAATTGAGATTTGGGCCGTGCAAGACAAGAAACTTCATGGCTATCGCAACTCCTGAATTAACTCATATGATTTGATCTTAAGCAGATAGCGTCCCTTGCCGAAATTCCCTTCACGCCTCATAATAAGAGCAATAAACAGATCGGCATTCAGGACACGCATTACAACTCGCGTCTGACTTGTGGCAATCGATACCTCTTCAGTTTCGCCCGCTTTGATTACATCGACAGCCCGCTTGATCTCCTTGAGTACCGTTGCGTACTCAACCGACAGGAGTTGCGTATCAAAGTCCGACTGTTCGGCAGCAGACTCTTCTATCGGAATACCGTCGTATGCCATAATAATGACGGCCAGGGCGCCATCTACACCCTGTAAAATGGTGTTCAGCGTATCTTTCATCGACATGATTTTACCCTCCCGATGTTCTCCAGCCAACCTTCGAGGGTGGAAATGGCGTTGTCCGCCGCTCCTTGCGGCTTTATATCAGCAGTTGAGTTTTCTGCCGTTACTCCCCGGAACGCTTCTTCATCTACCGGAATCCCCGAAAAAGCGCGGGGTTCCTGCACCGAGGCAAAAACATTGTCCAGAAGCGTACTATCCTCATCAAAATCCGTGACCGTGGCTTCAACGGAACCATATGCAAAGGTTTCCTCAGAGGGAGGTGCATGCTCTACGGCATTTGAAACCGGCAATTCAAGCTCTGCAATGCGGGCAAAAACCGCGAGATTAGAGGGGTCATTGGCCAGAATGGATCGCAAAATTTCCAGCGCCTTATCGATAAAACCCTGCTTAACATACAACTCGGCAAGAGTAGCTGTGGAAAGCGGATCGCAGCCAGGTTCAGGTTCCGGTTCAGGTTCTACCTCTTTCTCTACCTCTTTCTCTACCTCTTTCTCTATCTCTTTCTTAACTTCAGCCTCAGCCTCAACCTCAGCCTCCTCCTCTAAAACATCAAGTTCCTCAAGATCTTCGATGATTTCTTCTTCAGCTTCTTCGGCTTCTTCAGAACCTTTATCATCGTAACGCGAGGAATGAACTAAATCGCCTGAAGCCTCAAGAGATTCAAGCTCCAAACGGCATTCCACATCATCCGGGAAAAACTCTATCACCTTCCGGAAGGCCTGACAGGCAGCGTCATAATTCCCTGCATTGGCTAAAAGACGGGCCATCAACTTGTGGGCCTGTTGATCTTCAGGGATAGCTTCCGTAACCAGTTTCAGGGCAGCCAGACACTCACCGTCAAGACCCTTGGCGTGGCAGGCCATGGCCAAAGCCCGCTGACCGGCCAGATAGCCGGGGTGTTTTACTACCCCCTGCCTTGCAATATGAAGAGCGTCATCTACCAGCCCCCCCTTGAGATAGGCCTCTGACAGCCTGGAAAAGCAAAATGAATCGGGCGACTTTGCCAGTTGTTCCTCAAATGTTTTGATGTCCGTCCAGAACGACAAATTATCCTGCTGCATGGTCACGGCTCCAGCCCGCTCAATTTGAGCAGATCTTCGGGAGTATGTTTCGACATGGCATACATGCCTACGCCTTGATTACATATAAAAGTGATGGAACCACCTTTGGATTTCTTGTCAGTTATCAGTATATCCAGAAGCGCCTGCCGGTCAAATTCAGGAACCAGAATCGACAGGCCGCATCTGCCTATCAGGGCAACAATCCTCTCTTCATCGTTCCTGCTGCAGAAACCGAGCGAGGACGAAACCTTTGCAGCCAGAGCCATGCCAACCGCTACCGCCTCTCCATGCACCATGCCGCGATAACCGGAAAGCGACTCAAAAGCATGCCCCAGAGTATGACCGTAGTTGAGTACTGCCCTCAACCCGGATTCCTTCTCGTCCAGTTCGACCACCTGCGCCTTCAGTTCGCATGAGCGCCGGATGATCTCGATCAGTTTGTCTGACTCCATCGCAATGATGCGGTCAATGTTATTCTCTACATATTCAAAGAACGTCGAATCAAGAGCCGCTCCGTATTTGACCACTTCGGCCAGGCCAGCCCTGAACTGCCGTTTATCAAGCGTCTGTAATGTCGTTACATCAATCAGCACCAACCTGGGCTGATAAAATGCACCGATCAGGTTTTTCCCCTTCGAGTGGTCGATGCCGGTCTTGCCACCTACGCTGCTGTCAACCTGGGCCAGCAAAGTAGTCGGCACCTGCACGAATGGGATGCCACGCAGCCAAGTCGCTGCGGCGAATCCTGCCAGATCTCCCACGACGCCGCCACCCAGAGCAACGATGAATGATCCACGGTCCACGCCGGACGCCAACAGGCTGTCATAGACTCCGTTCAAGGTTGCGGAGTTTTTGAACTCTTCACCATCAGGGATATCTATCTGCACAACGGTAAAACCCGCTGACGAGAGGGAATCACGAACCGTCTCGCCGTAAAACGCCGCCACTTTGGAATTTGTCACTACCGCGGCAACACCCTTCAGACCGGCAGCCAGACAGCGCTGCCCCAGTGAGGTCAGAGCGCCGCTCTCGATGACGATATCATAGCTGTTACAACCTAGATTTACAGTCAGCAAACTCACGCTAAAAACCTATCCAAACTGCGCAGAATCTTCATCGCGGTATCTTCCACGGATTTACCGTCCGTGTCAATTTGAATATCGGCGTCGGCATAAAAATGTTTACATTCATGCATTTCTGATCTGCTCCAGGTACCCTTCCAGATTACGACGAATTTCAAAAATGGAGTCACCGCCGAACTTTTCCAGAAAGACATTGGCAACCTCGATCGCCACCACCGCTTCGGCCACCACCAGCGCGGCCGGCACGGCACAGGTATCGGAGCGCTCCACTGTCGCGGAGAAGGATTCATGAGTTCTGATATCGACTGAACGGAGCGGTTTATAGAGAGTCGGGATCGGCTTCATGGCCGCCCGCACAACAATCGGCTCGCCGTTCGACATACCCCCCTCTATGCCTCCAGCATTATTGCTGTCACGGTGATAAGCGCCGTTATATGAAATTTCGTCATGCACCCTGGAGCCCGGCAGACGGGCGGCTGCAAAACCGATCCCGACCTCAACCCCTTTGATGGCCTGAATGCTCATCAGCGACATGGCCAGTCTGGCATCCAGTTTGCGGTCAAACTGCACATAACTCCCCAGCCCGGGCGGCACCCCGATTACCTGCACTTCGACCACCCCCCCCAGGGTATCCCCTTCGGCTCTCGCGATGTCAATGGCCCGCTTCATCTCCGCTTCAGCGGCCGGGTCGCAGCAAAACATTTCCGACGCTGAAGAGCGCTGCCACAATATATCCAGAGGTTCATCCGGAGTAGAGGCGGCCACAGAACCAACCTCTGCCACATAGCCACCAATCCGGATACCAAACTCAGCCAGAAATGCCTTGGCCACCCCGCCTACCGCCACACGAACGGCTGTCTCACGAGCGCTTGAACGCTCCAGCACATTGCGAACATCGCTATGATGATACTTTAAAACGCCGGACAGATCGGCATGTCCGGGACGTGGCCGGGTCACAGCACTGGAGTCGTCGCGATGCTCCGGCAGAGGCGACATCTGCTCCAGCCAGTTAATCCAGTCTCTATTCTTTACCACCAGTGTCAACGGAGATCCGGTCGTTTCTCCCCAGCGGACACCGGAAAGCAGCAGGGCCGTATCCTTTTCAATCTTCATCCGTCCGCCTCGTCCATAACCCTGCTGACGACGCTCCAGATCGCGGTTTACCGCCTCGGCCGACAGATGGATACCGGCAGGCAGACCCTCTACAATTGCACTCAACTGTGGTCCATGTGACTCGCCTGCCGTCAGGTAACGTAACTTACTCACAAAAAACACCTCCGATGATGATTCAAATTGGTGGCAAATTAGCATTTATGATGCAATTACGGCAAGGTAAAAGAGGACAACTGAAGCTAGTTGATAATCCGCCGGAAACAGAGCAAATAATCTGCCCGTTTTGATACTGCATCGGGAGATGACCTCTGCAGTTTTTTGTCACTCAGATAAAATTACATGCGAAATAATGAGGATAATAACATTGCTATAAATTACTTATGAAGATATAATTTCAACCTTATTCTGAACAAGTCGAGAACATTATCAATACTCCTGTTGCTCATTTTCCAGACTAGTTATCGGCCGATTTCATGCTCACACTACAAATAAAACTTAGCAAATACTTCTGTCTGTTTGCAGCGATACTTCTGTTACTGTCGCTGCTGTCTGTCTCATTTCACCATCACCACAAGCAACCCGATCCATCGCAGACAAATAGATCATGCTCCACCTGTGCAGCCCAACAACTGCTTCAGAGCGGCGACACGGTAAGTCGGTTCGTGATTTTACTCCCCACCCCGCTTTCCTTTGTCTCGGCAGAGTCCGAGATCATCTCTGTTGCAGACCCTTTTATCCCCTCAGTACAAGATCGCGCCCCCCCTCAGCAAACAGTCCACTTCATTTGACTTAAAAAGAGATTAGCCGTTTTAACTCCGAGCCATACAAACCGGAACCCAGAAAACAAGACCTTTTATTTGACAGGATTAACAGGATTGACAGGATAAGACCGATGCTTACAAGCCAATATCAAAGCATAGGACTTAGGTTTAAACAATCCTGACTTTATCCGGTTAATCCTGTCCATTATTTATTTCATTGATTCTTATTCTGTCCAACCGAGTCAGTCAGTAATTGGTGATCGCCATGAAGAAACAGTCCATAAACAGCCACTTCGGACTTTCCCGTAACCAGAGACGCATTGCCGCGTCATTCATGCTGGTATGCTTTCTCCCGACAGCCTCCCTTGCTCTTCCGGCACTCCCACAAGTGGTTAACGGCGCCGCAAACATCAGCACAAGCGGGAACGCCATGACGGTCACCAACTCGGCGGGCGCCATCATCAACTGGCAGAGCTTCTCGATAGGTCAGAACGAGAGCGCCCGCTTCATCCAGCCCTCCGCTGCAAGCGCAGTGCTGAACCGGATAACCGGCGGCGACCCCTCGAAAATACTCGGCGTTCTGCAATCAAACGGCAAGGTTCTGCTGATAAACCCGAACGGCATCCTTTTCGGACAGAACGCAAGGGTAGACGTGGGGGGGCTGATCGCCTCCACGCTTAACATAACGAACCAGGACTTCCTTGCAGGGAGATACAACTTCAGAGCCGGAGCGGCAGCCGGAAAAATTGAGAATCAGGGGACTATCACAACACCCGGCGCAGGAGAGATCTATCTGATTGCCGCAGACGTAACCAACAGCGGCGTTATCACCGCAACTAACGGCGACATACTGCTGGCAGCCGGCAAGGAAGTCATGCTGGTAGATAAGAACAACCCTGAGATCGCGATGGTAGTCACTGCACCGGAGCATCAGTCAATCAACCTGGGTACCCTTGTGGCGGATGCCGGCAGGATCGGGATGTACGGCGGGATAGTCAGACAGAAAGGGCGGATAAGCGCCGACAGCGCGGTTAAGGAAGGGGGCAAGATATTCCTTAAGGCGACGAAATCGATAGAACTGTCGGACAGCAGCTTCATAAGCGCAGACGGGGCAAAGGGCGGCGAGATAATCGTCAAGACCGAAGAAAACGGGAATATCAGCGGAACTCTTACAGCGCGAGGAGAACTCTCGGCAAGGGGCGATGGGACCAGCGGTAGTGGCGGATTCATTGAAACATCAGCAGCTAAAGTCGATATAAAAGAGATCAGCATTGCGACAAGTGGAGGCAAATGGCTGATCGATCCGGTCGATGTGAGTATTTCCGGTACCGGGAATGATGTTTCCACTGGAGGTGCTTTCTCACCTGCTTCTTCAGTTGATGTTAATACATTGGTAACGGCACTCAACAACGGCAGCAGCATCACCATTGATACAGAGGGGGGTACGGGTGGTAACGGGGATATTACCGTTGCTTCCCCAATCACTGTAGCTCCAGCGACAACAGGGGCTATGCTGACACTGAATGCCTATCGTAACATCAACATAAACCAGGACATAACCGCAACGAGCAACCCGCTCAATCTAAACCTCAATGCCAATCTGGGGTTCGGCAGCGGCACGAGCAACACCAACAAAGCCATAGACCTCAACGGCGGCACGCTGACCTTCACCGGGGGCAACTTCAACCTGACGACGGGTGCAACCCTTGCCAATGCCACCGTCAGCAGTACCGGTGGCAATCAGTTGTCA
>JAQTRC010000183.1 GCA_028712665.1 Desulfuromonadaceae bacterium
GCCTCCATCACGACTCCCCCGAACATGACCAGCAGCTGCATCGCTACGGCGAATTGCAGGATCAGTTCCGGCATCGGGGCGGATATACCATGGAGGCCGAAATCGGCACCGTGCTGAAGGGGCTCGGCTTTGCCCAATCGGACTGGCATCGCGACTGCGGCGAGTTTTCCGGCGGCTGGCAGATGCGTATCGCACTGGCCTGCCTGTTGCTGCAGAAGCCTGATGTTCTGCTGCTGGACGAACCGACCAACCATCTGGACATCGAAGCCCGCAACTGGCTTGAGGAATACCTCTGCGCCTACCCCGGCTCGGTCATACTCGTTTCTCACGACCGTTTCTTCATGGACAGCGTCTGCAGCCGCATTGCCGAAGTCTGGAACAAGACGATGACGGACTATCATTGCAACTACTCCACCTATCTCGTCCAGCGGGAGGAGCGTGTTTCAGCGCTGAGGGATGCCAAGCGCCGCCAGGATGAAGAGGTGGAGAAGACCGAGGATTTCATCCGCCGCTTCCGCTACCAGGCCAACAAAGCCTCGCTGGTGCAATCACGCATCAAACAGCTGGAGAAGGTTGAGCGGATCGTACTGCCGCCTGAGCGGAAAAAAATACGTTTCCAGTTCCCGGATCCCCCCAAGAGCGGCAAAACCGTCATGGAGCTGAAGGGGCTGACCCGCGCTTTTGGAAGCCACACCGTGCTGAATCGGGTCGATTTCGTGGCCGAAAAGGGGGAGAGGATCGCCCTGGTGGGACATAACGGAGCCGGCAAATCGACCCTGATGGCGGTGCTGGCGGGGGGAGAATTCCAGGGGGGTGAGCGGATCCCCGGACACAATGTCTGCATGGATTATTTCGCCCAGGATCAGGCCGATGTGCTGGAGCAGAACCGTTCGGCCTATGACGAGCTGTACGCCGATGCGCCGTACGCTATGGTCCCGAAACTGCGCGATATCCTGGGAGCTTTTCTCTTCTCTGGCGACGATATCCATAAGAAAGTCGGCGTGCTCTCCGGCGGCGAGCGGAACAGGCTGGCCCTGGCCAAGATGCTGCTCCGTCCCTCCAACCTGCTCCTGATGGATGAGCCGACCAACCACCTGGATCTGTTCAGCAAGGAAGTTTTGCTGGAGGCCTTGAAGAGCTTCGACGGCACGGTGGTTTTCGTATCCCACGACCGCTACTTCGTCAATGCGCTGGCGACCCGTATCGTGGAGGTCGAGGGGGGTAAACTTGAGAGTTATTACGGAAATTACGAGTATTATCTGGAGAAGAAGGAAGCAGGGGGAGGTTCTAAACCTCCCCTTGCCGCCAATTCTGCAACCTCAGTCACCAGGGAGAACTCTGCAGAAAAATCCCCTTCCCCCTTGCCTCCTCTGAATAAGGAGGTGCGCCTGAAAGACCGGGAAGAGGAAAAGCGTCGCAAGCGCGAGGAGCAGTCCCGCCAGAAAATGATGGCGGATCTGGAGTCGCAAATCGCATCTGTCGAAAAGGAGCTGGCGACTCTGGAGAGTGAAATGAACGCACCAGGTTTCTTCGATGATCCGGAGCGGGGGCAGCAGGGGGGAGAGCGCCACTCAGCGTTGAATGCGCGCCTGGAGGAGCTGTATCGGGAGTGGGAAGTTTTGTCGGTGTGAAGTCATCTGAGAAACCACAAAATTATGGTTTCAAAATTATTGAAACTAGCTATAATATATGTAATAGCTAGTTGGCCGGAGGTTACAATGAGAACAATGAGTTCAGTTGAGGCTCAAAATAATTTCGGTACGTTGATTGATACCGCCCAACGGGAGCCGGTGACTATCACCCGCCGTGGGAGGCCGGTGGCCTTTTTGCTGTCGCCTCAGGAATACGGCGCCTTGTCTCATGCTGCAGAAACTGCTGAAAGCCGGAACTTGCGAAATGCGGCGCATCAAGCGCTGAAGGCGTTCCGGGGGAGCGGCCTGGGCGGCGGTGTGACCCGGCTGTTGGCAGACCGGGAAACCGAGAGGCTTCGCGAAGCATGAGCGGATTTCTGCTCGATACGTCCGCCCTGCTGGCGCTCCGGGACAACGAGCCGGGCGCGAATCGGGTAGCCGAACTGCTTGATGACGCTGCAGATGGCGGGCCACCCTGTCATGGCTGTTTCATGACGTTGATGGAAGTTCTGTACCGGGTCTGGAAGGATGAAGGGGAAGAAGCAGGTCGCAATGCCTATGCCGGTTGTCAGCGGCTGGCGATTTCCTGGATGGACGAAAACAGAGCTCTACTGGAGCGGGCTGCGGAAATCAAGGCCCGCTTTCCGGTTTCCCTGGCCGATGCGTGGATTGCCGCGACAGCGCTGGAGCTTGATGCGGTGCTGGTGCATAAGGACCCGGAGTTTGAGCGGGTAGACGGTTTGCAACAGGAAGTGCTGCCGTACAGATGAAGGATGCTTGCCTAAACGCAAAAAAAATCTGAATAGTGGAGCGCATTATGACAACACGTAAACTTATCGGTAGCAACAAGGAATTCCCGATCGGCAAGATAGTCTGCCTGGCCCGCAACTACGCCGAACATGCCAAAGAGTTGGGGAACGAAACCCCGGCGGCGCCGGTGCTGTTCATGAAACCTGCCTCGTCGGTTATTGCTGATGGAGAGGCGGTGCGGATACCCTCATATTCACAGGAGTGTCATTACGAGGTCGAACTGGCGCTCCTGATCGGGAAACTGTGCAGCGGCATCCAGGCAGACAGGGCGCTTGAGTACGTTGCCGGTTATGGAGTGGGGATCGACATGACCCTGCGGGATGTGCAGAATCAACTTAAAGCCAAGGGGCTTCCGTGGGAAATCGCCAAAGGTTTCGACACCTCCTGCCCGCTGTCTGATTTTGTTCCGGCCAGTGCGATACCTGATCCACATGCGCTGAATCTGAAACTTGCGGTCAACGGCGAGACGCGCCAGGATGGATGTTCATCGGACATGATCCACCGCGTACCGCAGATCATCGCCCATATCTCGGCGATTTTCACCCTTGAGCCGGGCGATGTGATTCTGACCGGAACTCCCGCCGGAGTTGGCCAGGTGCGCGCCGGGGATGTCATGACTGCGGAGATCAGTAAGGTAGGGAGCCTGACTATTCCGGTTTCATAAAGTGTAGAAAAAATGCGAAGCAACCACTTTACGCATAAAAAGCGGCTTCCGAGGTTTATCAGCCTGTTGAAACGGCTGCGCCCTCTGGAGCTGCCGGTCACCCACCGTCACAACAGCGTCGAACTCTTTCACGGGG
>JAQTRC010000008.1:0-11229 GCA_028712665.1 Desulfuromonadaceae bacterium
GCCCATGCCAACCGCCCTGAACTGGGCGTTGGTCTTCATCAGTGAGGAACCGGGATATACGGTGCCTTTGAGCGCCCCCTTGGTACGCTTCTCCACTTCGGCAGCAAATTTGCGGCAGAGACGGTCCCGGAAATCCCCCTCGTTAATCGTGCCCCCTGGGAACTGGTGAGAAATTTTGAGCTCCTGTGCAAATGCTGTTTGAAAGTTGCCGCTGAACATTGTCAGCGGCAGGGCCGCCAGTACTCCGATTACGAGACTACGCATTACGTGAGACATGTGATTCTCCTTTCTTCTCCTTTGATGGTGAACCATGACAGGGTTTCGCGGTGGCCGGGAAGTTATATTTCAGTCTCTGGCATTACCACAATAAATACTAAAACCACGTTCTTGTATACAAGAATAATTGTTTTGAATACAATGTCAACTATTATTTTCATATTATTTATGGTATTTGTATAAAGTCGGTAAAATAAACAGGGGGTCTGTATGGAGAAGGTAATGGTCCATTCACGCCGGTCGGAGAAACTGCGGGAAATTATCGAGGAGCGCATCGCGACCGGTCGCTATATGCCGGGGATGCGCCTGGATGAAACCGAGTTGGCGAACGAATTTGAAGTATCGCGTACTCCGATCCGCGAAGCGCTGATGCAGCTTGCCTATAGCGGTCTGATCGACATGCGCCCCCGCAGAGGCGCGGTCGTTGTCGAAATAACCCCGCAGCGTTTGTGTGAAATGTTCGAAGTGATGGCTGAACTTGAGGCCATGTGCGGGCGCTTGGCCGCGCGCCGCATGACTGCGGCCGATCAGCATGCTCTGTTAAAAGCCCATCGCACCTGTGAGGAAGCCCACAAAAAAAACGATCCTGACGCATACTACCGGCGAAACGAACGCTTCCATATGGCGATCTATGCGGCCAGCCACAATGGTTTTCTGATCGAGGAAGCCGACGCCCTGCATAGGCGTTTGAGCGCATATCGTCGCCTGCAGGTGCGGGTGCGGGATCGAATGCGCACCTCTTTTCTGGAGCATTCGTCCATTGTCGAAGCACTCATCGCCGGGGACGGAGAGAAGGCCGCAGAAATGCTCAGGAAGCACGTCATTGTCCAGGGAGAACGTTTTGCGGACCTGATCGCTTCCCTCTCAAGCTTCGGAATTTCGGGTGAATCTGGCTGAAGTGAGAGGATACAAGGCAATGTGCGCCTCGTTTAATTGCAGAACAAGAACTTGTGAAACTCTTTTTGTGTGTAATGGAGTATTTTGATAACTTACTGGCTCTTATATTCGTTAGCAGGAATTGTCGCCGGCTTATTTGCCGGATTGTTCGGGCTTGGCGGAGGCGTAATAGTTGTGCCGATACTGACTTTTCTCTTTACCGCGCAACATATGCCTGAAACGTACATTCTGCATATGGCGCTCGGAACTTCGCTGGCCTCAATCATGTTCACTTCACTCTCCAGCATGCGTGCGCACAACGACCGGGGAGCGGTAGAATGGCCGATTGCGCTGAGGATAGCGCCCGGGATTCTAATCGGAGCGTTTACAGGTTCCTGCCTGGCATCGCAGATATCCACACGCCACCTGAAAATATTTTTCGTCGTCTTTCTCTTTTACGTTGCATACAACATAGTTAAGAAAGTTAAGCCGGCCATAAAGAAACCGTACTCTTCTGGAGGCATTATTGGTGCAGGTGCATTAATTGGAGCCATCTCCAGTCTCGTGGGAATTGGGGGAGGGACCATGTCGGTGCCGTTTCTGCTCCGTTGCAATGCCTCTATGCATAGTGCAATCGGGACCTCTTCGGCAATCGGATTTCCAATTGCTCTGGCCGGGGCGATCGGCTATGCGATAAACGGCTCAAACATCGCGGTTCTGCCGCCTCACACCCTTGGTTTCATATATCTGCCGGCTCTGCTGTTTGTTTCAATTGCGAGCGTCACAACGGCTCCGCTTGGGGCAAAACTTGCCCACAAACTGCCGGTATCCAGGCTGAAAATGATTTTTGCCGGGATGCTGTTCATAATGGGAATTAAAATGATGGCAGGACTTTTCTGATGAAATAATACCGGAGGTATAAACCGATGAAGATGGCTAGAACAGTAATGATAACGGAATATGGCGGCCCCGAGAAGATGAGTGTAGCCACTGCCGGGATCTCCGCTCCGGCGACCGGCGAGGTGCAACTCCGTCAAACGGCAATCGGATTCAATTTTATCGATGTGTACCAGCGTAAAGGGATTTATCCGCTCCCGCTCCCTACGGCTCTTGGCCATGAGGCGGCCGGAATTGTGGAGGAGGCCGGTCCCGGAGTGGATCAATTCCGTCCCGGAGACCGGGTGGCATACATGAATGCCGGAGTTGGCGCCTATGCCGACTGTCGCAATGTGCCGTCGGAACGGCTCGTCCGCATTCCGGACGGAGTTTCGGATGAGCAGGCTGCGGCGCTGTTGTTCAAAGGTATTACGGCACAATATCTGCTGAAGAAAACTCATGCAGTCAAATCCGGGGAGATCATTCTCGTTCACGCCGCCGCAGGGGGGGTCGGGCAGATTCTCTGCCGTTGGGCGAAAGGTCTCGGAGCTTTCGTTATCGGGACTGCAGGGTCGGAAGAAAAGTGCGGCATTGCCCGTGAAGCCGGCTGCGATATCACCGTAAACTATTCGGAGAAAAATTGGCCGGCGGCTTTACTTGAGGCGACAGGAGGGAAAAAGGCCGACGTGGTGTACGATTCCGTCGGGAAGGATACCTTCCTCAAATCGCTCGACTGCGCAGCGCAATTCGGGCTTGTTGTCCTCTATGGAGCCGCTTCGGGACCGGCGCCGTCAATCGACCCGGATCTGCTCAATAAAAAAGGATGCCTCTTCCTTACCCGCCCCTCCGTATTCCCGCACAATGCGGACCCAGCTGTTTTTCGCGCGAACGCTGCAGACCTTTTCGATGCGATTTCATCAGGCCTGGTAACGGCGGACATCGGCGCCAGATTTGCTCTTGATGACATAGGTGCAGCACATATCGTCGCCGAATCCAGGGCGACTCATGGTTCAATAGTGATCATTCCATGAGGATAGCAAATTTATATTTCAGGGAGCGATATGACAAACTATCGTAACTATCTGGAAGAGGCGGTTATCGCAGCCCGGGCCGCCGGAACATATCAGAAATCCCGTTTTGCCTCAACTCTGGATATAGAGATGAAAGGCGACAAAAATCTTGTGACAGAGGTTGACAGGGAGTCTGAACGGCTGATCGTGGAATATCTGCTTGCACGCTTCCCCGGCCATGATATTGTCGCCGAGGAGGGGGACTATCCGCAGAGCCGCTCTCCCTTCCGCTGGATCATTGATCCGTTGGACGGCACTACCAACTACGCCCATGCTTTTCCCTGGTTCTGCTCCTCGATAGGGCTTGAGCATGAAGGCGAACTGGTTGCCGGGGTGATCTACAACCCGATCCATGATGAGCTCTTTACCGCGACCAGAGGGGGGGGCGCTTTTCTGAACGGCAACCGGCTGTCGGTATCCGCCCGCTCTCCGCTTAAAAACTCGCTGCTCGGAACCGGATTTCCGTATGACTGTGCGAGTGACCCGGCCAACAATTTTGACAATTTCATCGCCTTCCAGAAAGCTGCCCGCGGCATCCGCCGGGCCGGCGCTGCGGCGCTCGACCTTGCTTATGTAGCCGCCGGGCGCCTGGACGGCTTCTGGGAGCTGAAACTCAAAGCGTGGGATGTTGCCGCCGGCGTACTTATGGTGCGCGAAGCGGGCGGCCGGGTGACTACCTTTGACGGCTCGGAGTACGATATATTCAACGACCGGATCGTTGCCAGCAACGGTCTGATCCATGACGAGATGGTGACCCTGCTCGGCATGGTTGCCCCGGGAGGCGCCGCATGAAAAGAAAAATAACCGCCCTGCTCCTTTCCGCTTTTCTGCTGCCTGGTCTGGGCCAGATCTATCTTGGCCGCAAAGCTCTGGGGGGCATCATTATCGTGCTGATTAACCTGATCCTGCTGATGGCCCTTTTTGTGCTGATGAAAGCGCTCTCTCCGGTAATCGCCTCGAAGGTCGCGGCCGGCGCGATCAGTATATCGCCATCCGAGGTCATAAAGGCTATCGAAGAGGTTTCCGGATTCGGGAAAGCGGTGCTGGCTGCATTTTTTCTGGTCTGGACGTTTTCAGTGGTGGATATCATCAGGCGCCGCGAGGAAAAATGAAAGAGCGGGTTCTGTCTCAACAACCCCGCCTGACGGTGTATACAAATTGACAAACATCGTTATTTTATGATAGAAATTGAAAGCTTTATTCAAAATGGAGATCAGTCGTCCAGGATGAACGGAATCGGAGAGAAAATGATCGTTTCAAAAGTAATAGGTAGCGGCTCATGTATGCCTGACCGGGTAATACCGAACAGCCATTTTGATTATCTGGTAGAAAATGCGGACGAGTGGATATTCTCCCGTACCGGAATCAGAGAGAGGCGTTTTGCCCATGTAGACCAGGCCACCTCCGACCTGGCCACAATCGCTGCTAAAAACGCGCTGGAAGGGGCCGGTATCGATGCCTCGGAAATCGACTGCATCATATTGGGTACGTCAACTCCCGACATGAGCCTCCCTGCGACGGCCTGCATGGTGCAGGAAAATATCGGCGCAAAAAACGCCTTCGCATTTGATGTCAACTCGGTTTGTTCCAGCTTCGTATATGCGCTGGAAGCCGCAGATAACTTTATAAAATGCGGCAAATACAAGACTGTCATGGCCATCGGCGCAGATACCTACTCCAGGATTCTCGATTTCAACGACAAAAACAGTTGTTTTCTCTTCGGAGACGGCGCCGGGGCCGTAATCCTGGGCCGCGGCGGCGATAAATCAACCGGCATCCAGCATACATATATGCGTAGCGACGGGAAAGGCTGGCCGCTAATCCAGGTCCCCTCTTCAGGCTCGCGCAAACCGGTCACGGCCGAGACGATTGCAGCCGGCGAAATATATTTTCAGATGGCGGGAAAACAGGTTTACATCTTTGCCACCGAAGTCATCCCCGAGATCATCAACACATTATGTGCGAAAGCCGGCATCACCCCTGCGGATCTGGATTACATCATCCCCCACCAGGCCAACGTGCGGATGATCGACTTTATATCCAAGAAAATCGCTTTCCCCAAGGAGCGCTTTCTGCTGAACCTCGATCGCTGCGGCAACACCTCGGCCGCTTCGGTAGCGCTGGTGATGGACGAAAACCTGCGCAACGGCACCATAAAGCCCGGACATCTGGTCCTTACCATGGGTTTCGGCGGCGGACTTTCGTGGGGCGGTCTGCTTATCAAGTTTTAATTTTCACTCATCCGCATCAAATTTAAAATCCAGAGAGTTATATTTTCTGTTGAGTGCCACTGTCTTTGGCATCTGTCTGGAGGTCGGCCCCCAGAACTGAGCCGGCCCGGGGGAACTTGACAGGTCTTTCTCCGCCCAGAGCTTTCTTCTGGATTTCAGGTACAAGAATGCCGGGGAATCCAACTTCACTAACGCTTTTTCGATTACCTTGGCCGGTTTTCCCTTGCGCATTTCTATATCCAGCAGGCTGGCAATAGGTATTCCCAAAGGTTTGGCGCCCTTGTCCAGATCCCTCAGGCTGGCCATATAGCCGGTGCGGCCATCCAGAATCAGTGAACCTGCAGTCGCTCCCAGATTATAGGTATATGACGAATCAAACAGGGTTGAGGCGCCACAACGTGCTTCATAACCGAAAAAATGATTCAGATATTCGAATTTCACGTTCCCGTCCAACTCTTTTATCCGTAATTTGACTTCGTGACTTAACATCGCCTCTGTTTCAATTTTCGAAACCTGTAGATTGCCATGCTGGTCACGGTCGGACATCAGCATGAATTTAATTGCCTCAGGCAAAGATTCCAGCAACTCCCCGTGGTCCTGAGTCAACTTGGAATAGATGAATAAGAGTTGTTCCCTTACACTTTTCCCGCCCAAATCATCTTTAAATTGTGTCATTTTGTCATTCAAATCATCGATCATAGTTGTAAAACCCGGAATAAACTCGATCAATCCTTCCGGGACAAGGACAACGCCATAATTCAACCCGTTTTTTGCGCGTTCTATAGCGGTGAGCGCAATAATATCAACTATTTCCGACAGGGTCGTATTGCGATCCCGGACCTCTTCAGATATCAGCGTAATAGTTGGGTGTGTCTGCAGAGCGACTTCCAGAGTCACATGCGAGGCGGAGCGCCCCATCAATCGAACAAAATGCCAGTATTTCAAGGAAGACGCCGTATCACGCAACAGGTTGCCCACTTTCTCGGCATATATCTTGGTGGCTGTGTCAAATCCGAATGAAATAGGCAAGTCGTCTCCAATTTGCAAATCGCCATCGATGGTTTTCGGCACACCAATTACCTGAACACCGCTACCATCTTCCTTTACGTCACAAAACAGTTTTTCAGCCAGCAAAGCGGCGTTGGTGTTGGAATCATCTCCACCGATAATAACAATGGCGTCTATATTCTGTTCGCGGCAAACATTTCTGACCTTGTCGATATCGTCCGGTTTTTCAATTTTTGTCCTGTCGGTGCCCAGAAAGTCGAAACCTCCGGTGTTTATGATCCCTTTTACATGATCATCCGTTATTTCAAACAGTTCCCCTTTCATCAACCCCTTCGGACCGGCCTTAACCCCCATCAAGGTATTGGTCGGCCCCAATATCTCCTTGAGACCAACCAATACATTATGCCCTCCTGCTGCGGGGCCTCCGGAAAAGAGTACGGCGACTCTTTTGCCGGAAACTTTTTCAGTCATGGCGCCGGAGGCTGACAGGATAATGTTTTTTGATGCCGCAATGGAATTCGGGAACGCTTCGGCTACCTCAGGATTGGGCTCAAGAGTTCTCGTCCCCGGTAAAAACGTGACCGGCGCCAAAGCTCCCGATTTTTTGAAAGCCTCACAAACTGACACTTTCATCGCTCTGATAGCCTTCTCAAACGGTGAATGCCCATTCTCCATCAAAGCTAACAAGTCGGTTAATTCCGTCCTCTCCAACTCCACTCCGTTACTCCTGCAAATGATGTTATCCATATTCCGGCCTTTCTGTCTGAACTATATTCAAGATACAATTGACTGGCGCCACGTTAATGCTTTGTTGCGCAAAAATCCATTTTTTTGTGCGATTATTGCCAAAATATAGACCATCTTAGTTTTTTCAGGCAGGCCAGTCAGTGACCGGAGAATGAGCTCCGTAAAATCTCTGTTGCCAGTGGGGAGTAAACCATTTATCCTTGCCGCCGGAAACTTCAAAATATTTCAACCCCGATTTTTCAGAGGAGTTAGTATGGACCGGAAAAATATCGAATCGCTCTTCTCTCGTACCGCATCTTTGCGCTGCCTTGTTGTCGGCGACCTGATGCTGGATGAGTACCTGTGGGGGAAGGCAGAGCGAATCTCTCCGGAGGCACCGGTTCAGGTGGTTGATGTTATGCGCGAGGAACTGCGCCTTGGTGGAGCCGGCAATGTGGTAAATAACCTGGCGGCTCTGGGTGTGCAGGTGGCGGTATGCTCGGTGATAGGTGATGACGAGAACGGCTGGTCGCTTTTGAAAGAGTTTGGCCGCCGTAATGTTTCTACCGAAGCTGTATTCCTGGATCCCAACCGGCGAACCAGTCGCAAGACCCGAGTGGTAGCCGCCAATCAGCAGATCGTGCGCATCGATCGTGAAACGAGGGAATCCTTGGCCAACGACTTTGAAAAGCAAGTCTGCGAATGGATTGACACCCATGCAGGCAAGTTCGATGTAGTTGTCTTGTCCGACTACAACAAAGGTGTACTGACCCCTTCAGTCATCGCTGCAGCGATTTCTTCCGCCTCTGCGACCGGCATAGAGCTGCTGGTAGATCCAAAAGGGGCAGACTTCAACCGCTACAGAGGGGCGACATTACTGACTCCAAATCGCAAGGAGGCCGAAGCCGCATCCGGCATAGCCATCCGGGATTCGGAAACGCTTGCAGAGGCGGCGGCAGTCATTATGGATGCCGTCGGGTTGCAGCATCTATTGATTACCCGGAGCGAGGAGGGTATGTCGCTCTTTTCCAAAAATGCCGAGGTTGTTAATATTCCGACCGTCGCGCGCGAGGTATTTGATGTCTCAGGGGCCGGCGATACCGTCCTCGCAGCACTTGCAGTCGGTATCGCTTCCGGCCTCTCGATGGCCGAATCGGCCAGGCTGGCAAACATCGCAGCCGGTATCGCAGTCGGCAAACTGGGAACCTCAGTAGTCACTCCGCAGGAGATAATAGACGCGGTTGCGCTGAGCCACCGCGACAGTGATTCCAAGATCAAAACGCTGGATGTGTTGACATCCGTCATCAGGGCGGAAAAATCGCGCGGCAGGAGGGTCGTCTTCACCAACGGCTGTTTTGACCTCCTCCATGCCGGGCATGTAAAGTACCTGCAAAAAGCCCGCAGCCTCGGTGATATTCTTGTTTTGGGACTGAACAGCGATGCCTCGGTACGTCGATTGAAGGGGGAAAAACGCCCTCTGATAGCCGAGGAAGAGCGTGCCCATATCCTGGCGGCTCTGGACTGCATCGACTACGTCATTATTTTCGACGAGGATACTCCTCTTGAGCTGATCATGGCTCTAAAACCGGATATTCTGGCAAAGGGGGGCGATTACACTATTGAAGGGGTGGTCGGAAAGGATTTTGTCGAAGCTTATGGAGGAAGGGTTGAGCTGGTTTCGTTTGTGGATGGCAAATCCACATCAAATATAATAGAGAGAGTGCTGGAACTATATTCGAGCGAATGAAAATGGCTGAAACAAGTTGGAATAGTCTGGTTTTTGCATTCGATATCTGATATGAAATGGCATTCCATGAGTACTGAAAAGGCAGGAGTGGGCATGGCACAAAACAGCGAACCGCGAAGGGAATTATGGATACTCGGAGTACAACCGGGTAATGGACGTGAAGAGATTATCTTCTCGTATCTTGAAGCAGCCGGTTATGCCTGCCGTCTTGAAGAATACGATAACATTGAAAAAGGGAGACCGTTGGGAATAGTGCTGGACATATCCCCGTTTTCTGATGATGGCTGGGGGTTGCTGCTAAAGATAAAAGGAGCCCCGGCCACCCGCAATATTCCGGTTTTGCCTGTTTTTTTGAGTGAAAAGGGTAAGGTTGGCGGCGTTTTTCCGGTCGCCGGCTTCTTTATGCTGCCTGTTGATGAACAGTATCTTCTGGATCGATTGGCGGTCTATGGCCTGACTGAAGATGCTGAAACATGGGATCTTCAAGCTTTGGTGGTCTCGCGCTCAGGCGAGGCGAAACTCTCCAAGGCGATTGAATCAACAGGCTTCGAAGTGGTGAAGGGCTATACTGGAAAAGAGGCCCTGGCGCTTACCTCTATACACCCACATTATATGGCCTTCTGCAGTCATATGCTACCTGACATGTCCGGCTTTGAACTGCTCGAAAAGTTCAGAATTTTCCCATACAGCCGTAATATTCCGATCTTCGTGCTGCTTAAAGCCGAGATGAAGAGTGGAGAAAAGGCCGCGATGAGCCGCGAAATTGCCCATCTTGTCAGCAAAAAACAGTTATCCTGTGAAGAGTTTCTTGCGAATCTGCGGCGGCGTGAGTAATTCTAAATTGACACCACTCTCTGTTATATGATAGAGAAGTTAGGTTTTTGGGTACAATAGTCGGCTAGTGGATGTCTGCTCATGGAAAATCAAAAGAGGGATCTGCTCCGAAGCTTGGCGATGGTCTCCAGTATGGGCATTTCAGTCGCTCTGGCGATCGGCATCGGAGTCTGGTTCGGCCTGACTCTGGACCGCTGGCTTGGCACCAAACCCTGGTTCTTTTATATCTTCCTGCTGATCGGCATAGCGGCAGGCTTCAAGAACATCTACGTGATTGCCGGCAGAGAGATCCGCAAAAATGATGACAGCGATCAACGAAGATAACCTCTTCGGCATCATCATCAAGGGAAGCCTCGGACTACTGACGGTTCTGACTTTGGCGGGATATGCCCTTTTCTCCGCAAAAACCGGGATGGGCATCCTGGCTGGCGGCATTGTCGCAATTATAAATTTTTTATGGATGCGCAACGTACTGCAGCGCATCCTTGGCCTGCTCCCGGCCAGACCGGGTCAGTATGCTCAAATCCGTTTCGTGGCGCGCATCAGCGTAACCGGTTTCTGTCTTTATCTGATCCTTGTCTCAGGATGGTTTTCGCTGGCAGGTCTGCTGGTGGGACTCTCCGTAGTCGTAGCCAACATAATCGCACTTTCAATATACGGCGCAGTCCGCGCAGGAGGTTAGCTCCATGGTTCACCCCTTACTGTTCCTCGAATTTTTCCGCAAGCTTCTGGCCCCGCTGCATATCACCGGAGCCAGCGCGGATGCCATAGCTTATACCTGGCTGATTATTGTGCTTTTACTGGTGCTTTCGATTCTGACTACATCAGCCATGAAATCGATACCCGGAGGACTGCAGAACTTCATGGAAGCGGTCATCGGCGGTATTGAGAATATGATCGTCGAAACTATGGGTGAGCATGGGCGCCCCTTCTTCCCGTTGATCGCCACACTGGCAATCTTCGTACTGGTCTCGAATCTTATCGGCCTGATCCCAGGCTTTTTTCCACCGACCGCAAACATCAACACCACCGCAGCCTGTGCGATCATAGTATTTCTCTCTACCCATGTGGTGGGAATCAAGCATCATGGCCTGCACTACCTGAAGCATTTCTGTGGGCCGATCGCATGGCTGGCTCCGGTCATGTTTTTCATCGAAGTGATCGGGCACTTAAGCCGCCCGGTCTCGCTCACCCTGCGTCTGTTCGGCAACATGAACGGCCACGAGCTGGTCCTGATGATCTTTTTCGGACTCGCCCCGTTCCTTGTCCCGCTCCCGATGATGCTTATGGGTGTCCTGGTCTCCTTCATCCAGGCCTTCGTCTTCATGCTGCTTGCAATGATCTACATCCAGGGTTCGCTCGAAGAGGCACACTAGTTAAACAGGTTAAGAGTGAAACAGGTTGAGGCCGAGAAAGGCTTTAACCTCAATCTCAACCTTAACCTCAACCTGATTTTCTAAATCCTATACAGTTTAGGATAAAAACCAAAAGAAGAGAGGAGAAGTAAAGATGAGCTTTTTCACTATGTGCGTTCTGGCAGCAGGTATCGGTATGGCGCTTGGCACCCTTGGGACCGGTATCGGTC
>JAQTRC010000008.1:11329-55271 GCA_028712665.1 Desulfuromonadaceae bacterium
AAATCCTATACAGTTTAGGATAAAAACCAAAAGAAGAGAGGAGAAGTAAAGATGAGCTTTTTCACTATGTGCGTTCTGGCAGCAGGTATCGGTATGGCGCTTGGCACCCTTGGGACCGGTATCGGTCAGGGGATGGCGGTTGCCCGTGCAGTTGAAGGTGTTTCCCGCAACCCCGGCGCTTCCGGCAAGATCCTGACCACGATGATGATCGGTCTGGCCATGATCGAGTCCCTGGCAATTTACGCCCTGGTTGTCTGTCTGATCATCCTTTTCGCCAACCCCTACAAGGATATTGCTGTCAAGCTTGCCGAAACAGTGGCCAAGTAGTCTTGTAGTTTAAACCCGGAATAATACTGCAAACAGGAAAAGGGTGTCCGGAACCGGACACCCTTTTCTTGTTCATATCCCCTCGAATTGCATTCTTTTATTCGTCGTTCTTCAGCATCCCTTCAACCGCTTTCGAGACGTTGCTTTCAAGCATATTACCCGATTCCTGTTTAATCACGGTTCTTGCCATGTAGCGGTAAGTTACGTTCCTCTCAAGAGCGCTGTCGATATAATCCTTTCCAGTCAACGGTTCTCTGTTTATAGGGAGGTATGACACCATATCCTGTTTAGTGCTGCGGTATAAGTTATAACCGGCGAAACCGCGCGGAACCGGTGGCGGGGTGACGAACGAAATCTTGATTTCGGTCGGGAACGACTCGGTATGAAGAATTGGCGGGGGGATCGGTTGAACAAGGCTGACCGACACCTGGGGAGACGCAACTCCATCCACGTCATCTTTGTTGAACGGCACTATACTGTATGAATAGCTCTTTCCTGCACTCACACTGCCATCAAGCATGAGAATACGGTTTCCGAATCTCTGCGCGCCGTGTGGCAACAGGTCGAGATAGAGTTTTCGAAACAGTTGATAATCAGTCATGCACGATTTGCAGATCTGCTCAAAGGGAGAGTCGCTCACGCGTTTGTTGATTTTTACACCAGCCAGATCGAACAGTTTGCGCCCTGTCCGATCATTCTCCGGGAGTACAAACTGGATCTTTACAACGCTGCCGAACTGACTGGCGGAAGCGGCGGTCGGAGCGGCCGGAACCAGCATATCCGGATAATACAGGACGCCTTTTTTTCCGCAAGCGGTCAAAGAGCATATCAGTACGGCTGTCAGAAGCATGCTGCGCATTCCGGTCTCCTATTTTGCCCGGCCCGGCAGAAGGGCAGCGCCATCCATCAGCACATCAAAGATTCCTGCAGGTGACGAGAATCTCACCCTGTCCCTATGGATCTCCAAAATTTTTGCCCCCAAAACGGTCGCTCCTTCATGCAATAGAAACCCGTTAATTACAACGCGTCTGGAGGCACGTTCTTCCTGCCATGCAATACCGGAGACCTTAATGTCGGCTGGCGCCTGAATGGTTTGAACAACTGTTTTTGGTCGTTGAGGCGCTACTTTCGGAGCTTTTGCCAATTTACCCTTAACCGGTTCCAGAGCAGAAGAAACCGCTACGCCAGGTTGCGGGAGAGCCGGGGGCGCTGATGGCGTTGCTGCGGCAGCAGTGGGCAGAGGCATCTGCTGCTGGGGGAGGGATGGCGGCAACGGAGCGGGGAGAGGAGCGGGAGGAGCCGGGCTTGGCGGAGCTGCCGGTGTCGCAACGGCAGTTGGCACTGCAGAACGTGCGCCCACCCCCACTTTCTTTTTGTCAACCTTCAACATGAACCATGTGACTGCAAAAGTGCAGAGCGCAACGACAACAATCACGGCAACGATCTTCCCGACCCCGCCCCTGGAGGGTCGAGACGCCCTCTCCAGAAAAAGATCGCCGGATATACTCGTCATTCCACCAGCTGTTGCCTTTCTTGCCTTTTGATGTTCAACTTTTTTTAGCGCATCAAGAATATAACTCATAGTATCCTTCGTTTTCCTTTTCTATACCAAGCGGTAATATGCCTCCAAAGCCAGGAATCATCAGAAGCTGTTTGGGCTTCAGCAATAACAATGGAAGCCATTGAGGGGGATACCACCGGACTCTCCTCCGTCCAGGCCATAACCAGCGCCTGTTCACAGACCACGTTGATCAGTCGGGGGAACCCCTTCGAAAATCTGAATATCTTCTTTACAGCCTCTTTTGAAAATATTTCAGGGTTGCGGCCACCCGCCAATTTGAGACGATGCCTGACGTATTCTGACGTATCAGCAAAATCCATCGGCGACAGATTGCATCTGATAGTTATACGCTGATTGAGCTGACGCAGGTCGTGACGGTTAAGAATATCATCGAATTCAGGTTGACCGGCCAGAATGATCTGTACAAGCTTGTCACGTTCTGTCTCCAGGTTGGAAATCAGGCGAACCTGCTCCAGCACGTCCGGTTTCAGGTTTTGCGCTTCATCAATCACAAGCACTACCGTTTTTCCCTGGATATTCTGGTCGAGTAAAAAACGATTGAGCGCATCAAGATAGCCCGCTGAATTCTTATGCTTTACCTCTATTTCAAATTCGCTGCAGATATTGGACAGTAACTGGACCCGTGTAAGATGGGAGTTTAAAATCAATGCATTCCGGTATTTTTCCTGATCGAGATGCGCCATTAAAGTGCGGAGCAGAGTCGTCTTGCCTGTTCCCACCTCGCCGGTAAGTGTTATAAAACCGGCATGGCTGTCGACACCGTACAACAGACGTGCAAATGCCTCACGATGGATGTTGCTCAGGTAAACGAAATGGGGGTTGGGGGTAATAGTGAACGGCTTCTCGTTGAAACCAAAGAATTCGCAGTACATGAGGGATTATTTCCCCGCTCGCACTTTCTGAATTTCGCTCCAAACCCGATCACGAGCGGTTCCACCCGGTACATTACGGGCATTTACACTCGCCTCGACCGTAATGCATTCAAAAATATCGTTATCGATCTTGGAGGAGAAGAGTTGCCATTCTGCCAACGAAAGTGACGTTATCTCCATCTCGTTTTCGACGCAGTACGCAACCGCTTTGCCTACCGCTTCATGCGCATCCCGGAAAGGAAGCCCCTTGCGGACCAGGTAATCTGCGACATCAGTGGCTGTGGAAAAACCAAGGCCGGCCGCCCGCCGCATCGCCGCCGTATTGACACGCATTTCCTGAATCATCTCGGCAAAGATCTTAAGACTCCCCTTGACAGTATCGATGGTGTCGAAAAGCGGTTCCTTGTCCTCCTGCATGTCCTTGTTGTAGGCCAATGGCAGAGATTTCATAACTGTCAGGAGCGCCATCAGATTGCCATAGACGCGCCCGGTTTTGCCCCGCACCAGCTCCGGCACATCCGGATTTTTCTTCTGCGGCATGATTGACGAACCGGTGCAAAAGCCGTCCGACAGCTCGATGAACTGGAATGAACCGGTGGACCAGATGATCAACTCCTCCGAAAAACGGGAGAGGTGCATCATCAGGATCGAGGCATCAGCCAGAAACTCGAGGGCGAAATCGCGATCTGAAACCGCATCGAGTGAATTGCGGGTAATGGAAGGAAAATCTAGCTGTTCTGCCACATACTCCCGGTCGAGGGGGAAAGTCGTTCCGGCCAGGGCCCCCGCCCCCAGCGGCATGACATTGACCCTTTTCAGGCAGTCGTCCAGCCGCCCCTTGTCGCGTTTGAACATCTCGACATACGCCATTAGATGATGGGCAAACAGTATCGGCTGCGCACTCTGCATATGGGTAAATCCGGGCATGATGGTATCCAGATTCGCCTCTGCCTGGTTCAACAGCGCATCGATCAGCAGATCAAGATAGGCCGTAATTTCGACGATTTCATCCCGCAGATAGAGCCGGATATCCAATGCTACCTGGTCGTTGCGCGAACGCCCGGTGTGGAGACGTTTGCCGGCCTCGCCGATTGCGGCTGACAGTCGCGCCTCGATGTTCATGTGGATGTCTTCAAGGCTGATGGAAAAATCGAACTCGCCATCCTCGATCTGTTGAAGGATCTTCTGCAAACCATGTACGATCTGCTCGACATCCTCCAGAGGAATGATACCCTGCTTGCCCAGCATACGGGCATGGGCGACAGAACCTCGAATATCCTGATGATAGAGGCGTTTGTCGAAGTCGATGGAGGCGGTAAACTCCTCAACGAATTTGTCGGTCGGCTGGGTGAAACGCCCACCCCACAGTTTGTCCTTGGACATGACGACCCCTATTTTTTTCTGTTGGCCTGCATCAGCGACCTGATCCGGAGTCTCAGCGAATTTATCTTGATGAAACCCTCGGCATCGGCCTGGTTGAATACCTGATCCTTCTCGAAGGTGGCGAAATCAAGGTTGAAGAGCGAGTCGGACTCCGACTTGCGGCCGACGGTGCGGCAGTGCCCTTTGTAGAGCTTGACGCGGGCCACGCCGTTAACGCATTTCTGGGAATCATCGATCAGAGTCTGCAGCATCTGCCGCTCGGGGGAGAACCAGTAACCGGAATAGATCTGCTTGGCATACTCCGGAATCAGTCCGTCACGTATACGCATGACTTCACGATCCATCGTGATCTGCTCGACAGCCGAGTGCGCTTCGCGCAGGATGGTGCCGCCTGGGGTCTCATAGACTCCGCGCGACTTCATGCCGACCGAACGGTTTTCCAGCAGGTCAACACGCCCCACGCCGTGCTGGCCGCCGATATGGTTGAGGTGCGCCAGAAGCTGGGCCGGTGTCATCTTGTCGCCATCCACGGCCACGGCATTGCCGTTCCTGAATTCGATCTCCAAGTACTGCGGCTTGTTGGGCGCCTTTTCCGGAGATTTTGTCAGCACGTACATCTCTTCCGGAGCTTCAGCCCAGGTATCCTCAAGTATCCCCCCCTCGAAGGAGATATGGAGCAGATTCCGGTCGGACGACCAGGGGCGCTTCTTGATTGTCGGAATTGGAATAGCATTTTTCTTGGCGTAGTCGATCAGCGCCTGACGGCTGTTCAGATTCCACATCCTCCAGGGGGCGATAACCTTGATACCCGGATTAAAGTGGTAGTAAGCCAACTCAAAGCGAACCTGATCGTTTCCCTTGCCGGTTGCGCCGTGGGAGACGGCGTCGCACTTCTCCCTGGCGGCGATCTCCATCTGTCGCTTTGCTATCAGCGGTCGGGCGATTGAGGTGCCCAGCAGGTAGTGCCCCTCGTAGATGGCGTTTGCGCGGAACATCGGATAGACGAAATCACGGACAAACTCCTCTTTCAGGTCGTCGATGTAGACCTTGTCGGCGCCGGTGGCCAGCGCCTTCTCGCGGACCGGGTCAAGCTCCTCCCCCTGCCCCAGGTCGGCGGAAAACGCAACCACCTTGCAGCCATATTCGTTTTTGAGCCACTTGAGGATGATCGAGGTGTCCAGACCTCCCGAGTAGGCCAGAACAATTTTGTTGATTTCAGGTTTCTTAACTTTTGCCATAATAATCTCCTCTTATTGATCTTATTTAAACATCGGAAGCGCCGGATTCTAGTCAGTCCAAGTCTCTCAAGGGGATCTGCGGAGACGTTGCAGAGCAACTATGAGATGGCGCAAATACAGCGTTTTTAACCCATTAATGTTGCCATGATAGCTTTCTGCACATGCAGCCGGTTCTCCGCCTCGTCCCAGACCACAGAGTTTTTGCCCTCGATGACCGAATCGGAAATCTCTTCACCCCGATGGGCCGGGAGACAGTGCATGACAATACAGTCCGGCTTCGCCAGGGCAAGCAGCGCATCATCCAGGCAATAGCCGGCAAAGGACTTCTCGCGCTCTTTCTGCTCGGCCTCCTGCCCCATGCTGGCCCAGACATCCGTATTCAGGACATCGGCATCTAGAACCGCCTCTTTCGGATCGGTCGTCACCGTTATCATGCCCGGAGCCTTGCCTTTAGCCCATGCCATAACCCTTGCATCCGGCTCATACCCTTTGGGACAGGCCAGCCTGAGCTGGAAGCCGAATATGGCAGCAGCCTCGATCCAGGTGTTTGCCATGTTGTTGCCGTCGCCGACCCAGGCGAAGGTCAACCCTTTGTAACTCTTTTTCTGCTCGATTACCGTCATCAGGTCGGCCATGATCTGGCAGGGATGGAACAGGTCGGTCAGGCCGTTTATGACCGGCACATCCGAATATTTTGCGAATTCCTCCACAACCTCCTGCCCGAAGGTGCGGATCATCACCCCATCGCAGTAGCGGGCCATACAACGGGCAGTATCCTTGATCGGCTCGCCGCGCCCCATCTGGGACGTGCCTGATGAGAGGAAAAGTCCGTGCCCCCCAAGCTGGAATACACCTACCTCAAAAGAAACCCTGGTGCGGGTGGAGGCTTTTTCAAAAATCAGAGCCACTGTCTTGCCGTCCAGCACTCTGTGGGGAATCCCCTGCTTCTGCTTCTCTTTAAGCTCGCGAGCCAGGGTAAGCATGTCGTACAACTCAATTTCGTCATAATCGCGAAGCGCCAGAAAGTGTCGCACCATCTCTATTTCCCCTCTACTCATCCAGAAAACCGGATAATTGAATTAACGAAATAATTTTCTGAAAAAACCGCAGAAATATTTCAATCGTGTCAAATGCGCGGAAAATTATTCTGATCTACTAAACCTCGGCAAATATGCCGTCAAGGATCGAAATCATCGAATCAATTTGCTGCCTGGTCACTATCAGCGGCGGCACGAAACGGAGGACCGTATCATGTGTGACATTCAAAAGAAGGCCCCGTGAATGTCCTTTTTTTACGATTTCGGCGCCGGGAATGGATAGCCCCATGCCGATCATCAGGCCGATGCCCCGCACATCCTGAACAAAGGAGTATTTCTCCCCGAGCTTCTCCAATTCCCCCATCAGATACTCGCCGCTTTCTTCGGTGTGGTTGAGGATACCCTCCTCCAGTATCGTCCTGACGGTCGCAAGGGCGGCGGCACAGACCAGCGGATTGCCGCCGAAGGTCGAACCGTGCGTGCCGGGGACAAAGGCGGCGGCGTACCGGTCTTTAGCCAGCATTGTGCCGATCGGAGCCCCGCCGGCCAGAGCCTTGGCCAGGGTCATGATATCGGGGATCACATCAAAATGTTCATATGCAAACAGCTTCCCTGTACGCCCCATTCCGACCTGAACTTCGTCGAAGATCAGGAGCAGTCCATGCTGGTCGCAGATACGGCGAACCTCCTGAAAGTAGCCGGGAGACGGGATATTGACCCCCCCTTCCCCCTGAATCGGCTCCAGCATTATGGCACAGGTGTTGGTAGTTATCGCCGCTTCCAGCAAGGGCACATCGTTGAAGGGGACGTGCTTGAATCCATGCAGCAAAGGATCGAAGAAACGTTGGACCTTCTCCTGTCCGGTAGCCGATACCGTGGCCATGGTCCGGCCATGGAAGGAGTCGGCTGCGGTAATTATCTCGTATCGTTCCGGGCCGAAGGTGTCCCGGCTGTATTTACGGGCCAGCTTGATGGCGGCTTCGTTGGCCTCGGCGCCGCTGTTACAGAAGAAAGCCTTGTCTGCAAAGGAGTGTGAACAGAGCAGTTCAGCCAACTCAATCTGCTGAGGTATCTGGTAATAATTGGAGCAGTGGATCAGCTGCGCGGCTTGATCCTGAAGCGCTTTTACAACCCGCGGATGGCAGTGCCCCAGGTTGTTTACCGCCACCCCCCCCAGAAAATCGAGGTACTCTTTACCATCGGCATCCCAGAGGCGACAACCCGCCCCCTTGACCGGAACGATCGGATAACGGCCATATGTCTTCATTATGTATTTGTCGGATTTTTCTATCCAGATATCCGATTTCATGGCTCGTTCACCCTTTCAGCGACTATGGAATAATTGCTCGACTGAATCTTCTGGATATAATCGATGACGAACTGGCGGTCCTCGGCCTCGATATAATCGTAACTTCCCGCCGTAATACTGATGGTCTGCGACTTGAGCCTGATCTTGGCCCAATTGTAAAAGGGCCTGTCCTCCGGGGTTTGCTCAAACGGCTTTGACCTGATAACCTTGAGCAGCGCATGGATCACCCTTGGCTGTGGCCAGTCCAGAAATATCTGCAACGCCAGGAAGGTATTGCGCTGGAAAGGGTCCACGGTGGCAAAGCGCACCCCGCCCCCTCCCAGATTGATCCGCAACGGCAACAGGTCATCCTCCCCTTGCCACGCCACAGCCTTGAAACTTTCGCCGTACGGCTCGCAGGAAAAGGTAGCCGAACCAGGAGCGGCTCTACGGGAGAGGATCAGCTCCCTGGCCTTTTCAAAACTTCGCAACGGCTCAAAGAGGAAAGGGATCAGGACATCCTGACGGATATAGTTCCGCTTGATCCTGATGTCGGCTTCACCGGCAAAACGGGCAAACGCAGTCTGTTCGAACGAGTTTTTACCGATAACGACCGGACATTCACAGTGCAGGTAGCCAACCATGGCTGAAAGGATCGCCGGGACTTCCTGGCCGATCAAAATTGCCGGAAGCTCGTCGTACATGATCGCAAGCTCGCTGGAGACGTCAGTCACCTGGGCGATGATACAGGTCAATTCCTGGTAGGCCCCTGAATCATCCTCAATTTTGAGCATTGCCATCTCACCGACACGAAAATATTTTACATACTCCCGTGATTTAATATCCATCCCGCCTCCTAATGAACTATCTCCGTCCCGATGCCGATGTCGGTGAATATTTCAAGGAGAACAGCGTGAGGCACCCGCCCGTCGATAATATGGGCCTTTTTAACCCCGTCCCTGAGGGCGTCGGCGCAACAGACCACCTTCGGAATCATGCCGCCGGTGATTGCGTCCTCCTCAATAAGGCGGTGCAGGTCGGACACAGATATACTCTCCAGCAGAGTGCCGCTTTTGTCATTAACACCACTGATATCTGTAAGCAGGATCAGCTTTTCGGCATTCAGCGCCGCAGCAACCCGCCCTGCCACAAGATCGGCGTTGATGTTGTAGCTCTCCCCCTCGTCACCGACACCGATCGGTGCGATAACGGGTATATATTTCCCGTTTTCGAGTGTTCTAATCAGATCCGTGTTGACCTTGACCACGTCTCCAACATAACCGATGTCCACCTGTTGCACCCTGCCATCATCTCCTATGATTTCCTGAAGCAGCTTCTTTGCGAGGAGCAGGGTTCCATCCTTGCCGGAAAGGCCGACCGCCTTGCCGCCATGCTGGTTAATATAACCAACGACCTCTCTGTTGACCTGTCCGACCAGCACCATCTCCACCACGCTCATGGTCTCCGGGTCAGTCACCCGCATCCCCTTGACAAATTCGGAGACGATGCCGTAGCGTTTCAAGGTCTCATTGATCTGTGGGCCGCCGCCATGCACTATGACGGTGTTGATCCCGAGTGATTTCAGCATGATCACATCCAGTGCGAACGATTTTTTCAGTTTTTCGTCCGACATGGCATGACCACCGTATTTGATGACGAAGGTCTTCCCGGAGAAGCGCCTGATGTAGGGTAGCGCTTCCATCAGGGTATTGGCTTTTTCAATCAGATGTTTCATTATATTCCTCATCCTGCCGGTATATATGAATTTCAAACGGATATGATAACCCAGAAAATATTTTTTAACGTACCAATAAATAAAAACTGCCAAACATAACCCTGCAAGCAGGATAAGTAAATTATCAAATTGTTCCGGCAAAAACCGCGGAAGCAATTTGTAACTTACTAAAAGTTGGCAGTCTACTCCAATAAATGCAAAATCTCAAAAGGTTATTACATCTTTTGCAGCGCTGTTGCGGCCTCTTCAAGCGCTTCGTCCAGACGAGCCGTCAACGGACCACCTGCCTGAGCCAACTCCGGTTTGCCCCCCCCGCTTCCACCAATAATAGGAGCCAGTTGTTTGATGATATCACCTGCTTTTATTTTTCCGCTCAGCTCTTTGGTAACCGCCACCAGAAGATTCGCTTTCCCCTCAATGGCGGCGCCGAGAACTATTACTCCGTCGCTCATGCTCTCTTTCAGCTTATCGGACAGATCCCTCAGCGCCTTTACATCCTCAACCTGAACCTTGACTGCCAGGAGCCTGATGCCGTTGACCTCGACAACCTGCGAAAGCAGGTCGCCGGACGCAGCTGCATTCAGTTTGCCCTGCAGCGCTTCAATTTCCCGCTGCATCTCTTTCTGGCGGACCAGAAGTTTCTCAAGCCTGTCGATGGCGCTGCCCCCTTCCGCCTTCAGCAAGGAGGCAATGGTGCGCTGTTCTTCCTCAATCTCGCGAACAAAAGCGAGCGCTCCCGTACCGGTCAACGCCTCGATGCGGCGCACCCCTGCAGCAATTCCGGCTTCTGAGACGATCTTGAACAGACCAATATCACCAGCCGCCCGAACATGGGTTCCACCGCAGAGTTCCATGCTGACATCTCCGACCCGGACAACCCGCACCGTATCTCCGTACTTTTCGTCAAAGAGCGCAGTGGCTCCCGCCTCTATCGCCTCAACTACATTCATCTGTTTTGTCACGACATCGTCGTTGGCCATGATAAAACCGTTCACCAGATCTTCGATCTGCAAAATCTCCCCATCGGTCATGGCCGAGAAGTGGGTGAAGTCGAAACGGAGGCGATCGACCGAGACAAGCGAACCGGCCTGCTTGACATGGTCGCCCAGTACCTGGCGCAGGGCCGTCTGAAGCAGATGCGTTGCGGTATGGTTGCGGGCGGTGGCGCTCCTCTCCGCATGCGATACCTTCAGATCGGCGGCATCACCCGTTCTCAGGATTCCCTCCTTTATGACCGCCCTGTGAACAATCATATCGGTGAAAGGGCGGCTTGAGGTAACGACATCAAGATGGGCATTTCCGGTCGAGATGCTGCCGCAATCCCCCTTCTGGCCTCCGGATTCGCCATAGAACGGGGTAGTTTCCGTGACTACCTCAATTTTATCACCGACATCGGCACTCTCAACTACGGCGCCATTTTTAATAATTGCCAGGATCGGTGAATATATCGACAACTCGTCGTAACCGACAAATGCGCTCCGCACACCCCGGTTGTGAAGCTCTTTGTATATCTGGTCAATACCCTCTTCACCGGAGCCTTTCCAATGTTCTCGGGCCTGTGTACGCTGTCTTTCCATACAAAGCTCGAAGCCGGCTTCGTCGATGTCAAAACCTTCGCTCTCGACAATATCGCCGGTCAGGTCGGTAGGAAAACCGTAAGTGTCGTACAGCTTGAACAGGACATCGCCCGGAATTGTTTTCCTGCCGTCACTCCGCAGTTTGGCGACTTCATCGTTCAAAATGGCCAGGCCGCGATCAAGAGTCTCGGCAAAACGCTGCTCCTCGGCAAGTACGACCCTTTTGATGTACGATTCACGCTCCAGAAGTTCAGGATAAACCTCTCCCATCATATCGCGAACCGCATCGACTGTGTGGTAGAGCATCGGCTCGGCACAACCCAGCATCTTGGCATGGCGGGCGGCCCTCCGCATGATGCGGCGCAGCACATAGCCCCGCCCTTCGTTGGAGGGGAGCGCGCCGTCACAGATCAGGAATGTTACGGCCCTTGCGTGGTCGGCAATGACCCGCATGGAGACATCGTCCCTGTCGCTGGAACGGTACTTTTTACCGGATAGCCGCTCTATGTGCCGGATGATTCCCTGCAGGAGATCTGTGTCATAATTGGTCGTAACCCCCTGCATGACAGCCGTGATACGCTCCAGCCCCATACCTGTATCCACGGAGGGTTTGGGTAGCGGCGTCATAGTTCCGTCGCTTGAACGGTTGAACTGCATGAAGACGTTGTTCCATATTTCCATGTATCTGTCGCAGTCACAGCCGACGGTACATTCAGGAGTGCCGCAGCCGGCCTCCGGCCCCTGATCGTAAAAAATCTCCGTACAGGGCCCACAGGGTCCGGTATCGCCCATCGACCAGAAGTTGTCTTTTTCTCCAAACCGGAAGATGCGCTCACGCGGCACCCCTTCCTGCTGGTGCCAGATATCGGCAGCCTCGTCGTCTTCGGTAAAGACCGAAACATACAGACGATTTTTATCCAGCCCAAGATCTTTGGTCAGAAATTCCCAGGCAAAGGCGATGGCCTCTTTTTTAAAATAGTCGCCAAAGGAAAAGTTGCCAAGCATCTCGAAAAACGTATGATGGCGCGCCGTGCGACCTACATTTTCAAGATCGTTGTGCTTGCCGCCCGCTCTAACGCACTTCTGGGAGCTTGCCGCCCGGTAATAGCCGCGGTCCTCCATCCCCAGAAAGCAATCCTTGAACTGGTTCATACCTGCGTTAGCGAACATCAGGGTCGGATCGTTCTTGGGGAGAATCCCTGAACTGGCCACAACCGTGTGCCCCCGATCGGAGAAATACTTCAAAAAACGTGCTCGAATCTCTGTTCCTGTCATGTATTATTTTCCTTCAACTTGAGGTTTTTTGATAACCATCTGCTGGATGATGTCTGTGGGAAGCCATGTTTCAATATATTTACCGTCTTCATCAATCCTGTTCACATATCGTTTCACCAACCCTGTTGCCGTATCCAGCAAAAAAACCGCATTATGCGTGGAAGACGCTTGACGGTATTTCAGGTCCAGTGTCGTAAACGTTCCCTGGAAAAGCTGATATCTGCCGATTTCCTGAGTAATCCTGCTGTTTTCTTTCTGACCAGCCGTTTCAGCCGCGTAGAGCGTTGATGTCATTAAAAAGCTAAGTGCAAACACCATAAGAATTTTTCGCATAGAATCTCTCTCTCTCACTTGTCTTTGATAAACAGGGGCAAGTGCATTAACGCTCCTTAAACAGAACCATATCCGAAGGTTCGCTCTCGAGTCCGCTGTCATCAAGAGCGGTCACATACAATTCCACATTGCCCTTGATTTCATCAACCTTCCACTGGGTGACCTGAACAGTAGCCACCTTCTGTGCGCCAAGAAAACCTTTTTTGTAGATGTTGTAACTGTGGACATCCTTTTCCTTGTTTGGTTGCCAGGCAACAGTCCGGTTCACAGTATCAACGGCTTTGAATCCTGCGACTCTCTCTGGCAACGGTTTTGTCTTGACAACTACCGGGTTGGAGAAACCGCTTACCAGTCCATCTTTATCGACCGCCCGGATTTTGTAGACATAATCGTTGCCATCCTTCAGATCGGAGTCCCGATACCGGTTTTCGGACAGTTCCTTTATCTGCCTGAAATCGGCATCTCCAGGGCGCTTGAGGAACAGTTGATATTCCTTTATATCCGTTTCACGGTTCTTCTCCCACAACAGATCCGTCCTCTTGACTTCTCCCGAAGTGCCGGTCAGATTTGTGGGGGCCTCCGGAGGATACTTTGTTGTGGCGGAAACGACCGGAGTCTGCTTGCTCATGGCGCCGCCGGAATTCTGCGATGCAAGCCGGTAATAATAGGTGGTTCTATCCATAAGGGCTGGATTATCATCAACAAATTCATTTTTACCGGCGGAGACCTCGACGAGCTTTTTAAGGTTCGTCCCTTTTTCTTCCATCGTCCGATAGATGGTCACAGATTTGATTTCATCCTCAGGCGTCCCGATAAGCTGCCATTTAAGGGTCACCATACGCGGTTGAGCGCTGGCAGCTCTAATATTAACGGGAGCGGGCGGAATATCTCTCGTTACGACGGAAACGGGTTCGGAGGGCAAGGTTTCTACGCCCCCTTTTTTAAAAGCGCTCAACCGATACCAGTAGGTTGAGTTGTCCGACAGTTCACGGTCAGTATGACTCGTTGCGCCAAGACCATCCAAACGGGCAATCAGTGCATACTGACCATCCTTTTTATCCGACCTGTACAGCACGTATCCTTCAGCCTGCTCACCGGGATAGCGATCCCAGGAAAGCGGTACGTGCCTGATTTTTCCAGCCGATACCCTGACCGCGTTCGGTGCGGAGAGCGGTACCACGCTCAACTTTGATGAATATTCGCTTTCAGTCCCATCCCTGTTAAACGAAGTAATCGTGTAGATATATTTGACTCCATCGCTTAAGCCGCTATCGGCGTGCGACACGGCATCAACCGGAAGACGCGCCACCAATGCGAAAGCAGCCCCATCCCCATGCGTTCGGTAAACCCGGTATCCCTGAGATTCGGTACGGGAATCTCCGCTGGAACCGGGGCGAGGACGCCAGGTGAGTCTTGATCCCTTTATGTCAGGCTCAACATTCATAAAAATCGGGGGGGGGGGCGCAACAGCGGTCCCACCCCTGACAGGAGGTGTAAGTTCACTGCTGCTGCCGCTCTTGCTTACTGCGGCGACTCGATAGTAAAATTCCTGATTCAGCTTCATGTTTTCATCGGTATACGATGCTTCCGTGGTGGTCGCATGCAGACTGTACTGACCGGCATTTGAAGCGCTCCGGTAAACATTGAAACCGGCGACCTGTTTCATGTCGCACTGCCACCTCAAACGGATGCTGTTGGCGGTTCCGCTCGCCTCCAAGGCATACGGCGGTTTCACCGGTTCAACCGTTGCGCCGGGAAGAGTTATCTGTGACTGATTCATCCCGGTCTTTACCCGCTCCACGAGCGCTACTGCAATTTCCAGCAGCTTCCCTGAAAAATCGGCCTGTGACATGCTGAAGGATTCCTTCATAAGCACCTTGCGACCACGCACAGTCAGCAGATTTAAATCCAGTGACGTACCGATTTCGCTCACGTTGACGCTACCGTACACAACATAATCCAGTCCGGCTTTGGCGCTTATCCTGAGAATACTCTCTTGATCCAGATTATCCAGCCGTAACCCCTCAAGCTCGAGAAACTGCTCTATCTTTTTACGCTCCACAATTTCGAAATATCTGCTTCTGTCAATACTGTTAAGGAGTGAAGATGAAATATCTTCGGTAAAGGCCATGGCCTGCAGAGTGGTGGCCATAAACGGCACACAACCCAGCCTGGGCCTGAAGCTGGATTCTTCAGCAAAGGCCGCCCCGGTCAGTAGCAACAACAGTGCGACAACTGACAGCATCATTATTTTTTTTGACATCAGCCGCTCCAGGACAATTTAGTAACTATTCAGGTTAATAGAGTGATGGTTGAAGAGTGTCAGGCAAACTCCGCGAGAGTACCGAAAGCATAACTATTTGAATGGATTCGGAAAGTCAGCGTTACTATTCCAACGAATTACCTTCAACCTTCAACCTTCAACCCTCAACCTTTACCCCTTACTGTTTAAATTGGATAGTTTTCTACCTGCTTCAGCAGACGATCAAGCTCACGCTTGGCCTTTTCGGTAACTGGAGACTTGATATTCTTGACCTCTTCCGCCATGATCGCATCCATATACTTTTCTGCCACCGGCTCGGATTCACCTCTTTTTTTCAATATCTCGGCATCGTTCAAGTACTTCTCCTGAAGATTCTGAAAACGGGACAAGACCTGGTGACCCAGGTCGGCAATCGCTTCGTCCACCGCTTTTTCAAGCAGATCCGTGTCCGAGGCAAGTTCCAGCTTCTGGTATGGAATGCCGGCACTTTCTACGCCTTCCGAGTAGTTTCCGGTAGCCTCTTTCCTGCTTTTCAGCGTCTTTGTTATAACAACCTCGCCTGATTCAACATCCACAACCCTGAATGAGATCGTGATATTGGCCGTTTTTTTATGCGAGCCCACCTTGTAGCGGATGGTTTCAGTCTTGTCCCTCTCTACAAAGGGGGGAGGGGCATTGCGGCGCTCTTCCTCCGATGGTTTAGGATTGGCAATAGCCCATGCCGTGTAATGAGGATTCGGGTCGCGTTCGACACCTATCTTGGCTACAACCATCTTCTGCCCTTCTTCCTTGTTCAATTCAACGTTGTATTGCAGAAGACTCCCGAAGATGAAGATGTCGGTCCCCTTTAACTTGCCAGATTTCTTGGCGGATTCTATATCGTACAGTCCCGCCTGGCCAAATTCTATCTCCTTTATCAGAGCGCCAAGTATGTCGCGCGCCAGAATTTTTACGTCGCCGCTGGTATTCCTGGTCATGTAGGAGAGCAAACTATCGGTAACCAGCCGTCCGGCGTCAGGATTATTGGTTGGAGGGTTAAAATCCATAATGGCGATCTTTTTGATGACCCGCTGTTTTACCTTGTCTTTGAGCCCTTGAATCTTCTGATAGAGTTCCTTCTGAGAACCGGACACTTTGAATGCACATTCAGTCCAATAAAGGGCAAGCCCTATGAATCCGGCAGCTTCAAGTTCATCCGCCTTGGCGGTCATCGCTGAAATCAGTTTATTCCTCAGCTCATCGGCAGTTGCTCCCTTGAATGCCTTGGGGTTCAAATCAAAGGCAGCCATAGTAGTGATGTATGCGCTGTACAACGACTTTTTATCAAGATCGCTTTCAGCTTTCGCCATCAGCTTCGTCGCTCCATCAGAGTAAAGTTTGTTTATGCGCTCATTTTCCGCATTGGTAGGATTAAGCCCCCTGGCCCGTTTTATGTAAATAAGCACCCGATCCCACCGGTTCTCTCCTGCGAACTTTTCAGCCTGTCCCAGAGCAATTGCAACGGTATTTTTTGCTTTCGCGTCTCTCAACGCCGCAACAATCTGCTGATTAGCAGGTTGTATGGCCAGGGCCATTTCCAGGTTTTTGATAAACGCGTCCACATCATCATTGGCTTTTTGCCGGTCCGCCTCTTTAAGATAATAGGCAATCGCATTGCTCTCGGTTAAAGAAAGTTTCATGGAGGTATCGAGATAACCGGGATAATAGGAGCGAATTTCACGAAAACTGTCCATGGCGGCCAGCCAGTTTCTTGAATCCAGGGCCTTCATGCCAATGGCGTAAGAGGCTTCGGCTTTTTTAACCATTGCATCGCTTTGGTTCTTAAGCGATTCGTGCATGGTTCTGGCCTCAATGTTCCCAGGGTCAACCTTCAGCGCCTTATCGATATATCCCTGTGCATTACGCAGATTATCGTATTTTAGCGGCGATACATTCATCTGTTCCCTCGCGCTCTCAACGCTCTGGTGCGCCAGACGCAAACGGACAGATCTGAGTGCCGCAGCGTAATCGGTGTTGGAAGGTTCTTTGGATGCAGCTTCCTCATACAGGGAAAGAGCATCCTCGTACCTCTTTACATTTTCAAGGCTCTTTGCGTCATCAAAGCTTTTTGCCCCCTGCCCGGCACAACCTGCGGTCAGAAGTATTGCAATGCCGGCTAAGATAAAATTCCGTCTGAGCATAAACCCTCCTCTACTTTTTTTGTATTTGAATGTTCAAGGTGTTGCCGGTGAATGATATGATCCTGAATTTATAACCTTCCATACCGGTCGCAGTAAGCTCCTCGGCCAGCTCCCTGGCATTACCGTTAATCTCGGCGTCCAGGGTAAGAACTCCGTTCTTGAATCCTCTCTCAAATGTTTCTTCCACATGACCTATTTGCTCTTTGAGCATATCCTGAAACTTTCTGATACCGCCGAACTCTATACCTTTGATTACCAGCCGGGCGGTTCTTGTTCCGGTAACCTTGCTGCTCCACTTGGCAACGATCTTCTGGTGGAGTTTTTCCGCCACCGCCTGAGATGCCTTCTTTATCGCCTCTGAACCTCCGGCTGTGGGATTGACATTCGCCGACCTTTCGTTTTTGGATTCAGATGCTATTAACTGCCCGGTATCTGCGTCAACCGCCCTTACAGAGACAGTGGCATCGGAAGTACGCATATTTGTGCCGCTCAATGCAGATGCTCCCGCTTTGGCAACAGCCTGACCGATGATCACCACTTCTGCGCCTCCGCCTGCGGCGACCTGAATGGCAGCATCGGACGAAGCAATCACGCCGGTTGATGAGAGGGAGCCCTCCCGTTTTGCAAGAGCCACCAACGTATCGCGATCTACCAGATTATACCCTTTTTTTTCGAAAACAGCGTGTATCACCGAGTCTGCAATTCCTGCGTTTACCGATCCGTCGCCAAGCGAACCGGTAGGCGCATCATTCCCGATATTCTGTTCAGTGATGATGACCGCAATACGCGGCTTCCCCATCTTTTTCGAAAGCAGTCCGACATCATGGAGACTTTTTTCCAGCCTGACGGCTGAAACAGTTGCCTTCACATTGACACGGCATTCATCTCCCTGAAAAGTTTCGCTGTTAATTTTATAGGTTTTTATGAAACCGGCACTCTTGGAGAAGATCTTGTCATTTAAGAGCGCTGAATCGCTAACCACCGTTTTTGACTTCACCATCACGCCGACCACCTGTTCGATGGCAATACGAAAAGCGCTCTTCAAGGCATCGTCTCTTGCTGCCGCCTTATTCCCACCCGCTATCGCGGCATATCCATCTACATCCACGGTAACCGGGCTGTTATCCGAAGCCAATACAGGAGCCGAAATAATTATGAGTGCCGATAAAATAAGATAATAGCGAATAATGGTCTGCTTCATGAACAGTCACCTCCTACAAATGCGATTAACTGGAAGAGCGCTATAACAGAACTCATGAGGTCTCCCGCAATACCCGCATAATTGCCGATATTCCGAATCCACGCCGCTGCAGCCAACCGACCACCCTTCGTTTTTCCTTGTCGCAGGCTGCAGTGAAAACAAAACCGGGATAACGGCGCCCAATGGCCGAGCGGAGTTCATCAAACTCATCGTACTCCTCGGATGCTCGCTTCAGCACCTCTTCAACAAGCTCGGCAGGCAGGCCGCGCCGGCTCATTTCCTGTCTCAGGCGCGCGCCGTAAAAACGGCCCGCCGACAGGGCCGATTCGGCAAAGCGCCCGGCATAGCGCCGGTCATCAATCCATCCTTCTCCCTGAAGCCGGAGAAGAGTTGCTTCAACATCTTCTTCATTGATATCCCGGGCCGCAAGCTTAGCACGCATTCTGGCGGTGGAATAATCTCTTCCAGCCAGCAGCCGGAGTGCGTACCGGTAGGCAAGCTCCGCTGTTTGCGTTTCAGTACTTCTCGATTTCAAACTTGTCCGGTTCCGCAGCCGGTTCCTCCTTATTCTCGAAACCGTCCCATGAGGCATCGGAAGTACCGGAAATACCGGATACCTTGAGCGCAAAATCATCCGGATTCGAGCTTTGCCGAAGCGCCTCCTCGTAGCTGATCAGCTTTCCAGAGAAGAGCTTCATCAGCGACTGATCAAAAGTCTGCATGCCATAGGTGACAAAACCCTGGGAAATGGCGTCATGGAGCTGCTTGGTCTTGTCCTTGTCATCGATGCACTCCCTGACGCGGCCCGACGCAAGCATGACCTCTACTGCCGGAACACGACCCTTGCCATCTATTTTGGGAACCAGGCGCTGGGATATGACGGCCTTGATGATACCGGCAAGCTGGATTCGAACCTGGCGCTGGTGGTAGGGTGGAAAGACGCCGATGATACGGTTGATCGTTTCTGCTGCATCCATGGTGTGCAGGGTCGACATGACGAGGTGCCCGGTCTCGGCGGCGGTCATGGCTGTCTCTATGGTTTCATAGTCGCGCATCTCCCCGACCAGGATGACATCCGGATCCTGGCGCATGGCGCCTTTTAAGGCTGCCGAGAAGGTAGGAGTGTCGGTGCCGACTTCTCGCTGGCTGATGATGCTCTTGTTGTCTCGATGCAGGAATTCGACCGGGTCTTCGATAGTAATGATGTTGCAGGTACGCTGATTGTTGATGAAGTCGATCATCGCCGCCAGGGTGCTGGACTTGCCGGAGCCGGTCGTACCGGTAACCAGGATCAGGCCCCGCTCCTCCTGGCAGATCTTCTGCATGATCGGAGGCAGATTAAGACCCTCCAGCGTCGGGATGATCATTGCTATGGAGCGAAAGACGATAGCCACCGTACCGCGCTGCCGGTAAGCGCTGACCCTGAAACGCCCGAGACCGGGTACGGCGTATGCCAGATCCACCTCGGAATTTTCCTCAAACATCCGCTTTTGACGGTCATTCATCATTGACTGAAGCGTATCGGAAACAAATTCCGGTGACAAACGCTGGGCGTTGGGGATCGGGTGCAGTCGACCGTCGATGCGCACGATCGGCGGCAGACCGGTCTTTATATGAATGTCAGAACCCTTGGCCTTAAACGCGATGGTGAGTATCTCGTTCAGTTCCATAAGTTACCTCCGTTGCTTACGCACTCTTGCCAGGCTTGCCCGGCTTTTCAGGCTTGTCCGTAGCAGCGGCCGGTTTGACCAGAGCCAACAGAGTACTCTCAATCTCCGCCAGAACTTCCGGGTGTTCTTTCAACCATGTGCGTGAGTTTTCCCGTCCCTGTCCGATCCGTTCCTTGCCGTAGGAAAACCATGCGCCGCTTTTCTCAACAATGTTCCTCTCAACCGCAAGGTCGAGTACATCGCCGGTGCGCGAAATTCCCTCGCCGTAGAGGATGTCGAACTCGACCTCTTTGAAGGGGGGAGCCACCTTGTTCTTCACTACCTTGACGCGGGTGCGGGAACCTATTACCTGATCCCCCTGCTTGAGGGTGGCGATCTTGCGGATATCCATCCGCACCGATGCATAAAATTTGAGGGCATTGCCGCCGGTAGTCGTCTCCGGGTTGCCGAACATTACGCCGATCTTCATCCTGATCTGGTTTATGAATATGACGCAGCAGTTGGATTTGCTGATAATGCCGGTCAGTTTGCGCAGAGCTTGCGACATAAGGCGGGCCTGCAAGCCCATGTGGGAATCGCCCATATCCCCTTCGATCTCGGCTTTGGGTACCAATGCCGCTACCGAGTCAATAACCAGCACGTCGATGGCGCCGCTGCGCACCAGAGTTTCGGCGATCTCAAGGGCCTGTTCTCCCGTATCCGGCTGGGACACCAGCAGGTCGTCGGTCTTGACACCCAATTTTCGTGCATAACCGATGTCCAGGGCATGTTCTGCATCCACAAAGGCGGCAATACCACCGGTTTTCATCGCTTCTGCCACAATATGCAAAGCAAGGGTGGTCTTTCCGGAAGACTCCGGACCATAGATTTCCACAATCCTGCCGCGCGGCACACCGCCGACTCCCAGCGCCACATCCAGAGAGATAGAGCCGGTGGAGATCGCGTCCACACCTGGGAGCGCCTCGTCATTACCAAGTCGCATGATGGCGCCTTTGCCGAACTGTTTCTCAATTTGGCTCAAGGCCAGTTCAATTGCCCTGTTTTTTTCCGGTGCGCTGTTTTTGTCCGACATGATAGCCTCTCCTGAAAAGGTGGGGTGAAATAAGTTAATAGTTGCAGATAAATAACATATACGGCTGTTTTACCGCAAGGAATTATCTGGGTAATTGTTGCTTCAGTGAACTCTTAGCTGAAGAAGATAACTCCTCAACCACTCGAGCGCCGTCCGGGCCGTTAAAGTACGCACTTCCCTCCTGCTGCCGCTGAACTGAAAACGTTCAGTCCGGCAACCGTCAGAGGCGGCCAGAGAGATAAAGACCGTTCCAACCGGCTTATCCACGCTGCCGCCATCCGGACCGGCAATTCCGGTCACCGCCAACCCCAGATCGCTGTTTGCTACCGCACGAACTCCTTTGGCCATCATAGCGGCAACTTCGCCGCTGACCGCCCCGCATTTATCCAGAATCTCCTCCGGAACTCCCAGTTGTCGGCTCTTGGCGCTGTTGCTGTAGGTGACCGCACTTTCCAGAAAATAGGCTGAACTTCCGGGAATCGAGGTTATTCGCTCGGCTATCATGCCGCCGGTGCATGATTCGGCCAGGGCCAGGGTCATCCCCAGTTTGCGAAAGAGCAGCGCCAGCTCCCCGTCCAGTGGATCAACTTCCCCTTCCCCCCTCTCTCTGTCTCTCTCCCGGAGGGGGAGAGCATTCTTTGCCCCTCTCCCATTTTGGGAGAGGGTGGCCAAAGGCCGGTTGGGGGAACTTATTGCTTGCAGCGGAATGTTTCTCTCCCGGGCGATCCGGCGACAATCCTCATATTCGGGAGTTGAGCGGATAAGAATCCCGTTACTGTCAAATACCTGCTTGAATCGCACCTCTCCAAACTCTGTCATCCGCCGGGCAATGCTCCGCTCCAGGAGAACCCTCTCTGCACGATAATGGCGCAAACCGATGGCGGAGGTTTCTGTCAGCAGAATCTTCGCCAATCCATCCAGCTGTTCAGGAGGGCAGAGAAAGGAAAGCTTTACGGCGGGACGGTTCTTCTTCATCTGAATAGGGGAGAAAAAAACGTCAAGCGCCCCCGCATCCAGGAGCCGCTCCATCGCGTAACCGAGAACTTCCGGCGTAGAGTCGTCGATGTTTGCTTCAACCACGATCACTTCATCGGCATGGTCAACTTTCTCGATACTCTTTCCGAGAAAAGCACGCAGGATGTTCGGGCAATCCCCAAAATCCTTCTCTCCGGCGCCGCAACCCGTTTTCTCCAGCAGCATTGCCGGTTGCGTTACGAATCCGGCTGCAACTGCAGCGACAATTGCCGCGCCGGTCGGGGTCACCCGCTCACCCGGGCCACACTCACCATGCAGCGGCAGACCCTTTATCAGTTCCGCGGTGGCAGGCGCCGGCACCGGCAGCCGTCCGTGGGCGGTCTCGACAAAACCGCTTCCCAGCGGCAGCGCGGAAACATGGATCCGGTCCACCCCCAGATACTCCAGGCAGATGGCCGTTCCGACGATATCAACAATGGAGTCCACCGCGCCGACTTCGTGGAAATGCACCTCTTCAACAACCACGCCATGCACCTTGGCCTCGGCTTCGGCCAGACGGCGGAAAATGCGGCGCGCAGACTCCTTAACCGTTGCGCTAATGGTGCTCTCCGAAATCATCGCGTCGATATCGGCGTAGTGACGGTGGGTATGGTGGTCATGCACCGCCACGTTGAACTTCAGGGCGGCAACATGTTGGCGTTCGGTTTTATTTGTGGAAATTTCAAAAGAACCGGCGGGTAGTCCCAGCTTTGCCAGCTCGGCCCGCAGATGCTCCAGCGGCACCCCCAGATCCAGCAGTGCAGCAACGGTCATGTCGCCGGAGATTCCGGCGTAGCAGTCAAGATAGAGGATATTCATATCACACCCGATTGATCAGACTCGCCGCACAGGCGGCGCCGAAACCGTTGTCGATGTTAACGACCGTTACCCCGGCGGCACAGGAATTAAGCATCCCCAGCAGGGCCGCAATGCCGCCGAATGATGCGCCGTAACCGATCGATGTCGGCACGGCGATAACCGGCCTGTTTACCAGCCCGCCGACCACCGAAGGAAGCGCTCCCTCCATACCTGCCACCACAATGATGACTGACGCCGAGCTGAGCAACTCCCGCTGCGCCAGCAGCCGGTGGATGCCGGCTACGCCTACATCGAAGAGCTGATCGACCCTGTTGCCGAGAAAACCGGCCGTAAGAAGAGCTTCGGCCGCCACCGGAATATCGGAAGTGCCGGCCGAGACAACCAGTATTGTTCCCTTGCCGTTCCGTTCCACAGGTTGTTGCTCCAGGATCAGGCAACGGGCATCGTCGTGATAGTTCCCGGCCGGAAACAGGGAGAGGATCTCCTTCGCCCTGCCGGCATCCAGGCGCGTGACAAGGATGTTGCTCCCTTTGGCTGCCATGGCCGTCATGATCCGCTCAATCTGGGCAATGCTCTTCCCCTCGCCGAAGATCACCTCCGGCATCCCCTGGCGCAATTCACGGTGATGGTCCACATGGGCGCATCCCACGTTCTCGAAAGGAAGCTGTCGCAACCGCTCCAGAGCAGCATCTACGCCGGTTTTCCCGTCACGTACAGAGTCCAGAAGATTTTTCAGGTAATCCGGAGTCATGGTGGGCAGTCCCCTTTTTCAATCAAATGACACTTCTGAATGGAGAGTATCATGAAGAAGCCGGAAATGCCACTCCGGCGACGCGAAAACAATATCTAATTGACGCTGCTTCATCCGGAATGTTATTGTTCCGGCGGAAAATATCAGGAAGCCTTTCTCCCGCCGGAAAATAAAAATTCATGCAAATCGGAGAAACATCATGTCGGCAAATATTGACGAAGTAATCGGTTATTTCAACAAGATGCTTGTTTCTTGCGTTCTTCAAGGCGTTACCGAGTTCCATTTTCAATCCGGAGAGTTTCTCAAGGTAAAAGTGAAGGATTCGCTTGTCGAAAACAACAAAGTCAAGATGAACGAACAGTTGATGGAAACCATCCTGAAAAAGATCATTTCCGAAAACCAGAACAAAAGTATAGATAACGTGGAAAAGAAGGATATTGTGGCGGTTTCCGGGGGGAATCTCGAATATGACATCTATCTTGAAACCCCGCTGGGACAAAAGTTGCGGACCCTGAAGTGCGTCCCATCCGTCAATGATAACGAAGAGATCAGCCTCAAGCTCTTTTTAGAGCCTGAGATCGTGATCGGATATCAAGGTGTTTTGGATGTCACACGGATCGATACCGACGAAAAGCTCGAATCCTGGTTTGACGATTTTACCACCCGCGTCATGTCAATGAATAATCCTCGCCCCAAAGATATCCTGCTGCATCCGAACAAGACGAATCCGTATCTTATCGTAACAGGGGGGCTTAGACCGATAACGGATGTCGTGTTTGTAACCGGATTCACCAACCGCATCGCCACGATGCTGGTGGGACAGTCAAAGAACCCGGCCGTGACGTCCATGCTGAAGAAGAACAATGACTGTTTCGATAATCTGGACCTGGATATCGCCTACAAGACCAAGGAGGGGAGAAGATTCAGGGTAAACATAGCCGATATCTTCGACGCCGAAACCGAGCACGGCTGTCTCATAACGATGCGGCTCCTTCCTGACAAACCTTTCACGGTCGAGGCTCTGAAACTCCCCAAGACACTTACCGATACCATTTTCAATCTGAAAATGGGGCTGGTCATCATTTCCGGGACAACCGGGAGCGGCAAATCCACCACCATGGCCGCGCTGATCGATTTTCTGCTAAAGAACAAGAGCCTGAATCTCTTGACCATAGAGAATCCGATTGAAACGATATTCCCGGCCAAGGAATATCCGAAGTCATCGGTAAGCCAGAGAGAAGTCGGAAAACACGCGCTCAGCCAGCCCTCCGCCATGCAGAGCGCTGTCCGCCAGACTCTGAACGTCGCCATGGTTGGAGAGATCCGGAATGACCATGACGCGATGATGGCCCTGGAACTGGCCCAAAGCGGCCATCTTATATTTGCGACGCTTCATGCCGGCACCACAGGCGAATCAATCGATCGCATAGTCGAGATGTTTCCTGCGGATCATTCGAAAAAAATCAGGGAATTGCTGGCGACCCATTACAAACTCGGCCTAGCCCAGACCCTTCTCAAGGGATTGCAGGGGCAGACGGAACTTGCGATTGAGATATTCAAGACCAACGCCGATGTCAAGGCGTTTGTCACCAACACACAGAAGGAAGACCGCCAGTTCGGCATGCGGGAGATAATCGAGATGTACACGGCGACCGGATGCATGTCATATGACCAGTGCCTGGTCAAGCTTTTCAACGAGGGCAAAATAAACGAAGACATTATGATGTTCAATTCGCCGGACCAGGACGCCTTGATATACCGGCAGGGAAAACTCGGCGTCAAGCTCAGCAACAAATGGGACCCCGTTGGAAGCAAACTGGATCAGGCGTTTGGTGACGTACTCGCACCCGCCTGATTTTTACAAGCTCTGAGTTTACTTAATCCCGGCAATCTGCTATAAGGACAGTTCACTGAACCGAAAGAGGTATCTTAACTATGGGAAAGACAACAGCCGAAAAGATATTTGATGCGCATCTGGTAGACGAGCCGTTCCCCGGCACAAAGGTTCTCCGGCTGGACGCCGTGCTCTGCCACGAAATCACGACCCCGATCGCCATTGACGACCTGATCCGGCGCGACAAGGACCGTGTCTTTGATACGACGAAGATCAAAGCAGTTATCGACCATGTCACACCCAGCAAAGACAGCAAGACGGCCACTCAGGCGAAGATCCTGCGCGACTGGGCCAGGCGTCATGCTATCATGGACTTCTTCGATATAGGCGCCAACGGCGTCTGCCACGCCCTGTTCCCGGAAAAGGGCTTCATAAGGCCAGGTTATACGGTTATCATGGGCGACTCCCATACCTGTACACACGGCGCCTTCGGCGCCTTTGCCGCCGGTATCGGCACGACGGATCTGGAGGTCGGCATTTTGAAGGGTGTCTGCGCCTTCCGGCAGCCAAAGACGATAAAATTCAATATCAACGGCGCCCTGCCAAAAGGGGTGTACGCCAAGGACGTCATTCTGCACATCATCGGAAAGATAGGAGTCAACGGCGCAACCGACCGGGTTATGGAATTCCATGGAACCACCGTCGATGCAATGACGATGGAATCGCGAATGACCCTTTGCAATATGGCTATCGAGGCGGGGGGCACATCAGGCATCTGCATGCCGGATATGACCACTGTCGAATTCCTCTGGCCTTTTATAAACAATGATTACGAAAGCAAAGAAGCCGCATTGGCCGACTATTCAAAATGGCGGGCTGATGCCGATGCGGAATACGACCGGATAATCGATATCGATGTCTCATCGCTGCAGCCGACCGTAACCTTCGGTTACAAACCGGATCAGGTCAAGACCATCTCCGAGATAGCCGGGACACCGATTGACCAGGTCTACCTCGGCTCCTGCACCAACGGTCGCCTGGAAGACTTAAGGATTGCCGCGCGAATTCTGAAGGGGCACAAACTGGCGCCGAACGTACGAGGCATACTTTCGCCGGCGACCCCGAAAATCCAGCAGCAGGCCATGAATGAAGGGCTGATAGAGATCTTCATGGATGCCGGTTTCTGCGTCACCAACCCGACCTGCGGCGCCTGTCTGGGGATGAGCAACGGTGTACTTGCCGAAGGGGAAGTCTGCGCTTCGACAACCAACCGCAACTTCATGGGGAGGATGGGTAAAGGGGGGATGGTGCACCTGATGTCGCCCGCCACCGCGGCGGCCAGCGCGATAGAGGGGAAGATCGCCGACCCTCGCAAGTACCTATAGAGGAAAGCGGCTTTTCCGCAATCGCGGCGTTGCCCGGCGAAATCGCTTGTGCGGCGTACCTGGCGGTACGCCTCCGCGCAATTCCTTGGGCGCCTTGCGCTTATCGAAAAATCCACATTCCAGTAGATGGAAATCAAAATCCAGCTAAGGAGCAATCATATGAAAACATTCGGAGGACCTCTCCTCTTTCTCGACCGGAGCGATATCAACACCGACGAGATCATACCGGCCAAGTATCTGAACGAGATCACCAAGGAAGATCTGAAACCCTATATCCTCGAAGACCTGAAGCTTCCAGGCTTCGACCCCAAGGCTCCCGGGACGAAAAATGCACGGGTGGTAGTCTCCCGCGCAAACTTCGGCTGCGGCTCATCCCGCGAGCACGCCCCATGGGTGTTCGAAGTCAACGGCATCACCGCCGTAATCGCGGAATCCTTCGCCCGCATCTTCCGGCAGAACATGTTCAACTGCGGCATGGCCGCCATCGAACTCCCCAAGGAGGATCTCGACCTGATCTTTTCCCACGCTGGCGACGGTGACGCTGCCATGAGCATTGATATCGAGGGTGGAAGCCTGACCGTGAAAGGGAATGGCAAGCAGAAGAGTTTCAGTTTCGAAATCTCACCCTTTGACAAGGCTTTGGTACTGGCTGGGGGGTGGGTGGAGTACGCCGACAAGAACTATTAGCCGGTAGTAACTACTAAAGAGTCAGGAGTAAGAATTTAAGGAGCCGGAATAATCCGGGACTCGGCAAAATATTTAAGACAAACTTAAGCCGCACGACAGAGAATCCTCCGAGTGCGGCAGAACTGACCATTTTCCTTTTAGATTTCTGACTCCTGCATTTAAATGTATCCCAAATTATCCTGACTTTGCAGCTCCTCCAGATTATTCCTGCTTGCAATTATTGCCACTACTCTGCTATTCTTTTTAACCTTTTACACCTGACCTGATATTGAAAGGATCTCTACATAATGTTGAAAATGTTTGATTACTTTTTCGGAATGTTTTCCAACGACATGGCCATCGACCTCGGCACTGCCAACACTCTGGTTTACCTGAAGGGGAAGGGGATTGTTGTTCGTGAGCCATCGGTAGTTGCCGTTCAGAAATTGCCCAATGGCCAGCAGAAGGTTCTTAAGGTCGGCATGGAGGCCAAGCAGATGCTGGGGCGTACACCCGGCTCAATCACCGCCATTCGCCCGATGAAGGACGGCGTCATTGCCGACTTCGACATTACCGAGGAGATGCTCCGCTACTTCATCCACAAGGTGCATAACCGGAAAACTCTTGTGCGTCCGCGTATAGTTATCTGTGTGCCATCCGGTATTACCCAGGTAGAGAAACGCGCAGTCAAGGAATCGGCCGAATCGGCCGGCGCCCGGGAGGTTTACCTTATCGAGGAGCCGATGGCCGCCGCAATCGGGGCCGGATTACCGATAACAGAGGCATCCGGTAACATGATCGTCGATATCGGCGGCGGCACCACCGAGGTCGCGGTCATCTCGCTGGCAGGCATCGTATATGCCCAGTCCACCCGCATGGGGGGCGACAAGATGGATGAAGCCATCGTTCAGTACATCCGCAAAAAGTACAACCTGCAGATAGGCGAACGGTGGGCTGAAAAGATAAAGATAGAAATCGGCGAGGCCTATCCGGGTCCCGAAACGCTGCACATGGAGGTAAAAGGGCGCGATCTGGTCTCCGGAATCCCCAAGACGATAGAGGTCAGCTCTGACGAAATCCGTGAAGCATTGAAAGAGGCTGTTAACTCTATCGTCGATACGGTACGCATCTGCCTGGAAAAAACACCCCCCGAGCTGGCGGCCGATATAGTTGACCAGGGCATCTTCCTTGCCGGTGGAGGGGCTCTGCTTCGCAACCTGGATCTGCTTCTGCGGGAGATCACCAAGGTTCCGGTCCTGATTGCAGAAGACCCGCTGGACTGTGTCGTGCTCGGTTCCGGCAAGGTTCTGGATGAACTCGACCTTCTGCGACGAGTCTCGATCACATCGTAATATTTTTATCCTGCAGGCAGCATTTGAACCGTAAAGACGCCGCCAAAAGAAGGCGCTTCCAAGCGAGAACAGCAAGAAAATCAGAAAAATGATCCGGAAACCCTTCTCACCCAAATGGTGCCATTTGATATTTGCCGCCTTACCGATTTCTTTGCGAACTTCGCTTGAAAGCGCCTGCTTTCGGTGCGTCTTGCCTAGAGGCGCCTGCTTTTGGTCGCTGTAATGAATCACTTTTTTCAGGATCATTGTTTCTTCCGCCGGTATGAATAAACCCACCGTTGACATAATAGTTCCGGTCTGGAACAGCCCTTTCGAAACCAGAGCCTGTTTGGCGGCTATTCTAAAGCATTCCCCCGAAGCGCGTCTGATTATCGTCGATAACGGCAGCAGCCGCGAAACCGAACTGATGCTGGAGGAATTTTCCGAGCCTCTCGGAGAGCTGGGGCTGTTTATCAAAACAGAGCGCAACCTGGGGCTGATTCCGGCCATAAACATGGGACTGACCCGCTCTGACAGTGACTTTGCCGTAATCGTGCGTCCACATGTCATGGTCAATGACGGCTGGCTCAAAGTTTTGCTGGATACCGCCGAGGCAACCGGGGCAAGCATTGTCTCGCCCATGTTTAAAGGAACGGGGACGATGCTCCCCCCTCTTGCTCCGGGTTGTGCTGTTATGGAGAGCTGCACCGTCTCGTTTGCAACTCTTTTGATGAGGCGGGAAATGCGCGCGCTGGCCGGCGCTTTCAACGAGAATCTTGATGGAGGCGAATGGTGCCTTAAGGAGTATGTCCGGCGAGCGGCCTCGAAGGGCTACCTCACCTGCATTACAAACCGCTCCAGGCTGATGTGCGATCCAGAGCCGGTTTTCGGATCAGCAGTGCGACGCCTTGAGATGCGGCATAACAGCCGCTCGGCCTATCTCGCTGCCTGGGGAGTCAGCCGGCATTATGTAGTATATTTCGGGAAAGAGGCCGATGCTTCCAAACTGAGTGACTCCATAAAGGTCATTTTGGATGGCGCCCGCCGGGGGCATCGTTTCACTCTGCTGCTGCATCGCCGCCAGAACTCGTATTTCCGGCGTATGGGATGGAATGGACTGCATACCGGCATCGAACTTTACGGCATCTCTATCTGGTTTCCGCAGCGTGATCTGCGACGGAGGGTGGCGCTACTTCAGGCCAAATCACCTGATCTACTGGCAGTTTGCGGGAGTGACGGCATCCATTTCCCGTTTATTGAAACAGCAATCCCCCTGGGAGAGATTATCACGAGCATTCCAGGCAATTCCACCACTCTGAATACACCATGCACGGAGGTACCGCCATGATTGCCGAGATCAAATCACAATTACAGGCCAATCGCGTTGTAATCGAGCAGATCGAAAGTGATTTAACGCCGCTGATAGCTAAGATGTCTGATTTTCTGACCGGCACCTTCAGGCGTGGCGGCAAACTGCTGGTGATGGGCAACGGCGGATCTGCCGCCGATTCACAACATTTTGCCGCCGAAATCGTGAGCAGATTCCGGATGGAGCGCCCTGGTCTGCCTGCCATAGCTCTCTCTACAGACACTTCAATTTTGACAGCCATCGGCAACGATTACGGTTTTGACGTTATCTTTCGCCGCCAGGTTGAGGCGCTGGCCATGCCGGGCGACGTGGTGGTCGGCATCTCAACCAGCGGCAATTCCACAAATGTTAAGAGGGCTCTGGAACTGGCCCGGGAAAAAGGGTGCCGCACCATCGGGCTGCTCGGAAGGGACGGCGGCGGTATCAAGGATATCTGCGACCTGGCGCTTATCGTCCCTTGTAACGACACACCCCGCATTCAGGAGGGGCATATTACAATTATTCATATTGTCTGTGACTTGGTGGAAAAGAGTATGTTCGGAGATGCGAGAAAATGACGAACCTGATTTCCCAGGAAGGTCTCAAAAAGCTGCATGACGAGTATGACCTGCTCTGGAAGGTGGAACGCCCCAAGGTTGTCCAGGGGGTGTCTGACGCAGCTGCAGAAGGGGATCGTTCGGAGAACGCCGAGTACATCTATGGCAAAAAACGTCTCCGCGAGATCGATCGGAAGCTGAAGCATCTCGGCTCGCGAATCAAGCTGCTGAGAGTAGCAACTGCTCCGGCAGAGCCAAAATCCGTTTCGTTCGGTTGCTGGGTTAGCTATGAGGATGACAGGGGAGAGGAGCGCTGTTACCAGCTGGTAGGCCCGGATGAAATAGATGTCGGCTTGGGCAGAATCAGCATCGATTCACCAGTCGGACAGGCTCTGCTGCACAAAAAACTGGACGATGAAGTAATCGTCAGCCGGCCAAACGGTGAGCTCACCATTTATATTACCGGTATCAGCTCGAAGAAACCGGCCAGCCCTGAGTAAGAGCATCAGGGAGTAGCATCATTGCGACCCGAATAACTTTGATAAGGGCCAGTATAAAATCATGCCAAAACAGGGAGCAGTGTCTGTCGAACCTTTGCCAAGGCACGCTCTTCAAGCTGACGAACCCGTTCGCGGGATATCGAAAAATGGTCGGCAATATCCTGAAGGGTCAATGGGGTATCACTTGTCACCCTGTTTTCAATAATATATTTCTCTCTTTCATTTAATCCTTCAACGGCTTTTGCGACTCGTTGTTTAAGTATCTGTTCCTCCTGATACACGCCAAGTAATTCCTCCTGATTCATCCGATCATCTGCAATGGTTTCAAGAGCAGTCAAACCATCACTCTCTGCAAACTCCGCATCCAGGGAGACCTCCCCCTTAAGGCGCAGTTCCATCTCTGCCACATCCTGATCCGAAACGTGGAGCATCTCCGCCGTGGCGGATATGTCATCATCTTTTCCGGTCAAACTGAGGAGAGCATTCTTTGTTTCGCGGAGTTTGTAAAATAGTTTTCGTTGAGCCTGGGTCGTGCCGATTTTGAGCAGACTCCATGACGAGACTATAAAGTTTTGGATATAGGCCCTGATCCACCAGACGGCATATGAAACAAGCCGTATTCCCTTATAGGGATTGAACTTCCTGACCGCCATCATCAACCCGATATTCCCTTCCTGGATCAGGTCAAGCATCTTGAACCCGTAATTCCGGTATTCCGAGGCAACCTTGACGACAAATCGCAAGTTCGACGTAACGAGGGTTTGAGCAGACTCCAGATCCTTCTCTTCATAGAACTTCACCGCATAGAGGCGTTCCTCCTCTTCACTCAGTAAAGGGAACCTGCGGATATCCGACATATAGAGTGTCAGGCTATCAGTTACTATGGGAAGATTTGCAACCATATCGCACCTCCAACTACTGTACGCGAAAATTAGCACTCTCATACTGCGACTGCTAACAATATATCAAGCTGTTTTTCAAAAATCAAGTCATAAAATATAATAATAGTAACAATAACAGCCTATTGGCAGAAATATATTTTTTGTGCCGCCCCCTTGATTTCTGCAGATTTGGAATTACAATTAAGTCAGGAGCAATAATATGAAAGGAGGTAATCACCATGGCAAGCTGGGATGTATTCAGAGAACTCGACAACTTGAGGAGAGAGATTGACGATGCCTTTCGAGGTGTCGGAGTGAACCGCCCTTTGGGTTCGACATTCCTTTCGCCCGTGACGACGCGTCGCTTTCCGCTGGTCAACTTCAGCGAGGACGAAGGACATGTCTACATTGAAGCGTTGGTTCCTGGCGTCGACCCGAAGGAGATCGATCTTTCGGTGTTGCGGAACACTGTAACCATCAGTGGTGAACGAAAGCCCTTTGTCGAGCAGGAGGGGCAGATTGTACACCGTACGGAACTCGGTTCCGGCAAATTTTCCCGGACCCTGGAACTGCCGGCCGACATCGACCAAAACAAAATCGATGCCCACTGCAAGGATGGAATAATGAACATAACCCTTGCGAAGGCGGAACACGCCAAGCCGAAAAAAATCGAGATCAAGCTTTCATAACGTGAACATTAAACTGTCAAACGAGAAAGGAGGTCATCATCATGGCAGCCAACAGCTTAACGGAGAGAAATGACGAAAGGAACGTCCAGACACGTGAGGAAACGCGGTCGAATGATAAGTATATCCGCCCTGCAGTGAACATTATCGAGACAGAAGAAGGGCTGATTCTGACGGCCGACATTCCGGGAGCCACAAAAGAAGGTCTCGATGTGAATGTTGAAAAGGGTATCCTGACCATCAGCGCACCGGCGTCTCATACCTTGCCCGGTCAACCGGCCTATCGGGAATTCGAACTGGCCAGCTACTACCGCCAGTTCACGATTCCGGAAAGTCTCGATCATGAAAAAGCCAAAGCCGAGTTCAACAACGGCATCCTGACCCTGCGGGTTCCGAAGGCTGAGATTGCCAAGCCGAAGAGGATCGAAGTAAAGGTCAGGTAAATAACGGGTGCTGAAGAGGAGGTGACGAGTGTCACTATCGTAACTGTTCTCAATGGGGGCCGCCACGTGTGGCCCCTAATATGCCCCCTGCAACCTCCGGAGCAGTTCAAGCTGTTCTGCTACGGTATCCGGCGCAGCATATCCGGCCCGCTCAAGCAGCGGCGATACCGCCAGCTCCGGCGCAATACGGGGATAGGCTTTATCGCTAAGATGATGGATGAGCCGCATGCTGCGGAAGGCGTCAAACCAGGCATGAAAGGCGATTTGAAATTTCATCCCCTCCCGGTTGTTTTTTTTAAGATTCTCCCACGATTCGCAGAAACCCGCCTGCTCCAGAAATTCCCGCAGAACCGGTGAAATCAGGGCGGCGCTGCTCAGTAACAATGACGCATCCGCATCATGATACTCCTTCACAGACGCCAACCAATCACCCAATATTGAAAAGACAGCCGGCTGGTAGAAGAGCAGCCGTTCTTCTCCCTTGAGCAGCATCTCTCCCACCGAGCGGCCGGTTCCGAATGGAACCCTGTGGGATGAACGTGGCGAGGGGAGCACTACAGTTCCGGATAGCGTCTCAACCCCTGAAGTTTTATGGACCTGTTGTAAAAAGTAGAAATCCTCGCCTGCCAGACGGCGATTCATCCCCCCGGCGGAGACGTAGGCCGAGGCGCGGCAGGCCATGGCGCTTCCCACAGTGTGGAAGGCGTATGGAGAACCGGCCTGTTCCAATCCAAAAACATAGGTGCGGAGGAAGAGTTCGTAACGATCGATTGCCGCCTGTCCGGCAAGGTTGTCGGCCTGGCGGTGCCGATACGGAATGCTGGCGCCTCCGGCAGAAGAGCCGGCAAAATGGTCTGCCAGAGTTTGGAGATAATCCGGCTGTACCAGCGTGTCTGCGTCCAGACAGACGAGCAGAGGATCTGAAGAGACAAAGAGAAGATATCGGAGAGCCAGGTCGAGGCCGATCTTGCGCGCCATTCCCACACCCTGCTTCCGTGGCAATTCCATTCCCGGCATAGCGGCATCCACCCAGTGCAAATTTTCAAGCCGGTACAGCTCTTTCCATTTCGGCAACATCTCCAATGTTCTCAGATTATCTCCCTTTTCCTGATCTGAAGCGTCGGCTCTCTGGTTAACCACTACCAGGATCAGAAATTGTGACAATAGACCGGCACGATTCTCCGACAGGGAATGGAGTGTTTGCGGCAGATTGACGCTTTCAGCCAGAGATGGAATGACAACGGCGCCGGGAAAGGAGCGGGAGGGGGGTTCGTTTATGCGCCAGGGGTTAGAAACTGCGCGCCTTTCAAGATAGGCGGCGACTTGCGGCGGCAGGCATTTATCAGGCATTGGCGTGAAGCGTCACTTAAGCCCCCCACCGTTTGTAGAGATCATTCTCAATGCCCAGCTGGTCAAGAACCTTCCCCACCAGAAAATCGACCAGGTCCAGCAGAGATTCGGGCCGGCCGTAAAAGGCCGGCATGGCAGGTATGATGCGTGCTCCGGCGCGGGAGAGTTTCAGCATGTTTTCCAGATGTATTTCAGAAAGGGGAGTTTCGCGTGGAACCAGCAGAAGCGGGCGGCGCTCTTTGAGCATCACGTCCGCGCTTCGCTCGATCAGGTTTCCGGAGATGCCGGCGGCTATGCGGGCCAGGGAGCCCATGCTGCAGGGAGATACGACCATCGCGTCCGGTGCGGAAGATCCGCTGGCAGCAGCGCAGAACAGGTCGTCAGGATGCACCATCCGGATACCGGAATTTACCTCAAGATGAGCATAAAGCCGCTCCAGAGCCCTGTCCGGATCTCCGGAGAGATCCAGACCGGTCTCTTGGCGGCAGACCACGCTTCCGCTGGAGCTGGCGGTGAATGTGACCCGAAACCCGTTCAGGCAGAGCTGCTCCAATAGCCGCAGGCCGTATATTGATCCCGAAGCGCCGGTCATCGCCACAAAAATATGATTTTTATCCATCCGCTACCTCGTCAGCAGATCCGCTGCCGTAAAAATCAGAATGGCAACGCTGATGTATCCGTTCATGTTGAAAAACGCCGCGTCCAGTTTCTTCAGATTTCCGCCCCGCAGCAACCAGTGTTCATACAGCAGCATGGCCGCCGCCACAAGAACTCCGGACATAAACATGACTCCCAGATGCATGCTGTTGAACAGTGTGAAAAGCAGCCCGATCATTATCGTATGGAAAATACGGGCGGTCCGGAGTGAACCATTCACCCCCAGAAGAACCGGAATCGAATGCAGACCGGCGGTGCGATCGAATTCCAGATCCTGGAGGGCGTAGAGGATATCAAAACCGGCCACCCAGAACAGAACCGCACTCCCGAGCAGCAGGGCCGGGGGATCGATGCTTCCGCGTATAGCCGCCCAGGCGCCGACCGGCGCCGCAGCCAGGCATATTCCGAGCACCACGTGGGCCAGCGAGGTAAAACGCTTGCAGTAAGAGTAGAGCCAGAGAAAGAAAAGGGCGACCGGGGAAAGCTTCAAGCAGAGCGGGTTCAGCATTGCCGCCGAAATCAGCATCAACGCGGTTGCAGCGATGATGAAGAAGAGTGTAATTCCTTTTCCGATCCGGCCTGACGGAATCGCTCGCCCGGCGGTCCGGGGGTTACGCGCGTCGATGTTGGCGTCTATCAGCCTGTTCATCGCCATCGCCGCCGTGCGCGCGCCTGCCATGGCCAGTATGATCCAGAATATCTGGCGGGGGGAAGGGATACCTCCAGCCGCCAGGAGCGCCCCGGTAAGGGCGAACGGGAGCGCAAAAATCGTATGGGAAAATTTGATCATCTCCAGGAAGATGACGATTTTTGAGATGATACCGGTCACGGCAAATTGTACTCCTTCCAGCGATTTGCGACAAGAGCCGCAGAATCTACGGAAAATTTCACGAGTTGGCGATCCAAGCGACAACCGGTAGCATCCAGCGCAACCCGTTCTCTCCCTCTGTCATGGTAAATGTCCCTGGTGAAATCGGTCACGTTGATCCCTTTCCAGGCTGCGCCTGAGAGCCCGTTTACTTCAGAATCGGCAGAAACGAAGAGCAGAACCCGCGCCGACTTGAACCAGGGCAAAGCCCAGAGTTGCCCGGAAACCTCACTTACCATGCCGGGGCCAGGATTCTCAAGAGAAATAATGGCGCTCTGGTGAAAGATCCATTCAAACGGGAAATGGATATCGTTTATTGACGGAACAAGTTTTCGGATAAACGCCAGCAGGAGCCGCTCCCAGGCTTTTGCCATCCAGCAGTCTTCCATGGGGGGGGGGCCAACGACGGTTGCCGGCATGATTGCATCCGGGCGGTGACGTATGGCCGTCACCCGCATCAGTGCTGCCGGTGCAGCGGGAGAATAATATCCGGTATGATTGCCGAAGGGCCCTTCCACGACCGATTCTCCTGGATGGACATATCCTTCAATAACGACCTCCGCACCGTACGGAACCCGCATCGGGACACTCTTGCAGGGGAGTGTCGCAAGCGGCGCGCCGCGCAGAAAACCTGCAAAGGTCATCTCGTCAAGAGCGCCGGGAAGTGGGAACATTGCGCTGAAAAGTGACGCCGGATCGCCTCCCAGGAGAACTGCTACAGGCATCGCCTTTCCGTTGCGATGGTACTCCCAGGCGTGTCTGGCCGCTCCGCTCCCCTCTTTCCACTGGATGCCCAACTCCTGCGAACCCCGCACCTGGATCCGGTAGAGCCCGCTGTTGGGTGTGCCGCCATCCGGATCGATCGAGAATACCTGCGGCAGCGTTATATAGCGGGGGTGACCGGAGGCCGAGCCGTCTTCCGGCCAGCTCTGCAGGAAAGGGAATCCGGCAAGGTCGGGAGGGTCCATCGTCGTCAGGTCCGGATCAGGCTCGATCGAGGCGTTTGGTCTGAAACAGGAAAATTCGGGCAGAGCGGAAATCCGTCTGTCAAGGAGGCCAAACTCGACATCCGGAATCCGGCCTAAAATCGCACTCAGACGTTCAGTCAGACGACCCGGATGGTCAATGCCGAGCGCCAGGCAGACCCGCCTCTCGGAACCGAACAGGTTGGTGGCGACCCTGAAGTTTGAACCGGTGGGCCTTTCGAAAAGAAGCGCCTTGCCGCCATCCGGCTGTTTGCAGATCCGATCGGTGATCGCGGCGATCTCCAGGAGCGGGTCGGTCTCGACCGATATGCGGGACAATTCGCCATCGGATTCAAGGGTGGCGATGAACTCACTCAGATTATTTGTCGGCATTGCAGTTACCCGGATTCCTGTCTGGAGATAACGGTTCCCCTTCAATACTGATTTGCACTGTAGCCCCGCGTCACGACAAAAACAAGAAATGATCTTGACAGGAATGATGTTGCCATACATCCTCATAGCGTTATACTGATGCTATTCAATCAAATATAAATAAATCTTGGAAGGGATGTGAAACAAAAATGAAAACTGCAATTATCGGCCTGGCGAATTCAGGCAGGACAACTGTCTTCAACGCACTGACCGGACTGAATCTTGAGGTCACCCCATATCCGATTATCTCTTCCGCCCCCTATATCGGGGTTGTAAAAGTGCCCGACTCGCGGATAACAAGGCTTACCGAAATATTCAAACCGAAAAAGAGCACTCAGGCGACTGTTGAGTATATTGACTATATCGGGCTCACAAAAGGTGATCCGGATCAGAACAGGAAGGTCTTTGATCTTATAAAAGACGCCGATGCATTGGTACATGTGATCCGGGGATTTGAGGATGAATCGGTATCACACCCCATCGGAAGCGTGAATCCGGGAAGGGATGCCGAAACCGTTGAACTGGAAATGATTTTCGGCGACCTGGAACTGGTGGAGAAACGGCTGGATCGTATGGAGGAGGGGGCAAAGAGGGGTAAGAAGCCTGATGAGATAGAGCAGAAACTCCTGCTTAAATGCAAGGATGCGCTGGAAAACGAGAGTGCGCTGAGAGATGTCGATTTTACCGAAGAAGAGCAAAAAGCCATGAGAAGCCTGCAGTTCATGTCCATTAAACCGCAACTGGTCGTGATTAATGTCTCCGAGGAGGATATGAACTCTGAAAGGACAAAAGCATCGGTTCAAAGCATCAGCGAATATTTCAGCGGCAGATATGTAAAAGTCATAGACCTGTGCGGCAAGATCGAAATGGAAATCGCCCGGTTTTCAGAAGATGAAGCAAAAGCCTTTCTCGAAGACCTCGGGATTGAAGAGCCGGCATTGAACAAGCTGATACATCTCTCATACGATCTTTTGGGCTTCATCTCGTTCCTGACTTCAGGTGAAGACGAAGTCAGGGCATGGACAATCAAAAAGGGGACTGATGCCCAACATGCTGCGGGTAAAATACATTCCGACATTGAAAGGGGATTTATCCGGGCAGAGGTTGTAGCATACGACGATTTCATCACTCACGGCTCGATGGCCGCCGCAAGAGAAAAAGGGCTTGTTCGCCTGGAGGGGAAAACCTACGAGGTCAAAGATGGGGACATCATCAATTTCAGGTTCAATGTCTAGTACAATGTAACATCTAAATCCCCCCTCCCTTGACGGGAGGGGGTTAGGGGGTGGGTGAAGCTGCAACAGGCTGATTTCATTGCAACCTCCCCCCCACCCTAACCCTCCCCCGCAAGGGGGGAGGGGATTTGTTTGTATGTGTTGATTTAGATGTTCCTGGGTACTAGAGGCAATATCTATTTGAAGAGGTACTTCAACTGTTCCAGCTTCCCCTCGATCCCCATCTTAATCATGACGCTGAAGGTATTCAGGATGACAAGAGCGTTCCTGTTTACATCGCTCGGTGAAATACCCTGGAACCTCTTGAAGATACCACGATTCACCAAATCCACATTATCCTGTTCTCTCTCGAGCTTTTCGAGATCGATGTCGGGCCGTTTACCGTTTAGATACTCAAAATACTGATTTAACAGATAACTGGTTACATGGCGATATAGTGACTCCTCATGCGAGGCAAAGGGGAGGTGAAACCGCACCATTGGCTTCAGGATGGCCATGTGCGGACAGCCGCTTGATGCCATGTAGATCCCCAGTATAGATCTTGCGCCCTGCTGAATGGTATCCCGCTTCATATAGCTGCGTTCTTCCACGTTGACGGTGATTATCGCCTGGTCATAGGAGACCATCTCGGAAAAAATCTCTGCGAGACCGGATAGGTTGAACGCTATCGGACAATTCCTGACCTCGCTTGAAGAGAGGGGGCAGATGCTGCACTTATTGAAGTCAAGAAGGGTCCATTCGTGCTCTCTGCTCCCTTCAGGAGGGAGAGCTATAAGGTTCGTCCTGCCCAAGAGTACGTGGAATTCAATATCCGGCCTTTTCCCTTCAAAATCGAACCGGTATTCAATCTCGTAGCAATTTTCCTTATTCTCTTTCATCGCTGATTTCTCGCAATCTTTTCCACGGAAATCGTTTGAACGGGCTGCAGTGCCTATTCGGCTTACCCGCCAAACCGGTTACGGTAATACTCCCCGCCCCGACGACGCAAAACGGCCAGTCGGTAAAGTTCCTCATACTTGGCGGCAGCCACTTCCCAGGTGAAACGTTTCTTCATGCCGTTTTTGCGGAGCGCAACCATTCCTTTCGGATTGTTAAAAAAAGTCCAGGCCGCCCAGCCGATTGTGTCGAACAGGGCCGTGGCGCTATGTTTCCAGAACTTGAAACCATCGCCGGACATGACCGCCTCGTTAAAGTTCTCCACGCTGTCGTCCAGGCCGCCTGTCGCCCGCACGATGGGGGGTGTTCCGTAGGCCAGTGAGTACATCTGGTTGAGTCCGCACGGTTCAAAGGCCGAGGGCATGACGAAGAAGTCTGCGCCGGCCTCGACCTTGTGCGCCAGAGATTCGTTGTAGCCGATGAAGCAGGCAAACTTTTCCGGGTACATGGCGGCAATGTCTCCAAAGTAGAAATGTGCCCATGGTTCGCCATTGCCGACTATAACGAACTGGAGATCCATTTCAAGGATGCGGTGAATCGCTTCCGCCAGGACGTCGATCCCCTTCTGTTTGACCATGCGCGAAACAATCCCGAACAGCGGCAGATCATCACGCTGCGGCAACCCCATGACCCCCTGCAGATCCCGCTTGCAGGCCGCCTTCCCTTTTTTGACGGTTTTTGCACTGTATTTTGCGGCTATGAACCGATCGGCAGCCGGATCCCATTCATCGTAATCAACGCCGTTCAAGATACCGGAGAGGTCCGCAGAGCGATCGCGCACCGCCCCCTCAAGTCCACAGCCGAAAGCAGCCGTCTGAATCTCGCGGGCATACCCCTCGCTGACCGTGTTTAGCAGGGTAGCGTGATAAATACCCCCTTTCAGCAGGTTGACCTGGTCGTCGATTTCCAGTTCAAGGTAGTTGAAATGCTTCCAGCCGATGTCCAACACCTCCATCAGGCCGGGGTAATAATTCCCCTGATGCTGCATGTTGTGCAACGTGAGGAGCGAGGCGGCATCGCCTACGAACCGGTCATGCAGATATGAGGTGTTCAGCAGGGCCGGGATGATGCCGGTATGCCAGTCATGGGCGTGAACGACGTCGGGGTGGAAATCCAGCATCTTGCAGAGTTCCAGAGCCGCCTTGGAAAGGAAGACAAAACGGTTGTCATTGTCCATATAACCCTGGCCATCCTGCTGGTAGAGGCCGGGTCGGCCGAAAAACTGCTCATGCTCCAGAAGGTAGATCGGGACATCGCTCCCAGGCAGACGCCCCTCGTAAACGCCGCAGTACATATATCCAATGATCCCCATCGGCACCACCAGCGTACCGGGAAGCAGGCGCAGAGCGTATTTACGGCAATCGACAGAGTGGTAGCGAGGGATCACGACCCTCACATCATGCCCCATCCGGGAGAGATATTTAGGCAAAGCGCCGACAACATCCCCAAGCCCCCCCTCCTTGGCGAAGGGGGAGGCCTCGGAAGCGGCAAACAGGATGGAAAGGGGCTTTAATGGTTTCGTTGTATGAGATGCTGTCATGTTATTTCGGTATGCGCTCCATTTTGATTTTAATGGTCAAGCTTTTCGCGGTATTTTTCGAGGCAATCCATAGAGCAGAAATAGTGCCGCTGACCGTCATGCTTACCGATGACAGCCTGCTCTTCCGATACATAGACCCCGCAGACCGGATCGCGGTGCGTCTCAGCGACCGGCTCCACCCTTTCCAGCGGTTTTGCCGGCGATTTTTTGGCGGAAACGAGCGAAAGAACAATGCGGTAGCCAACATACAACAATAAGCCCCATATCAGTAATCTAAGCATACCGGCTCCTTCCGTTAACCCCGATAAACGGGATAAGTGCGTTAAAAATTATTTTATGCTCCCATAAGGCGGAGGAAATAATTTCTAACTTGCCAACAATTTGATAACAGTCTCGTCTGTTTTCAGCGAGGAGAGAAGTTCGGCCATCGTTTGGCCGCTTATCGGATGCTGAAGCTCCGGTGCGATATCCGAAAGCGGTTGCAGAACGAAACGGCGCTCCGTCAGGCGCGGGTGGGGAACGACGAGATCCTCTTCGTTAATAACCTGGGCCCCGTACAACAGAAGATCAAGATCCATACTTCGTGGGCCATGATGAACTGTCCTGACCCTCCTGAAGGTGTCAACCTCGATCCGGAGCAGGCATTCCAGCAGTCTGCGGGCCCCAAGAGTGGTAGAGAGTCTGAGCGCTGCGTTGTAGAAAGCACCCTGGTACAGATTTCCAACCGGTGATGTTTCGTAGAACGGCGAAAGTGCCGTAACCCTGCTATCAGGCAGCCTGCCGATCTCGGCAACGGCTCGCAACATGTTAAGCTCGCGATCTCCGATATTCGAGCCCAAAGCTATGTATGCATCTGTTTCCACCGGGCGATTAAACCACAACGGGGAGAGGGCGTCAATTCCCTTGCCGAAAATAAAAAACACCCTGGTAACTAGGAGGGAAAGTTACCAGGGCAAATGAGGGTTTGTTAAAACCCTCGCAAGTCTATGTTTAATCGTACTATAGCAGAATTTGAATAATATGGCAAGCCATAAAATCACGCGTAACCATTTATTATCGCGAAAAAAAATTGCACTAACTTTACTTTATTGGTAGGAGATCCCCAGGCGTTGTTCAACCCTTATTCTCCTACCTGCAAGTTCGATTGCAACAGCGTGACGCACTGAATTGCGCGGGGGCACAATGGGCGGGGGGGATGGCTCTGGTCGGATTATCGTGCGGAGCATCAGGTAAGATCAAAAAGGTTACAGTGCATGGAGGAGTAAAGAAATGCTACCGGCGGCGGTGATTTCTCTTCATTCCGAATAAGGAGCGAAGTATTTCTCGTAATCCCGCATCAGGGTCTTGACCGCATACGGCACGGCATGGGCGAAGCAGTCGAGTATGACGATGGCGTTGATTCCGGCATCGTTCTCCCCTGCGGCGCGTATCCGTTTGACAAAGGAGGTGTTTACTTCCTGTATTCTGGCATAGATGGTCTGCAAGCCATCCAGCGCCCAGTCTGGTTGCTCGCCCCTTTTCTGGCGCAGGAATTGCGCCACCAGGTACATGGAGACCATCCTGAACTCGGTTTCCTCAATGGTGGCAAAAGGGAGATGAAAACGGACCATCGGCCGGAGCGGCTCCAGGACCGGGCAACCCCCTGCCGCCATAATGACACCCAACAGGGAGCTCAGCCCCTCCTGCAGCGAGGTTTGCTTGAGATAGCGGCGCCTGTTTTCGGTTACCTCCACAGCCACCTCGTCGAAGGAATTATGCTCGTGGAAGATATTCACAATCTCGCTCAGTTGTACGGCTATCGGACAGTGCGGGTGCAGAGCGGGGTCAAGCGGACAGCGTACGCATCGATGCAGGGTCAGCTTCGCCCACTCGGGAGGCGTATGTTTCGCGGAAGGGAGGAGGGCAAGGTTATCCTTATCGAACCGGAGGAGTATCTCTCTTTTTTCTCCGTTACGAAAGCGGAAGTTGTAGTTGATTGTCAGCGGAGACGGCATGCTTTCCCTCCAAGGGGACAGGATAAGCCATCATTCCATAAAATTAAATCAAAAAATCTTTCGCCATCACTTTTTTTACCCCTGGGGTCAGGCTTTGCATCTGGTGATTTCCGCAAGCAACTCCTCTTTTTCACGTAACAACTCCGGTATTGTACGGGACCGTTTTTGCATCCGCAGCGCTGAAGCCGCAAGCGATGAGATATCACGCCCCGTCTTCTCTGAAAGCTGTTTCAGTGTAATGGTTGGTACGTCCTGAACGATCCACGCAGCCATTGACCTGACCTGAGCCAGAGAGTGCTCCTTGCCGGGACGCGCGATGTCATTCAGTGTAACGGAATACCTTTGGCAGATAATGCCAAGAAGCTTATCAATCGAAACCTTTCCGGCAGCTCCGTCCGCTTCGCCGGAGATACGTTCGATAAATCCGTCATCCCCTAATATACGGCTGTCAGCATTGCCTTCCCCATGAAAATCTGCCCGACGCCCCTCGTCAATCCCTTCCCGGATGAACATGTAATATGCCTGCACGGCCTCGATCCGATTACCGGAAAACATCGAGAGAACCGTATCCGGCACAAGCCACGGCAACACGTCAGCTCCAGAGTAGACCTTATGGCTTGACCAGATATATGAGTCAGGCGTATCGGCTATCTTCGCCCGAACAGGATTGAGATGAACATACCACACCAGTTCGAGCAGATAGGAATCGCCATCAAC
>JAQTRC010000184.1 GCA_028712665.1 Desulfuromonadaceae bacterium
ATATCTCCAGCCCATCGCCAATATTCAGTCCCATTGTCTTCCTGAGCTCCATGGGGATTACCACTCTACCGAGATTGTCCAACTTCCTTGTCATACCTGTTGCCTTCAAGTTCATTCCTCCCTTCCTCGTTTATAGCTGTTTTTTTGATATGTTAACCGCCGAGCGGAAAACCTGTTTTACGTAAGCCCATGACGGCAATTCTCTTTTCAGACCCTTCCAACCGATCCTGAACTTGTTGACCTTTATGTCCTGCCAGGTTGCTTCAAGTGCGGACATCAATATGCTGAGTTTCATCCGGTTTCACCACCTTCTCACTTTCCTCTGTGCGAATAATTTTCTTTATGTCCTGCAGCCACATTACCCGCGCCTGCCATATAAAAGCCGTCAATGCTGCTAAAAGAAATATGACCGAGAAAATCTTTTGAGGTAAAGTTGGACCGTCACCCATGTTTAGCCGCCTCCTTATCCCTTAGTTCCTGCTCCCAGCACTCTTTGCAGTTGGGCGCTTTGCACTTCGCCTTTGCAATCAGTCCCCAATTATCCGGGCAGCCAAAACGTATGATTGTGTTCCTGTTCATTCCAGGATACTTTATCAATGCCCCATCAATCAGTTTCATGGCCGCCTCCTATTTACCGAATTACGGTTCCCATCTTCTTACCGACAGCAAGCTTCAGCAATTCCTCAAAGCAACCCGGCCTTCCCTTAAGCGGATACCTTCTGAACTCGCCCATATTGTGAGTTACTATAAGATGTTGAGTTTCTGTGCGCTTAAATATTTCGTTGAATTTTTTACCGCTGTGTTGCATTGCGAGAATAATCATGTTCGCAAGCTTGTTGAGTGTTGTGCCGCGCGTGTACGGTGAAGGAACTATATCCAGATTCCTTTTCTTATTCCTGAGAATTGACCTGATTGACATGATTTCGACCTCCTGATAAATATTTGCCTTTCGGCTGGTGGAACGAGCAGGCCTTGTACCTGCGCCTCGACCGGAAACCGGCGTGTACTTCGTGCATACGACCGTTCCATGTAAGGCGGGAATCTCACCCGCCATGGTATAATTGTTATAGTCTGCATTCGGCTGTTTCGGGAGCCACCCTGCATTCAAACGAAGCCGCTTGGATATCCGGATACCACAGAATTTGTGCGCGGCTTGACCGGATTATTGCTTTTATCATTTGTACCGCAGACTGTGCGCAGAACTTTTAGCAGATCAAACCAGCTGTGCCAGCATAATATCTCCATAACTGACCCCCCTTCTGACGCGTGATCTTTAGCCCGGGCGCATATCGCCTGCGTCCATCAAATAAGTGGGCTTGGCAGCGGGTAGTCCCGCCAGTCCAGCCGAGGCTTAATTCCCCCGGCGCATACATAGGACATCACCCCTTGCTATGCTGATTTATCAACCGCCTTCGGCAACCACGCCTTTATATAAGCCAATGCTGCATTATAATCAAGTTTGCGAATGTCCCGATAACTCGGAACCCCCAGCCGATCTTTCAAGTCATGATGCAACTGCTGAAAATATGAACCTTTATAATTGCGATAATCCGGAGAATCTTTATCGCCTAGAAGTTCTATAACCCTGATGGACACGTTGAATTGAATTTCTTTAGCTTGGTTAAAGGTAATGCGGATTTCGTTGTCTACCTTTTCGTCGAGCTTATTCAGGCGGGATTCGTGCTCGGTTAAAACCTTGACTGTGTCCTGCAGGGCTTCGAGTGCGGATTTGGACTGGACGGAATATGTGCCTGTCTTACGGATAGATGGAAGAATCTCGCTTGCAACTTTCATTTGAAAAGCTATTGCCGTTTCATTGTTGGCTTTCATTGCAAGAAGATAAAATATATTCTCAGGAATGAAATTTTCCTTCCCCACTTGTGGGGAAAATTCAAAGGACTCAAGATATTCATAAACCCTTTCCCATCTTACATATTCATATCCGTTTTTCATTTGAGTAAATCCCAGACCTCTTGCCACGTTTTCAAGACTTAAATGTGCTATACCATTTTCATCTATAAACCCGCTGACATTTTGAATTGTAATAAGCTTTTCCAAAACCCCGCCTCCTTTTTCTTTTGTCTCTCGCCCAAAACTTATATCCAGCTTTTCATTCACCAGTTCCATAATCTCAGGTGGTATATGCCCTATTCTTTCAAGCAGCCGCCTTTTGTCGATAGTCCTGATCTGTTCAAGCTCAATTGCCGAATCCATCTTTAAACCGCATTCAGGGCCTACAATCAAATGAGTTACAAAATCCTTTCCATTGGAGGTAATGGCGGCGATAATGACAGTAGAACTGAACTTGTTACCGATATCATTTTGTAAGACAACGACCGGTCTTTTACCCATCTGCTCCGAACCGACTCCCTGACCGAGGTCTGCGAAAAATATGTCGCCGCGCCTTATCTCTTGCATTTTGTACCTCACTTTCCGGATAGCTTTAAATCCCTTAAATTCGGGGGAATTGAACATTAGCATGGGGCATGGATTATCCTGATATAGTGAATTACTTGTACTTACTCATAATTTCATGAACATTGGCTTCAATTTCTGCCTTCTCTTTATCAAGGTCAAAAACCGATTTGATATCCAAAAAATTAAATGCTTTAACCATTTCTTCGTATTCGTCTATATCAATCCGATAGCCACCTTCACGACTTGCGGCATAAATCAACCTTTGGAGTAAAGCCATCTTTTTAGGACTTAGGCCTTCAATATTGTAGGTTCCATCAGTATTAAGACTGATTTTCATAAAGAAATCTCCTTTCGCCTTATTTATACAATCCGCGTCAATCCAGTTCATCAAAGCAGCCCGCCGGATTGCTCCACGCCGGTCTATCATCCCGGTACTTCGTCTGCACGATACTTTCCATCCGCTCAAAAATGCAGGTGTTGTGCAATTCATCCCAATAGTCGCAATGCCGAATCGGTTTCCTGTGCTTGAAAAGCCACTTAAACATTCGCAGCGCCTCCCCCGACATCACCGAAAATGTTCTGGTTGAAGCAGCGGACGGATTTCATAAGGTGCTTGCCAGCCAGTGGATTGACCGTCAGCAGCGTGTCGGCGAATAGCGTAAGCAGCGTCAGGGCTTCAACTTTCTCCTTCTCGGTCATGCGATCATAAAACTTGCGGCTCCTGTAAAGGATGGTTAAAACGGTTTCTTCAAGGTCTATCTTTTGTGCTTCAGGAAGTTGAATTTGTCCTATTGTGCTGTTGACAAG
>JAQTRC010000185.1 GCA_028712665.1 Desulfuromonadaceae bacterium
TTTCTGAGCCGTATCGTCTGTTCGCTCGGAGTAAAACCGATGGCGTCCTCGGCAGCCTGGATTGAAGCAAGGGAGTGCCCGCAGGCGCAGATACCACAGATGCGGGAGGTGATATGCTGCGCCTCGAAAATGGAGCGCCCGACCAGGAGCGCCTCGAAAAACCTGGGCGCCTCCACCACCTTGAGCTGGCAGCTCCTTAATACCCCTTCGTCCATGTCGATTACGATATGGCCATGCCCTTCCACCCGCGTTATGAACTCGACATTAAGGGAGAGATTCCTACGTGCCATCGTCAGCCTCCAGCGCCCCGGTATACATCCCCATTTTCCCGGCTATCAACTCCGGCTTCAGACCATGGGCCTGGAGCACCTCTTCGGCACCGGCCCTGTTCGGGTTGCTCACCATCCCCCGGCATCCGTAGCAGACGTTTCCGTTGTTAACACACCAGGAGTTGCAACCCCCACGAGTAATCGGCCCCAGACAGGTGGCGCCACGGTCGTACATGCAGACATTTTCGTTGAATTTGCATTCGACGCAGACCGCATTGTCTGAAGCGTGCCAGGATATTCCACCCAGTATGGCCGTGAGGAGTCGTAAAAATTCCGCCGGGTTGATCGGGCAGCCGAAGAGCGTGTAATCTACTTTCACAACCTGATGAATCGCCCGGACTCCCCTCGTCTCCTCCGCGCGCCACTGATCGCCGTAAACCGTGGAAATAAGTTTCTCGCGAGGGATGCGGTTCTGCATCCCGTTGACACCTCCTGTCGCGGCACAGGAACCGTAGGCGACCAGAACGTCCGAACGCTCCCGGAGTTTTCTGAGCTTTTCGGCAGCTTCATCGCTACAGATGCTCCCTTCCGCAAAAGTTACACTGTATCGCCCGCTCCACTTCTCCGACATTACCTCCCGGAACTCCACCAGATCGACCAGAGCCAGGATATCGAGCAGCGCCTCCCCAAGATTGGCCACCTGCAGCTGGCACCCTTCACAACAGGAGAAATCGAAAAATGCGACTTTCGGTCGTGTCATCAGATTGCACCCCGGATATGTTTTAGTTTCTGATAGCTGAATACCGGCCCGTCCTGGCAGCAGTAAATGTCTTCGATCTGACAGTGGCCGCACTTGCCAAGACCGCATTTCATATGCCTTTCCAGGGAGAGAAAAATCTGACGTTCCGGAATCCCCTTCTTCAGCAGTTCATCGACAACATAGCGGTACATGACCGGAGGTCCGCATACCATGACGAAGGTTTTGAGAGGATAGAGATTTACTCCTGGTATCAGAGCGGTTATGACCCCTACATTCCCGGCCCACTCCGGGGCGGCATGGTCTACGGAACAGCAGAAGTTGAGATCGATCCGCTTCTGCCAGTGTCCGATTTCCGAAGAAAAGAGCATGCTTTCAGGGTTTCTGCAGCCGAGCAGAATGTCCACCTTTCCGAAATCGCGCCGGTTGTCGATGATGTAGTTGATAAGGGAGCGTAGTGGAGCTATGCCAAGCCCGCCAGCCACCAGCAAAATGTCGTTCCCCTCAAGAGGGAGTACCGGGAACCCGACTCCGAAAGGGCCGCGTATCCCTACGACATCCCCCTCGCAAAGCTTGTGGATGGCCGTAGTGACCCGTCCAGCCTGACGAACGCAGATCTCGAAGGCTTCACGACGGGTCGGGGAAGAGCAGATGGAGATCGGAGCTTCACCAACGCCGAAAACTGAAACCTGGACAAACTGCCCCGGGTCGTGATCCAGATACTCCCCTTCCGGCAGCCTGATCTCCAGCAGTTTCTCCTGTTTAGTCAGTGGAGTTATCCTGCTGAGCAGGCCATGTTTGATTCTATAGCCTGAATTTTCGATACTTACGGTTTCAGCTTCCATTAACCTCGCTCCTCTATCAGTGCGCTGATCGTCCGCTTCAGGTTGATGCCGGCCATGCAGGAGCGGCTGCAGCGTCCGCAGCCGGTGCAGAAAAGCCTTCCATATCTGTCCATCAGGTATTTGAACTTCCGGTGGAATCTGTGCCGCTGCCTCTCCAGCCGTTTCTTTCGAAAGTTATCCCCCCCAGCTACGGCGGCAAAGGCCTCATTCTGGCAGGAGTCCCAGACCCTTACCCGCTCCCCGCTGCCAAGGTCGAGCTCCGGTTCGTCCAGGATGTCGAAGCAGAAGCAGGTGGGGCAGACTGAAGTACAGTTGCCGCAGGAGAGGCATTTCTCTCCAAGCTGGCTCCAGACATCGCTGTCGAATGTCTCTTCAAACAGTCGAGGTATGTCCTGATAGCGGATTGGTACTTCACTGGTGAAAAGCTCTTTCTTTCGGGATCTCAACCGTTCCAGCTCTCCTTCAGCGGCTTTTGTCGCGGCCTCGAAAATGGAGGCTTCCTCAATCATCTCTTCCCCCTTCTGGGTGTTGATGTGAACGTAATAGCACTCTGCGAGTTCCGTCAGGAAGAGGTCGTACCCCCCCTTTGGCAGGTGGTTGTGGAGCATTGCGCAGCCGGCGAAAGAGTCGCAGTAGTCGCTGCACTCCAGGCCGATGACTGTTATGAAGTTGTTTCTTGCAAGATAGTGCAGATCTTTAGGGCGGTCGGAAAAGACTATGTTAAGGCACTGGATTCCGGCCAGATCACAGGTGTGAACTCCGAAGAGCACAAGCTTTTCCAGCTCCACCATTTCTTCCATATCCTGACCTTTTGAGAGATCGTACCTGAGGAGTGTTGAACGCTGAGGCATGAAATATTTTTTAGGGGGGAGAATTGTCGGAATATAGTTGAGTGAGATGTCGGCGAGGCTCTGCACCTCATCAAACTTGAAACGTCCCTCCTGAAGTGGGACCGGAGCGACCACCTTATGCCCGGAGACCAGATAGGAAACGAAATCCGCAAGCCTGCTCTTCGATAAAAGTGCCTGATTCATCGCAGCCCCCTTGAAGACCAAACAAACTACCTGAAATTATAGACCGCCATCAACCATTGTCAAGCAAGCCCTGTGTCGTCATGCAGAAATGGAGTTTCAGCATGACGAGCAGCAGCAATTCGGGCAGTGTCCACATTATTGATTGTTCATAAATCTTAAAGCTTGATTTTCGGCGCAATCTTGGCCTCTTCATCCGCCTTGAACGGTTCTTTCCGCTGCAGATGCAACAGCAGTGAATTGGTCAGGGAGTTGGGGAAGGTGCGGATGCTGGTGTTGAAGGTCTGTACTGTGGCGTTGT
>JAQTRC010000009.1:0-49539 GCA_028712665.1 Desulfuromonadaceae bacterium
TCAGACGTGTGCTCTTCCGATCTTGATTGGTCTCTGACCCAAAACAACCTGGGCAACGCCCTCCTCAGTCTCGGTGAAAGGGAGTAAGATACGGAGCTGCTAGAAGAGGCCGCAAGAGCCTTCCGGGAGGCATTGAAGGAACGTACTCGGGAACGAGTGCCCCTTAAATGGGCCGCGACTGAGAACAATCTAGGTGCCGCCCTCCTCAAACTCGGCGAGCGGGAGAAAGAAACGTCGCGGCCTGAGGAGGCGGCAAATGCGTTCCGAGAAGCCTTAAAAGAGTACACGCGGGAACGGGTGCCCCTTGATTGGGCCATGACCCAAAACAACCTGGGTAACGCCCTCAGTAGGCTCGGTGATAGAGAGAAAGAAACGACGCAGCTCGAAGAGGCGGTAAACGCGTACAGGGAAGCGTTGAAAGAGTACACGCGGGAACAGGCGCCACTTCAATGGGCCATAACCCAAAACAACCTGGGTAGCGCCCTCCGTAGACTTGGTGAGCGAGAGAAAGGGACGGAGCGGCTCAAAGAGGCGGTAAACGCGTTCAGGGAAGCTTTGAAGGAACGTACTCGGGAACATGTGCCCCTTGACTGGGCCATAACCCAAAACAACCTTGGTGCCGCCCTCGGTAGTCTTGGCGAGCGGGAGAAAGATACGGAGCGACTCGAAGAGGCTGTAAAAGCGTTCCAAGAAGCGTTGAAGGAACGTACTCGGGAACATGTGCCCCTTGATTGGGCTGCGACCCAAAAGAACCTTCAAAATGCGCTCCTGCTATTATCAGATAGAAAAAACGAAGGAAGTAAATGTTCGTAGATGTTGCAAAAGGCAGATGAGAAGGGGAAACAGGTAAGGACGAATCGTGGTTCATCTTTTCGCTCGTTTTTGATCATTGCGGCTGGGCTGGGCTCAATACCAGACAGTTTTCCTTGTTCTATTTTGACTTGACGTCTGAAACGATTTCCGGAGAGGGTCTTGCAATAAGCTACCACCAACACTCCTCATTTCCACATATCCTCATCCACCTTTTCAAACACTGCGGTGGCCTGCTCGAACTCTGCCGCGTCCGCCGCGCTCCAAGTGCCGGCCAGATGGTCCAGGTCATCGTAAACGACATTCCGTTTCTTTTTTTCGATACCCAGGCCTTCCTTTAAAATCCTGAGCATCACTGTATTGACACTGGTATCCTCGCGTCTAGCTTTTTCCTTTAACGCCCCGGAGATGGTGTCGTCTATGCCGCGCAAAGTCATGGTAGTCATCTTTGTCTCCTTCAATTACCTGTTCGCCATAAGAAGGCCGGTTATATTGCGAAAGTGATCATCATAGGTGGCCAATGCAAGGCCGTGCTGCAAAGAAGAGGCAGCCAGCCAGAGGTCGTTGGACGGAATGGGGCGCCCTTTTTGTCGCAACTCTGAAAATATCTGGGCGTAAAATTCAGCTGTTTCATCATCAAGTATGATCGTATCGACCCTTGCCGAGTCGAGAAATTGATCCAGCTCCATCCGGTTTTCCCGCTCCCGGTTTCCGCAGCGGAATCCGGCCAGCAATTCGCCGAGTATAACCGTATTGATGCCGATATATTCGACTCGTTTCAAAAGGGTGACAGCTTCAGCTTCATTTCTTTTGAAGGCCGCATAAAAGTTTGTGTCTATGATGATCCGCTTCATTTCACCATCCTGAATGTTTAGATATCAATAATTGAAATCATTATGATTTCAAATTATGAATCTGTCAAAGGGAATAAATGGGGGAAATAGAATTTCAATATGGTCCAAAAGACAAAATATAAGCCGTCAGAGGCCTAATGCTCCTTGCCAACAAAAAAGCCGCCCAATCAGCACCATGCTGACCGGACGGCCTTTGAGACCTCAATCACCGTCTATGTAACAAATCAATTCTGCACGTTGATCTTCCGCGCCACCTCGAACATCGCAATCCCGCCAGCCACCGAGGCATTCAGAGAGCTGACCCCCCCATACTGCGGAATTGACATCAGCAAATCGCACTGTTTGCTTACCAGCGGTCTGATCCCCTCTCCCTCTCCACCTATAACCAGAGCGATGCTGCCGGAGAATTTCATATCAAACAGAGAATCGGCAGCCTCACCGGCAAGACCGTAAACCCAGTAGCCACCCTTTTTCATTGCCCCCAGCGCCTGAGCGATATTTGTCACCTGAACAACCGGGATGGTTTCCACTGCGCCGGCAGATGCTTTTTCGGCGGCAGCAGTAACACCACAGGCGCGATCCTTTGGAATAACAACTCCGTCAACTCCTGCGCAAGCTGCGCTGCGGATCAAAGCCCCCAGGTTGTGCGGATCCTGTATGCCGTCAAGCACAAGCAGAAATCCGGGCTTCCCGGAGTCCGCCACAGATCCCAACAGATCGTCCAGATCCGCATAACGGAACGGCTCCACCTCCAGGGCAATCCCCTGATGATGCGAAGAAGCGCACATTTTTGTCAGGTCTATTTTTTCGCGGCGGTGAACCGCAACCCCCCGTTCTTCCGCAAGTTTGACGATATTTTCGACCCGATGGTCGGTCGCGTTTGTCTGCAGATACAGATTGAATGCCCCCCGTCCGCCCCGCAGGGATTCCTTGACCGGATTGACGCCGAAAATCAGCTCGCCTTTCATATACAACCAGCCATGATTTCCCCGGCTATCAACTGCGACGCCTTTGCAGGATCAGCCGCCCTCGCTATCGGTCTGCCGATAACCAGGTAATCGGCTCCAGCCTTTACAGCCTCGACCGGCGTCATAATCCGTTTCTGATCGTCTGCCGCAGCGAATGACGGACGCACTCCCGGCGTGACTATCAGAAAGTCGGGGCCACAGGCCTTGCGGATCAGTTCAATTTCAAGCGGCGATGCCACAACGCCATCCATGCCCGACTCTTTGGCAAGACGTGCCAGACGCACAACCATCTCCTGAACAGAATATTCGATCCCGATCTGTCGCAGGGTCGCCTCTGTAGAAGAGGTCAGAATCGTGACTGCCAGCAGTTTCGGCCTTTCCGAGTTGCCAAACTCCTTTTGCACCGCATTGGCAGCACTCTCCATCATCTCGCCCCCCCCCAATGCGTGCAGGTTTACCAACTGGACACCCAGTCTTGCAGCAGAGAGCATTGCATTAGCTACCGTATTGGGAATATCGTGGTACTTCAGGTCCAGAAACACCTGGCCGCCATGGTTCTGCACCGCCTTGACCGCTTGAGGGCCACAGGAGGTGAACAGCTCCTTGCCTACTTTGAACATGCCCACGCTGCCGGACAACATTCCGGCATAGCGGTCGATCTCTGAAAGGTCATTCAGATCAAGGGCAAATATGATTTTATTACGGGCGTCTTCCTGGTTCATGTCGTCTCATTTCATAAATTCTATCGCCGTCGATGTAATACCTGCGGCATCAATTCCTACATCCCTGCGCAATTGGGCCTGGCTTCCCTGCTCGATGTAGCGGTCCGGAATGCCGAGACGCCTGACCTTTATATCCTGCATCCCATTATCATACAGAAGCTCGAGTACGGCGCTGCCGAAACCACCCTGCAGGGCATTTTCCTCAACCGTCATGATGCACCCGGTTTTGCGGGCGGCTGAAAGGATCAGATCAGTATCGAGCGGTTTTACGAACCTGGCATTTATAACGCCTGCGTCAATCCCGTTCAACTTGAGAGTTTCAGCCGCTTCTAACGCGGGATAAACCGTTGCTCCGATAGCGATGATGGTCAGATCCCGCCCATCCGACAAAAGTTCTCCCTTTCCGATTTCCAGGGACTTTAGTCCGGCATCCAGCTCAACACCGTAACCCGCTCCGCGCGGATAACGAAGCGCCATTGGAACACCGGAATATACTGCGGTCTTCAGCATGTGACGCAATTCGTTCTCATCCTTGGGCGCCATCAGCGTAATTCCGGGTAAGTGGCGCAGATAAGAGAGGTCAAAAACGCCATGATGGGTCGGACCATCATCGCCCACCAGACCGGCGCGATCCATCGCAATTGTCACTGGAAGCATCTGCAGACAGATATCGTGGAAAACCTGATCGTAGGCGCGCTGGACAAATGTGGAATAAATGGCGGCCACCGGCCGGTATCCTTCCGCAGCCATGCCGGCGGCAAAGACCAAGCCGTGCTGTTCGGCTATACCTACATCAAAAAAGCGTTTCGGGAAGCGCCTGGAAAAGTTGTTGAGCCCTGTACCATCCGGCATGGCGGCGGTTATTGCTACTATTTTAGGGTCTTCTTCGGCCATCAGAACTATTGTTTCGCCAAACACGTCGGTGTACGACTTGTTTGAGGCCTTGACGGCCCCCTTGCCTGTGGCGATATCAAAAGAGCCCACACCATGGTATTTGTCGGGCGTATCTTCTGCAGGCTTGTAACCCTTGCCCTTGGTCGTCATAACATGGACCAGCAGCGGTCCATCCAACTCATTGATGTTGTTGAACACATCCAGCAACTGGGGAAGATTGTGCCCATCCAGCGGCCCGACATAATCGAAGCCCAGAGCATCAAACAGGGCGCCTGGGGTCAGGAAGCTCTTCAGTGAGTTTTCGGCTCTGCGCGCAAAATGGAGAATATCGGTGCCGATAGCCGGGATGTGCTTAAGTAATCCCTGCATCTCCTTTTTCAGATCACGAAAGTAGCGGCCTGTCATTTTGCGCGAGATAAATGCTGAAAAAGCGCCCACATTCTTCGAGATCGACATCTCATTGTCATTTAAGATAACAATGAGATTCTTTTTGAGATGGCCTGCCTGATTGAGCGCCTCAAAAGCTATTCCCCCAGTCATTGAACCATCGCCGATTACGGCTATGGAGTGATTCTTGGTGCCGGACAAACAGGAAGCGGTAGCCATGCCAAGTCCGGCCGAGATGGAGGTCGATGAATGTCCTACACCAAAGGCGTCGTGTTCAGACTCACTCCGCTTAGGAAAACCGGAAAGCCCCTTGTACTGGCGCTGTGTAATAAAGCGATCTCTCCGCCCGGTCAGGATCTTGTGGGTATAGGCCTGGTGACCAACGTCCCAGATTATTTTGTCGTTTGGCGAGTCAAAGCAGTAATGCAGGGCGATAGTCAATTCGACCGTTCCCATATTTGATCCAAGATGTCCGCCGGTAATGGAGACCGTCTCAAGAAGAAATTTTCGGACCTCCTCCGCCAAGGCCGGCAGCTGCTCCGGCTTAAGTTTTTTGAGGTCCGAGGGGCTGTTGATCTTTTCAAGTAACATAGTTTCACCCTTCATCATTCAAACAAAAAACGATGAGAGTTGAGAGATGGGAAAGCAAAATTCTTCAACCCTCAACCCTCAACCCTCAACCCTCAACCTTCCTTAAGCATACCCGTTGCTTCTGAACCAGTCAACTGCCAGTCTCAACGCATCCTTGACCGGCGTCTGCGGAAGTCCCAACTCCTGAACAGATTTGGAGGAGTCAAAATACATGAACTTGGACGCCATCTGCACTCCGGCAAGTGGAATCAATGGTTCCCTGCCGGTAATACGCGATAGCCCATCATTAATATATGCCGCCGCCAGGATCGGCAGGTAGGGCAACTTGACCCTGGGAGACGGTATCCCGGTCAGCTCTTCCAACAGTCCGAAAATGTGATGCAAAGTCAGATTGCTGTTTCCTAGTATGTATTTCTCGCCGACACGACCCTTCTGCTCGGCAAGGATATGACCACGGGCACAGTCCTCTACGGCTATTATGTTGAGACCTGTATCCAGATAAGCGGGCATCTTGCGTTTTAGAAAATCAACAATAATTTTGCCTGTCGGAGTAGGCTTGATATCTCTTGGTCCTACCGGAGTCGAGGGGTTAACCACCACCAGCGGAAGACCTCGTGAAACAAATTTTTCAGCCACTCGTTCGGCCAGATATTTGCTCTTTTTGTATGGACCAACCATGTCGGCCAGCGAAACGGGGGTATCCTCTTTTCCCGGAGTGCCGTCACCGGAATTACCAAGGGTTCCGACACTGCTGGTATATACAACCCGATCTAGGCCACTTTCGATTGATGCCTCCAGTATCGACTCAGTGCCGCCGACATTGACCCGGTACATCTCATCCGGAGTACGTGTCCAGAGACGATAATCCGCGGCTGCGTGGTAAAGGACATCGCATCCTTTAAGCCCCTGACGCAGAGTTTCACGATCCAGAAGGTCCCCCTTCCAAAACTCCACGTCCAATCCACTCAAGTTTGAGGTATCGGAACCGGGCCTCACCAACACGCGCACTTCACGCCCATCTTTAAGAAGTTCTCGGGTAATGGTGGAACCAATGAAACCTGTTGAACCTGTCACAAATGTTTTCATAAAAAAATCGGAAAGCCCCAAATGTTAATACATCGGGGCTTTATCTGAAAAGCAGACCTAGACCTGGTTGCAATTCTATTCTATTTAAACTGCTCCGCAGTCAGACGGCGATACTTTCCAAGTGCGGTCAACGGGAAGCAGTTGCGATAAATATGGTACTTTATCATGAAAAACTTGGGGAATCCGGTGCCGGTAAAAGCATCCTCATCCCAGGTGCCGTCCTGTTTCTGGGTAGCCAGCAAATAGCCAATTCCCCGTGTAGCCGCTTCCGAAGAGGCCTCGCCTGCTGCAAATAGTGATAATAGAGCCCAGCTTGTCTGGGACGCCGTACTAGGGCCACATCCCATTAAAGAGCGGTCGCCGTACGACTCGCACACTTCACCCCAGCCTCCATCAATATTCTGCTTGGATTTCAGCCAATTAACCGACTTTTTTATGTAAGCTTGAGACATATCCTCGCCGATCGCCTCCAGGCCGCACAAAACCGACCAGGTGCCATAGATGTAGTTGACGCCCCATCTGCCCCACCAGGGTCCCTCAGGCTCCTGCTCGATTTTGAGGAACTCCAGAGCCTGAACAGCCGCCTTATCCGTTTTGGGGTAGTTGAAATTTCCCATCAACTCCAGCATTCGTCCTGTAAGATCAGCTGTTGGCGGGTCAATTAACGCCTCAAGGTCGGCAAAAGGAATCTTGTTCAGAAGGTACTTTGTATTATTTTTGTCAAAAGCAGCCCATCCGCCGTTATTGCTCTGCAATCCGAGGCACCAGGAAATACCGCGCTTAATGGCCTGTTCCTTATGTTTTTTGTCGCGGACTTTTATATCTTTTATAGCCAGCATTACGAAACCGGAATCGTCCACATCCGGATACCAGTCGTTCAGGAACTCAAAAGCCCACCCTCCGGGTTCCAGTTCAGGGGATTTGACCTGCCAATCTCCCTTGCGGCGAACCTCCAGGTCGAGCAACCACTGGGCCGACAACACCAAAGCCGGATGGTCTGTCGGGACTCCCGCCTCCTGCATGGCCACAAGCACGAGCGCCGTATCCCATACAGGAGAAACACACGATTGCAAAACCAGGCTCTCATCATCTTCAATACAGAAATTTGCCAAGGCTTCCAGCCCCTTTACAACTGCAGGATGGTCATTGGCATACCCCAAACAGTGAAGAGCAAGAACAGAATTGAGCATCGCCGGCTGGATGCCACCCCAGTCACCGCTCGGTTCCTGATGTTCAAGAATCCACTGTTCAGCAACCGTAACCGACTTTTTCTTGAAGAGTCTTAATGGAGATGACTCGTAGACCTTGAGCAGGTGGTCAACGCCGATAAAAAAGTTCTTCCAGGTAAGGATTCCGTCTTCCTTGGTAAAAGTATAATCGGTCGGCCGTGGCGGACGAACAAAAAGCTCCTGAACACGGGCGGATGGGGGAAGCCTGCGAACCGGCCTTTCGGACATGACTACAGAGAGTGGAATGATGGTAGCACGCGACCAGCTCGACAATTCGTACATGTTGAAATATGCCCAGTTGGGGAGCAGCATAAGTTCAATCGGCATGGATGGAACTCCCATCCATGAATATTCGCCGAAAAGAGCCAGAAATACCTTGGTAAAAACTCGGGCCTTAAGAATGCCGCCATTGGCGAGGATAAAATCGCGGGCTCTAATCATTGCGGGATGATCTGCTGAATAACCGGCAAGCTTTAGAGCAAAATAGGATTCGATAGTGGTTGAAAGATCGCCGGGACCACCGAACCATATGGACCATGATCCATCTTCTGTCTGCTTTGAGAGGATATATCTGGCCATCTTCCGCTCACGAATCTTGTCTACCATGCCGAGGAAATGGAACAGCATGATATATTCGGAAGTGATCGTAGTATTGGACTCAAGCTCCGCCCACCAGTAACCACCAGGCAACTGCTCACGGAAAAAGAAATCGCGTGTTCTCTCGACCGCCTTGTCGAGCGGACTTTTTGCCTCTCCAACCATCTTTTTCCAGATTGATGGCGGCAGATGGTGAACTTTACCCGGAATTTTCCGGCTTGGATCTACAACAGGCTCAGTAGTCTCGGTATTTAAAGATGTCAGGGCGGATGAAATTGGATATTTACCTGAACTCATCAATAACTCCACACATGCCAAAAACCAGGCGATGTTAAAAATTTTAAGAGGGATCAAACTCTGCCTTCGTATCATATAAATAAAAAAGAGTACATTCTTTTTCAAATTTAGTTACACAATACAGTAGTATGCCGGAGATGATGCAAATCTGATTTGCCTGCCTGCTCTCCATTGTGATATAAGGGGCGAGCTTGATTACCCCTATTCATAAGGAGACCGTCCCCATCATGCTGAACGGAAAACAGAAACGTCACTTGCGAGCTCTGGGGCACAAACTGAAACCAGTTATTCAGATAGGGAAGAAAGATGTAGAGGATACCTTGATTATTGAGGCCTGCACTGCCCTTGATCATCACGAACTTGTCAAGGTGAGACTTCTTGAATCCTGCCTGCTCGACAAACATGAGGCAAGCGAGATCCTGGCCGAGGCCTGTTCTGCAGAGGTTGCACAGATTCTTGGGAAAACCTTTCTTCTATACCGCCCGGCCAAAAAGCCGGTCATAATTCTTCCACAACTTGAAAAACCGGCAAAAACCAAGACGGCATGACCATCCGGGCAGTTCTTTTCGATCTTGACGGTACGCTGGTGGATTCTCTGGAGGATCTGACCGACGCTGTCAATCACATGAGAGCGGCTTTTTCGCTCCCACCGCTGACGCGCCACGATGTACGCCTGATGGTGGGCAAAGGTGCCGGCAATCTGATTCGGCAGGCCCTGCCGGATAGTTCTCTGAATGATTTCGAGCGGGGTTTGCAACTCTTCGTAGATTTCAACACCGAGCATATTGCCGACAAGAGCCGGCTTTACATGGATGCGACAAAGACACTCGAATGCTTGCAGTCAATCGGCATCCGGCTGGCGGTGATCTCCAACAAAAACGAACGGTTGAGCGACCTCATCTTAAGACAACTAGGGACTCATCACTTTTTTGAGATCATCTGCGGCGGCGACACATACTCCGAAATGAAGCCATCTCCGTTACCCCTGTTGCGGGTGATTGCACAGCTCGGAGTCGCACCGCATGAGGCTGTTATGGTGGGCGACAGCATAAATGACATCCTGGCCGGTAAACGTGCAGGGTTGGTAACCGTCGGGTGCTCCTGGGGATACGGCAGACTAACGGAGTTGCAGGATTGCGATGCTACAATCGACTCAATGTCGGAACTGCTTGACCTCCCCTATTTCAATGCTGGATGACAATCATATCCCGACATAAAATTACGGACAGGTTTTAAATATCATTCCCTGTTGGGTTCAATGATAACTTTCAGGGTTCCGGTAGGCTCAGCGGCAATTCTGAAAGCCTCACCTATCTGATCTATACCCAGGCGATGGGTAATCATGTCTGAAACTTCAACCGCACCGCATCGAAGCAATTCCATTGCCTGCCTGTTATCACGCGGAGCCGCGCCGTAACAGGTTTTGAAACTGATGTCATTCCGCCAGACCTGGTTAAAATCAACGGCAATGGTTTCTCCCGGCTGCGCCACGGCAAAAAACAGCACCGTTCCGCCACGGTCCGCGCAATGCATCGCTGCTTCCGCCGCAGTCAGAGCTCCGGTACTGATAACCACTCTGTCAGCCAGGCGTCCGTTCATTCGCCTTAGAAACAACGGCACATCCTCTGAAGCATGCACGGTGAAATCAGCGCCCGCGCGCTTCGCTGCAGCCAGGCGATAATCGTTGATATCGGCAACTATTACATTGCCGACGCCAAGCGCCTTCGCCAGTTTTACGAACAGGATTCCGGCCAGACCGGCGCCGTAAATCATAAGAGTGTCACCCGGCGAAAGCGACATGACCCTGAAGGCGCGCACCACGGTTGCAAGCGGCTCGATAAACGCGCCGGTCTCATAGGAGATCCCCTCCGGCAGTTCCAACAAACCGGTACGAACGCTACGACCGCTAACCTTTAGAAACTGAGAAAATCCACCAGGTGTGAAATTATTTTTTTCCTGGAAAGTCAAGCATGCGGTTTCGTGGCCGGAGAGGCAATAAATGCACTCGTCGCATGGGACATGATGTGTAGCAAATACACGCTGCCCTACTGTCACATTCTCCACAGCTGAACCGACCGCAACTATCTGGCCTGTCAGTTCGTGCCCAAGCACCAGCGGCGCCCGCTTTATCCGGTACCATTCCATCAGGTCGCTGCCGCAGATGCCGCTGACCATGACTTTCAACAGCACGTCATTGTCGCCGACAGCGGGTATTTCCTGCTCCTCCAGACGCACATCGCTGTTGCGGTAATACATCCCTACTTTCATGAGTTTTTCAACTCCTGGTAGAATTCGAAGGCATGCTCGGCAGACATGTTTTCATGCACTACCTTCCGCACGGCCTTTATCATGGCAATCGGCGCATCGGACTGGAAGATGTTGCGCCCCATGTCTACACCGGCAGCCCCGGCGTCGATGGCGTTTCGAGCCATCCTGAGAGCATCAAGCTCCGGAAGTTTCTTGCCGCCGGCAATCACCACCGGCACCGGACATGACGCCACAACCGTCTCAAACTCCGGGACAAAATAGGTCTTGATAACTGCCGCCCCCAGTTCAGCCAGAATGCGAACAGCCAGACCGATATACCTGGCGTCGCGGGTAAGCTCCGTTCCAACGGCAGTGACACCCAGCACCGGCATTCCATAGCGGTTGCATTTGTCTATCAGTCTGGTCATGTTGTTGATAGTCTGGGTTTCGCAGGCCCCTCCGACGAAAACCTGCACCGCCATTGCGCTGACGTTCATACGCAGGGCATCTTCCACATTCACCGCAATCTGCTCATTGGAAAGATCTTTAAGGATGCTTGGACCACCACTGGCTCGCATTACTACGGAGTTTTGCACTGATGGATCTATCACGGAACGGAGTATCCCACGCGTACACATCAGAGCATCGGCATACGGAACCAAAGGGTTTATCGTGATATCAACGCGCTCAAGACCGGTGGTTGGTCCCTGAAAATAGCCGTGGTCAAAGGCAAGCATTACAGTCTTTCCTGAATCGGGATTGAAAATGCGTGCAAGGCGGTTCTTCATCCCCCAGTCGTAACTGTTGGATCCCTTAAGAAAAAACGGCAAACTCTGCTGTGGGGTATTGAAAAAATACTGTTTTTCCTTATCGGACATATCGTGTTCAGCCATAATGCATCCTCCAAATATTTATGTTGGCAATTTGCTTTTAATCCGCTCTCGAACATAGCATCCGTAACCGATTTTAGTCAACGTGATTAAACGCTTGATATTCAGTCCATTCTGATATTCGACTTTACAGCTGTTGCTCCATTCAATCCTTTTGACCCGCAAGATGCTGATGTGTTAACCTGACTCATCAACAAAATTCCGGCAACTGCTACCGTATCATCTGGGCTGAATACAGATTGATGTTTTGATGATAAGGATTTTCTGTAGAAACAACTTTGACTCTCTTGGCTCTAACGACCAAAACTCCTTCTTTTCCCACGACCACTGGCAACAGAAGGAACCGGTAGAAGAAGAGATCAAACAGGCTGTATCCGCCAGGACAGATTTGTTACTCTTCCCGGTTCTGCCATGACCGTTGGCAACCTGATCCTGCAACAGTCCAACATCAAGTTGAAAAGGAGGAAGACCGGTTTTTCATGCGACACTTGACTGACATTCCTCCCGCCGAGGCGAGCCGGACGCAATCGCGTTCGACCGGCCGGAGCGGAGCCAACCCCCGGTGGGACCAACTGCTGTACGGCAAATACGCTGACGACAGGCGGCATCGTGTCCTGATACAGCGTCAACTGATTGCCTCTGGGAGCTCGCTTCTTGGGGTCTGTTTGTTCGCCACAGGCTGGCTGCTCGGCCATCTCCCGCTTCACGCATTGATTACCGCCAGCGGGTTCGTGTTCGCTTGCATCGTTCTGTTTTTTGCTACGATTCGCTCAGGCCTGAGCCGCAAGTTTGGCGACGCGAGCATGACAATTGCGCAGATTCTGGCTTCTATATCCACCATAAGCTACGTTCTCTACTATGCCGGCGACGCCCGCCCGATTTTCGTCCTCATGTATCTGGTTACGTTTCTGTTCGGCACCTTCAGGCTGGCTACCACTGCACTGCTGCTGGTAGCAGTTGCCATGATCGCGTCCTACGCGGCTCTGGTCGCGCTTCTGGCCGTCAATCACCCTTCTGCAATGAATTTCAGTCTCGAATCGCTCAGGCTTCTGGTCCTGGCGGCCGTGCTCGCGTGGTTTGCGCTCATCAGCGGCTACATCCAGAGTTTGCGCACACAATTGCGCAAAGCGCGCGACTCGACCGAGGCTACGAACCGCGTACTGGTCGAGCAAAAAGAACAGCTCGACATGGCGCAGCGCATTGCACACCTGGGCAGCTGGGACTGGAATCTGCTGAACGGCGATTTGCACTGGTCGAAGGAGGCTTACGAAACCTACACACCCGGACGCGGAGATATCCTGTCAAGTTATTCGGTTTTCATGGAAGCGCTGCATCCCGACGACCGCAACAAGGTGGCCGAGGCGTTGAGGCGCGCGGTTGAAGAAGATATCCCCTACAACATCGAGCACAGAGTCGTTTCGCCCGAACGCGGCATCCGGGTTGTGCATACCCAGGGGCAAGTCTTGCGCGACGCGACGGGACAGGGGATACGCATGACTGGAACAGTGCTCGACATCACAGAGCAAAAACGGATCGAAGGCGAATTGAAGCGCGCAAAGAGTGCCGCCGAGGCCGCCAACAAGGCCAAGTCCGAGTTTCTGGCCAACATGAGCCACGAGATCCGCACACCAATGAACGCGGTGCTGGGTATGACCGAACTGCTCCTTGATACAGAGCTTAACGAACCCCAGTTGCGCTACGCGCGGTCGATTCACCGCTCGGGCGAGGCGCTACTGAACCTCATCAACGATATTCTGGATTTTTCAAAGATCGAAGCTGGGCGGTTGGAGTTGCAAACGGTCGATATCGACCTCGGCAAACTGATCGAAGAGACACTGCAGTTGCTGTCTAATTTAACATTTGAGAAAGGTATCGAGCTAACCAGCAATTACAAACCTGAAATGCCGCGGTTCATCCACACTGACCCGAGGCGACTGCGCCAGATCCTGCTGAACCTGCTAGGAAACGCAATCAAGTTCACCGACCGCGGCAAGATCACGCTCACGGTCGGACTCACTTCGCCCGCTGCGGACGAAGTGGCGCCAACGTCATATCTACTCCGTTTTGACGTCACCGACAGCGGCATCGGCATCAGCGAGGAGGCACAGTCGCGCCTGTTCCAGCCATTCAGCCAGGCTGACAACTCGACAACCAGACGTTACGGCGGCACCGGACTGGGTCTGGTGATATGCAAAGAACTCGCCGCAATGATGGGGGGCTATATCGGAGTGGAGAGTGAGCCGGGACGCGGTTCGACCTTCTGGTTCACGATCAGCGCCGGCTTGCCGCAAAGCTTTGAGCCCAACACCATTGCCACCAAAATAGGCGCGTTTGATAGCATGGCGCATACGCCCGCCGCCAAAGACGAGCTTGAAGTCGATTTTCACGGCGCGCGAGTTCTACTCGCCGAAGACAATATCGTAAACCAGGAACTCGCACTGGCGATACTGGAGATCGCGAACTGTCGCGTCACGTTGGCGGCCAATGGGCGCATCGCCGTAGATGCATGGTTTGAGCAAGATTTTGATGTCGTGCTCATGGACTGTCAAATGCCAGAGCTCGACGGTTATAAGGCAACTAGGGAGATTCGAGCGCACGAAATGGCTGGGCGTAAGCGCACACCTATTGTGGCGCTCACCGCCAATGCCTACGCCGAAGATCGTCAGCGCTGTATGAATGCCGGCATGGACGACTACCTCGCCAAACCGTTTAAGCGTGCCGATATGATCGCGATGTTGCGTTACTGGATATCCAGCGAACAGTAGCCGAGTGGTGTGGACGCTCTTTGCCCGTCACACTCAGTTAACTGCTCCTCTGGCTCCACAATATGCGGCGGCGCCGGCGCGACTAAGCCTCCCGAACGCGGAAGGCCATCCGCCTTTTCGTTGACTGATCCGGCAGGTTCCTCCCGGAGATCAAGCTCGTTAACGAAAACATATTGTGGCAACCAGTAGTGCCGCAAAAAAGCTTGAAGCGCATGGATTTTCAGAACGGAGTAAGCTAGTGGGCCTGTTTAGCCGACCGACATCGAAGACTCTCCCTGCTCCTCTCCCATCAGGCAACAAGAGCACCGGTGAACTGGGCGAGGAGGTTGCCTCGAATTTTCTGACAGTTCGCGGCTACCTTATTATGGAGCGCAACTTCCGCTGCAAGGGGGGTGAAGTTGACATCATTGCCCGCGATCCCAGCGATAAGAGTCTTGTCTTTATAGAGGTCAAAGCACGGCGAGGAGTCTCATACGGCTTGCCTCAACTGGCAGTGACCCCCTTCAAACAGCGCCAGATTTCCAAAGCCGCGCTGACCTGGCTTTCAAAGAACCGGTTGCATGATACCGATGCACGTTTCGATGTGATCGCCATACTGCTTGACTACGGCGGACAGCATAAGGTAGAGCATATTATAAATGCTTTTGATCTTGCATATTGAACAGAAGGTAGCGGACCGGCCATGAAATCCTACCGAAAAGAGCTCTGGTTCGAGACTCGCCAGCGCCGGGAGCTGATCAACATTACTCCAACGGTTGAGGAGTGCCTCTCGGAAAGCGGAATCCGCGAAGGCCTGCTTTTGTGCAATGCGATGCACATCACCGCCAGCGTATTCATCAACGACGACGAGCCAGGCCTGCATCAGGACATTGAGGCATGGTTGGAGGGGCTTGCCCCGGAAAAGCCCTATTCCCGCTACCGCCACAACGGCTTCGAGGATAATGCCGATGCCCACCTGAAACGCACCATCATGGGACGCGAGGTGATGGTGGCGGTGACCGGAGGCAAGCTTGACATGGGACCGTGGGAACAGATCTTCTACGGTGAATTCGATGGAAAACGCCGCAAACGGGTACTGGTGAAGATTGTTGGAGAATAGCTGATACAAGGAGATTCCGCATGGATTTTACCGTTGTCCTGGCCCAGATCAAACCAAAACTAGGTTGTGTCGCCGACAACATGGTACTGGTCGAAGAGCAAATCAAAAAGGCCTTGTCTGCCAAGGCCGACCTGGTACTCTTCCCGGAACTGGCCCTTACAGGCTATTTTCTGAAGGATCTCGTCCCGGAAGTTGCACTTCGGCTCGATTCTCCTGAGATCCAGCGGCTGGTGAAGCTCTCCGGCGACATATCTATTGCGATCGGATTCGTAGAAGTAACCGACGATTACCGTTTTTTCAACTCGGCCCTCTTCCTGGAGGAGGGCGCCATCCGCCATCTGCACAGAAAGGTTTATCTCCCAACCTACGGTCTGTTCGACGAACAGCGCTACCTCGCTCGCGGCCAGCATTTTCGGGCCTTCGACACAAAACTTGGACGTATTGGCCTCTTGATCTGTGAGGACATGTGGCACCTGTCGGCCTCTTATATCCTGGCCATGGACGGCGCAACAACACTGATCTGCCTTTCCAGCAGTCCCGGCCGAGGGGTTGGAGGAGAATCTCTCGACTCGGCCACGGCCTGGCAACAGTTGACCTCCACAACCGCGATGTTCCTTAACTGCAGGGTACTCTACTGCAACAGGGTCGGCTTCGAGGATGGGATCAACTTCTGGGGGGGCTCGGAATTTGTCTCTCCATCCGGCGAGTCGATCGTCCGTGGAAATATTTTTGTAGAAGACCTCGTCACCGCAACAGTTGATGAGGGTAGCCTTCGACGGGAGAGAATATTCTCCCCGATGCTGCGTGACGAGAACCTGTTTGTGACCATGCAGGAATTACGGCGTATCGAACGGGAAAGGGGTAGATGATGTCCGGATTGTCGGCCAATACCGTACTGCTGAGGCAGCTGCTGGTCAACTTTGTGCGTGATGAGGTACACAAGGTAGGAATAAACAAGACTGTACTCGGTCTATCAGGCGGTATTGATTCTGCCCTGGTTGCATTTATAGCCGCTGAGGCTCTGGGGCCGGAGAATGTTCATGCTATCTGCATGCCGTACAAATCCAGTAACCCCGATAGTGAAATCCATGCCCGACTGGTGGCCGCTGCCTGCGGAGTAAACTTTGAGGTAATACCGATCACTCCGATGGTGGATGCCTATTTCGAAATTTTCCCCGATGCCGACAATATGCGGCGAGGCAACAAGATGGCCCGCGAAAGAATGACGATCCTTTTCGACCACTCCGCACTGCTCCGTGCGCTGGTACTTGGCACCAGCAACAAAACCGAGCTGCTTTTGGGTTACGGAACGCTTTACGGCGATATGGCATCGGCCATTAATCCGATCGGCGACCTTTACAAATCCCAGGTATGGCAGCTTTCCGAGCAGATGGGAGTCCCCAGTGAAATCATCCAAAAACAGCCATCAGCAGACCTCTGGGCCGGCCAGACCGACGAAGAGGAACTGGGTTTCTCCTACCGTCAGGTGGACGAACTTCTCTACCGGATGGTGGATCAGCGCATGAACCGGAAGGAGCTGATAGAAAGCGGCTTGGCGGGTGACTTCATAGACAGTATCTATTACAAAATCCAGAATTCGCATTTCAAAAGACGCCTGCCGGTAATCGCCAAAGTATCGAACCGGACGATAGACAGGGACTTCCGGTATGCCAGGGACTGGGGCAAGTGAAAAAAAACTCAAACAGCACTCCCGTATATTCAACTGAAACGGGACGAATAAGGCCCGGAAATGCCGGGAGCAAACCTTCTTCAGAGCAAACAGACGGAATCGTCAGATTGAGACGTGAAGTCAAGGGGCGCGGAGGAGGCACGGTCATCGTGATAAGCGGAGCCTCGCCGGCAGGAGCAGATCTCAAGGAACTAGCCGGTGCATTAAAGAAAAAGTGCGGGTGCGGCGGTACGGTTAAAGATGGCATAATCGAGATACAGGGTGACCATAGAGATATTCTGATGCTTGAATTAAAGGCGCGTGGATATAAGGTAAAACTTGCCGGCGGATGATATTTTAGTAAACATCTGGCAATATTTTCTTACTGTTCTGCTCAAATTCTGACTTTGCGAAAAAAAGTCTCCTCTCCACTCAAATGGGAGTGGGGACCAGAAACAAGAACAAACTTGATTGTCGTGTGTATCTGTTGAATAGTTAACTGTTTTTCAATAATTACTTGACCTATTCAGCATAATCACATATTTTTTACTATTCCAATCGTCGCAGACAGCCGCTACGATGGATATACCTGCGAGCGTGGCGGAATGGCAGACGCACTAGGCTTAGGACCTAGCATCCGTAAGGATATGGGAGTTCGAGTCTCCCCGCTCGCACCATTTAACTCTCTTTTACCGTACATAGCGAACGATCATCACATTTAATAAGGAAGAGGACAGCCAACATGCAGGTTCATGTCGAAGATGTCAGCCCGGTTCAAAAAAAAATACATATAGAAATTCCGGCTGAAAGGGTCAACGAGGAGATTGAAAAAGCTTACTCTGCAATCCAGAAAAAGGCGAAACTCCAGGGTTTCCGTCCCGGCAAAGCCCCGATGCCTATTATCAAGCGCACCTACAGTGATGCCATGCGTGATGAGGTTATGCGCAAGTTTTACGAACAGACCCTTTACAAGGCAATAGACGATCACAAAATTGATCCTGTCAACTCGCCAACCATTGAATGTGACATCCTTGAACAAAACGTCCCATTCAAATACAGCGCCCTTGTTGAGGTAATGCCTCAGATACTTCTTAAAGATTATTCCGGACTATCGGTAAAAAAGGAAATCTACGTTGAAAAACCGCAGAACATTGAAGATGAACTCAAGCGAATGCGGGAAAACATGGCCCAACTGGTCCCTGTAGCCGAAGGGAGCTTCATTAAAAACGGACATTCTGTTACGGTTGACTATTCTTTCTCGGTAGAAGGTTTCCCTGAAGAGAGCAATGTATCGGAAGAATCAATTGTTGAAATCGGCTCAAACCGTCTGATTCCCGGATTTGATGAGCAATTGATAGGCATGAGAACCGGCGAGACAAAGGAGTTCAGCCTGACTCTGCCGGATGGTTACCGCAATCAGGAAGCCTCTGGAAAGCAGGGGATGTTCAATGTTACCATCAAAGATATAAAGCTGAAGGAGCTGCCTGAACTTGATGACGAATTTGCGCAGCAGTTCGGTGAATACGACACAATGGATGAACTGCGCGCAAAGATGGTCGAATACCATGGTAAACATGAGGCCGACCGCATCGAAAATGATTTTAAAGAGCGCGTAATCCAGGCTTTGATAGAGAAGAATCCGCTGGAGGTTCCTGAATCGCTGGTAAAACGCCAACTTGATTTCATGTTTGAGAACCTGAAAAACCGGCTCAAAAGCCAGCAGATGTCCATAGAAATGATGGGATTGGATGCCGCAGGATTTAATGCCCGTTTCCATGACGATGCTGCCGACAAGGTACGCGGAGGACTGCTTCTTATGGAGTTGGTGGAAAAGGAAAAGATAGCGGTATCAGAAGAGGATCTATCTGCGCGGTACGAAAAGATTGCGGCTGGTAACCCGGATATGCTTAAACGTATCAGGGAGTACTACTCTTCCAATCCCAAAGCAAAAGATTCAATTACAGCCGAAATAAGAGAGGACAAGGCGATCTCATTTCTGATTGATTCTGCTGTTGTTACAGAAGTTGATGCTGCTGAACTGAGAGCGGTTCGAGGAGAATAAATGTATATCCCGATGGTGGTGGAACAGAGCGGTCGTGGCGAACGGGCATATGATATATATTCCCGGCTCCTCAAGGAGCGGATAATTTTTTTAGGTGGCGGGATTGACGACAATGTTGCAAATCTGGTTATCGCTCAGATGCTTTTTCTGGAAGCCGAAGATCCCGACAAGGATATACACCTGTATATCAATTCGCCCGGGGGAGTGGTTACGGCCGGCATGGCAATTTTTGACACCATGCGTTACATAAAATCTCCGGTCTCTACCATCTGCGTGGGGCAGGCCGCTTCAATGGGAGCTGTGCTTCTGGCCGCAGGAGAGAACGGCAAACGGTTCAGCCTCAGCCATTCTCGTATCATGATCCACCAGCCTCTAGGTGGATTTCAGGGGCAGGCTACCGACATCAGTATTCATGCCAAGGAAATCCTGCGCATGAAAGATGAACTCAACGAGATTCTGGCGGAACTGACCGGTCAACAGAAGGACAAGGTGGAAACCGATACGGATCGAGACTACTTCATGTCCGCCGAAGATGCCAGGGCATATGGGCTGATCGACTCGATCGTAACCAGAAAACCATTCACAGGAGGTACTCCATGAGCCGGCGGGATGTAAATCAGGAGCATCTGACCTGCTCTTTCTGCGGGAAGAGCCAGGAGGATGTAAAAAAACTGATCGCTGGGCCAGCCGTCTACATCTGTGACGAATGCATCGAACTCTGCAACGACATAATAGCTGAAGAGATCAAGATGGAGGAGACCCTCGGGCCTGACCTGAAAAAACTCCCGAAGCCACGTGAAATCAAGGAGATACTTGATGAATACGTGATCGGTCAGGATAGAGCCAAGAAAGTTCTTTCAGTTGCGGTTTACAATCATTACAAGCGTATTGACTCCGGCTTCAAGCCGGGTGATGTCGAAATGCAAAAAAGCAATATACTGCTTCTTGGACCTACCGGTTCCGGAAAGACGCTTCTGGCGCAAACCCTGGCCAGGATACTCAAGGTACCTTTCGCGATGGCTGACGCAACCAACCTTACCGAGGCCGGTTATGTGGGGGAAGATGTAGAAAACATAATCCTGAGTCTGTTACAGGCCGCTGATTATGATGTTGAGCGAGCCCAGAAGGGTATCATCTACATTGACGAAATTGACAAGATTGCACGTAAAACCGATTCGCCATCTATTACCCGGGATGTTTCCGGTGAAGGTGTTCAGCAGGCTCTGCTAAAAATCATTGAGGGAACCGTTGCCAGCATCCCCCCCAAGGGTGGCCGTAAACACCCGCAGCAGGAATTCATGAAAGTTGACACCACGAATATTCTCTTTATCTGCGGGGGAGCTTTCGGTGGATTGGAAAACGTAATCCAGCAACGGATAGGCATGAAAAGCCTCGGCTTTGGGGCCGATGTTAAAAAACGTGCAGAAAAGAAGGTCGGTGAACTTCTAAACAACGTGACTCCTGAGGATCTTCTCAAATATGGGTATATTCCGGAATTCATAGGCAGGCTCCCAATGTTGGCAACCCTCACGGAACTTGATGAAGATGCCATGGTGCAGATTCTTAAAGAGCCGAAGAATTCGCTGGTAAAGCAGTACCAGAAGCTATTCGACCTTGAAAACGTGCGCTTGCGCTTCACAGACGGGTCACTGGTGGCAATTGCGAAAGAAGCGCTTAAACGGAACACGGGAGCCCGCGGTCTTCGTTCGATTCTGGAAAACTCCATGCTGGATATCATGTATGATGTTCCATCACAACCAACTGTTAAGGAAGTTGTCATAAGCGAGGACGTTATAATAAACAGAGAAAAACCTATCGTGGTTCATGAACAGATTCTTCAAGATGCCGCCTAGATAAAACATGGCAACAGCACTTAATCGCCCATAAACTGTACATTTAGACTAAAATAAACTTGACAAAATTCAAGAGAATCTGATAAACACTGACTCGCTTTGTATTCACAATCATAATCAACCGGAGGTGTAACGTGACAAAAGCAGAATTGATCAGTGCTGTAGCAGAGAAAGCAGGCCTGAAAAAAGTTGAGGCAGAAAAAGCTGTGGCAGCTTTTATCGCCAGTGTAACAGCAACCCTGAAAGGTGGCGGCAAGCTGAGTTTGGTCGGCTTCGGCACATTTTCGACCGCCAAGCGTGCTGCACGTAAGGGTCAGAATCCTCAAACCGGCAAAAAGATCAACATCCCTGCTGCAACCGTTCCCAAGTTCAAGGCCGGCAAAACCTTAAAAGAAGCCGTTAACAGCAAGAAGAAATAATACTTTTACTTATTGGGGTTGTAGCTCAGTCGGTTAGAGTGCCAGCCTGTCACGCTGGAAGTCGCGGGTTCGAGCCCCGTCAACCCCGCCATTTATCAGGGCGAATAGCTCAGCTGGGAGAGCGCCAGCCTTACAAGCTGGATGTCACAGGTTCGATCCCTGTTTCGCCCACCAATGAAAACAGGTTGAGCTAGAGGTTAAGGAAAACTTTCAACCCCAACCTCAACCTGAGTATTCTCAACCTCAATCTCAACCTGAACCTGATTTAATTGGGGTTGTAGCTCAGTCGGTTAGAGTGCCAGCCTGTCACGCTGGAAGTCGCGGGTTCGAGCCCCGTCAACCCCGCCAGAAAAACAAAGGTACCTGCCAATAGCGGGTACCTTTTTCATTTCAGGTTTATTCAAACAAACAATCAGTATCCAATTTTTAACCGTTTGATCTTTTCTACCAGCGTAGTCCGGTTGATACCCAGCATAGAGGCAGCTCTGGACTTGATCCCATTGGAGCATTCCAAAGACTGAACTATCAATTTTCGTTCAAGATCACGCAACGTAACCTCCATATCGATGCCATCTCCCGGCAACTCAAAATCAACAAAATTCCCGCCTGCTTTTTCAGCCGCTATCCCGGCCGGAATGTCATCCATGGTTATTACCGAGCCATCGGTCAGTGCAATCATACGTTCAACAAGATTCTCAAGCTCACGGACATTTCCCGGCCAGGAGTATCTCTCCAGCGCCTCAAAAGCCCGTTTATCGACCGTCATGTTCAGACGCCCCATCAGTCGTCCCTGTTTTTCAAGAAAGTGTATGACCAGAGGCATAATGTCCTGTTTGCGTTCTCGAAGCGGCGGAAGGTGCAGAGGGATAACATTCAGGCGGTAGAAAAGGTCTTCACGAAATTCACCAAGTTTCACCTTGTTTTCAAGATCCAGATTCGTAGCCGAAATAACCCTGACGTGGAGTTTCACCGGTTTGTTGGATCCAACCCGTTCCACCTCCTGCTCCTGCAATACCCGCAAAAGCTTGGTTTGCAGGTGCAGAGGCATGGTGCCTATCTCGTCCAGAAAGATTGTTCCATGATTGGCAGCCTCGAATTTCCCTGCCTTATCTTTGATAGCCCCGGTGAATGCCCCCCGCACGTGACCGAACAGTTCGCTCTCCATCAATGCCTCAGGTATGGCGCTGCAATTCACCGCAACAAAAGGGCGTTCTCTCCGGTTGCCGTTGTAGTGAAGGGCACGGGCGACCAGCTCTTTTCCGGTACCGGAATCGCCGGTGATAAGAACCGTCGAATCGGTCTTTACGATACGTGTCATTCTTTCAAAAACAAGCTTCATTGAGGGAGAGTTGCCGATGATATTACTGAATTCAAACCTGTCCCGAAGCTGGTTGCGAAGGTAGATGTTCTCGGAGAGAAGCTGCTGTTTTTCTAAAGCCTTGGCAACAACTATTCTCAGTTCATCAAAATCAATAGGCTTGGTAATATAGTCGAAGGCGCCTTCTTTCATGGCCCGGACAGCCGTTTGAGCGGAGGCATGGCCGGTTACTACAATAACTTCGGTGGTAGTTGCTACCTTTCTGACACTCTGCAAGATATCAAGACCACTTTTATCCGGCAGGAAAAGGTCGGATACTATAACCTGAAACTGCTCACGGTCGATGATATCCAGTGCCTCTTCACCGCTGGCGGCTGAGATTACTTTGTATCCCGCAGAGCGGAGCAGTAAAGTCAGCGCTTCACGCCCGGAATCATCATCGTCTATAACCAGAATTTTGATCTCATCCGCCATCTGCAGACCTCTCGATTTTCATGCAACGGCATTTAATCGGCAATCACCTTGAAATGCAAGAAAAAACCCCGCTTCGAGGCGGGGTGCTGGTACACAGGAGCAGTTAAACCAACATATACAAACAAGTCCCCTCCCCCCTTGCGGGGGAGGGTTAGGGTGGGGGGGAGGTTGCCATGAAATCAGCGTGTTGCAGCTTCACCCCCGCCCCAGCCCCCTCCTTTAGGCCCTTTGGGTCCGTCAAGGGAGGGGGGACTTGACCTTACCCATAAGTGTTACAGCGTACTACGATTCCGTAACGCTCTTTATAGATCGCTGCAGACCATCGAGAAGAAACTCCAGTTCCATATTTGAAATAGCCAGCGGCGGATAAACCACCACCGTATTTCCCAGAGGACGGGAGAAAATGCCCTGCTTACGTGCTTCTAGGCAAACCCGTACACCTAACCTCTGCTCCCAGGGATAAGCCCTACGGGAAGCTTTCTCCTCCACAAGTTCGATACCGGCGGCCATTCCGCACTGACGAACATCCCCCACGTGGGGAAACATCCCGATTACCTCCAAACGCTCTGCCAGAGTCAATATCTTTGACTGCAAGAGTTCGAGCAGATTATCGGTCACAAAAAGATCCAGACTCTTTAAAGCCACTGCACATGCCAGAGGATTTCCGGTAAAGGTGTGGCCGTGAAAAAAAGTTTTCAGTTCGGAGTACTCCCCCAGAAAAGCGGCATAGACCTCTTCCGAGGCGACAGTGGCTGCCAGCGGCAGATAACCGGCGGCGATACCCTTGGAGATAGCCATGATATCGGGCACTACATCTTCGTGCTGACAGGCAAACATCTTACCGGTGCGGCCAAAACCGGTCGCCACCTCATCGGCTATCATAAGGAGATCGTACCGGTTGCATAGTTCGCGAACACGTCCAAGAAATCCTGCAGGCTGCACTATCATTCCACCCGCGCCCTGAAGCAGAGGTTCTATCACCAATCCGGCGCAGCAGGAGGCATGTTCCATCAGGAGCGATTCCAGGGCATCAATGCATTTCATACCGCATGCCAAGCGGTCGTCACATCCCAGTTCACAGCGGTAGCAGTAGGGGGCCGGAGCTTGAATGGTCTCGAACATCAGCGGCTTGAACGTCGAGTGGTAGATATCGATACCACCTACACTAACCGCCCCCAACGTATCGCCATGATAGGCATTTTTAAAGGTAACAAACCGGCTTCGTTCCGGATGGCCATGATGTACCTGAAACTGATAAGCCATCTTGACCGCCACCTCCATGGCTGTCGAACCGTTGTCCGAATAAAAGAACCGGTCAAGGCCGGGTGGGGTAATTTCCGCCAATCTTGCCGCCAGCAGGATACTCTGCTCACTGGCAAGGCCAAGCAGAGTCGAATGTTCCAACCGCTCCACCTGTGCCTTGAGCGCTTCGTTCAACTCCGACCGGCAGTGTCCATGGACATTGGTCCACATGGAGGCTACCCCGTCCAGGTAGCGCTTGCCGTCCGTATCGATCAGCCAGCACCCCTCCCCTCTCTCGATGATAATCTGCTCGTCACGATCCCAATCCTGCATCTGGGTAAAGGGATGCCAGACGTGGCGCTTGTCTAATGTTCGCAACCGTTCGGTATATACAGTCACAGTCCCAACTCCCGCAGCACAATCGCCGTTTCCGGCTGTCCGTCCAGCCAGGCGGCCAGCTCATCCACCATCTCCATCTCGTCAACTTCATCTCGCTTGGGCCAAACTCCCAACAGAGGCGCACCAGAGAGCGAACCGATCTGATGCGGCGCATTCTGCTCCGCCAATCCCGGATTTTCCGGCATGCCGTTTATGATAACTCCTGCCACGGTCAGCCCCATCTGCTGGGCAGCAAAGCAGGTAAGAACTGAGTGATTTATGGTTCCAAGTCCCGGACGCGCGACAACCAGCAACGGCAGCCCCAATTCACGCGCCAGATCGGCAATCAGCAGGCCGCCCGAAAGCGGCGCCATCAAACCGCCGGCGCCCTCAACTATGATATAGTCGCAAGAGGCAACAAGACGTTCATAAGCCGTTTTGATATACGAAAAGTCTATCCGCACCCCTTCAACTCTGGCGGCCACGGCCGGTGCAATCGCTTCCCGGAGACGATACGGAGCAACATCTTCGGAATATGGAATGCCGGCGGCCCGGCAGAGCAGAAGCGCATCATCAGATACCAACAGCCCATTTTCCTCACGACAGCCGCTGGTAACCGGCTTCATCACGCCGACATTGATGCCGTTCATACTCAGTAGACGCGCCAGAGCTGCAGCAACTATCGTCTTCCCGACACCCGTATCCGTGCCGGTTACAAAAATGCCTCTGCTCATGCGCAACTCTCCACGGTCAACTCCAGATCGGCCAGCATCTGGCGGTCCTGCTCCGGTGCGCGACCCGGCGTGGTCAGATAGTTGCCTGTCATCATTCCGCTGGCGCCGGCCAGGAAAATCCACGACTGCAATTCACGCAGATTTCTTTCGCGGCCACCGCATACCGCCAGTGATTTTTTAGGGAGCATGAAGCGGTAGATTGCAATTATTTTAAGGCACTCCATTGGAGTCAGGAAGTTCGCGTCCGCCAGGCGGGTCCCCTCCACCGGATTCAGGAAATTGATCGGCACCGTATCCACGTCCAGCTCGCGCAGGGTCTCGGCCAACTCCACGCGATGGGTGAAGGCTTCCCCGAGCCCGAAGATACCGCCGCAACAAATCTTGAGTCCGGCCCTCTTGACCGCCCTGACCGTTTCCACATCATCCTGATAGTCATGGGTCGTGCATATGTTCGGAAAAAAACTGCGGGAGGTCTCCAGGTTGTGGTGATAGGTCACCATGCCTGCCTCCTTGAGCTGTTGTGCCGTCTCAACACCCAGAATGCCGAGTGAGCAAGATGGATCGATGCTGGTCTCCGCCTTAATCCTTCGCAAGGCACGGCAGATCTTTTCCAACTCCGCCCCCGGTTTGATGCCGGTCCCGCTGGTAATAATGCCGTAACAGCAGGCCCCGTTCTGTTCGGCGCTCCGGGCGCAGCGTACCAGCTCTTCCTCATCCACGAGGGGATAGACCGGCGCATTGGTCTTGTGCAGAGCCGACTGGGCGCAGAAGGCGCAGTTCTCGGGGCAGCGCCCGGATTTTGCATTTATGATAGAGCAGAGCGAAGCCGCATTCCCCTTGAAATGTTCCCGGATGCGAGACGCCTCGGCAAACAGCAGATAGAGATCAGATCCACTCACTTCAGACAACCTGAGCGCATCGACTGTTTCAAGAGCGGCTCCCGCCAGAACATCATCAGACATTTTCTGAATAAATCCACGCATCGTCATATACTACCTCCGCGCCACTCGATAGCACAGCAGAGAGGCATTGTCAACCAATCGAATTACATTCGAGTTGACAATTGAAAATTGTGGGTAAGAGCCGTTTATCAACCTCGGCTTAAGATTAAATTTTCTGCTATAAAAACATCCGTAATCATGTTACTGGAGCTTATTCAAAATCACAGGTGCTGTTTTTATGCCCCCCATTCTCTGCTACATACGATTAACCCTGTTTATACTCTGCATCCCGCTTTTTCTCCCGGGATGCGCCGGTTACCAGAGAAACAACTATTATCAGGAACAGCCAGAGCAACCTCATCTTAAACCGGGACAGAAACCTTACACCGTTTACGGGAAAAGATATGAGCCGCTTTCCAGTCACGAGGGATTCGTGCAGGAGGGTGTTGCCAGCAGCTACGGGCGCGATTTTCACGGACGCAAGACCAGCAGCGGCGAACCATTCGATATGAACGCGATGACAGCCGCCCACAAGACCCTGCCTCTGGGCGTCTACGTAAAGGTGCAGCACAAGAGAAACGGCAAGGAGATTATTGTCCGAATAAACGATCGTGGTCCGTTTGTGCGGGATCGCATTATTGACCTTTCAGAGGGAGCAGCCGACAAACTGGATATGCTTCGCGAAGGGTTGGCAATGGTCAAGGTCACTGCGCTCGGGTATAGAAGCGGCAACCTGCCGGGAGTTACAAATTACCGAGCGCCTGCCAGTTATGACAGAGGCACCTTTGCACTGCAGGTAGCTGCTCTGAAAAACAGGGAGAACGCATACCGGTACGCCGAAGAACTGAAAAGAAAGTATGGGGCTGCGGATGTTCAGGAAGCAATTGTTGATGGCAGCAGGTTTTATCGGGTTCGCATGGGGCGGTACGGTTCGTTGCGGGGAGCGCAAGCCGCCCAGGATAGTTATGAGCGCAGGGGGTTTAAAGGGAATTTTGTCGTATCAGTTGACTGACCAACCATTTCTTCGACTACCGGCAATACCCTGTCAAGCTCAAGCACGACCGCAGCCGGAATAATCGTATCGACCTCGCTGATACTCTTCCCGGTTAATATCCGGATAAGCTCATGAAACAGCAGCAGTTCCTGGGCGAACAGTTCCGTGAACCTGAAACTCAGATCCTCGTATTCCAGAGGATTTCCCATCACAAAGTTAAGAGAACACCATTCATCAAACAACTCCTCTCCGGAAACATCAATCAGAGGAATACCATTCAACCTGCAGGTCATCGGCCGATATTCATAGATCAGGCAAACGCCGGCCTCAGACAACAGCGGACAGGGCGTTTCATCCTCCTCGGGCATGATTGCGTCCCATTCCGGCTCTGGAATCCGGTTCAATATCCAGGGTTCGGCGAACAGCGGAAATTGTCTTGAAAGAGCCTTCAGACGCTCATCAGCAGCACGTGTAACGCCGATTTTCAGTGATTCGTCAAGCCGGTCAAAACCGGACTTAAGGTATAGAGCATCCAGCAGGGTGATATCAAACAGCCCCCGGCAGCAGGATGAACAGCCTGCCCGGCATGTTATCTGCTGCGGATGCCGGACAGTACAGTCATGAAACCAGGCATCGACTTCGCTCAACAACTCTCCATAGCGCGAGAGCAGGCTGTTCATGGCAACTGTATTGTCTGAGAATGATCGCATTGGGCGGGTCTTAAAACTTGATTCTGCCCATCCGGAGTCTCAGGATAAAGCAGAAACCGTTCCAGGACGAAAACTAGATATACACCATGACCGTAAGAGAAATGGAGCCGTCAGCCGTTTTGAAAGGGATTGTCACTCCCTTGCACTGTACGTTAATGCTGGATGCCTGATCGGAAGGATCCGGCGGCTCGGATATTGCCCTCAATTGCCCGGATACCACCAACGGCAATCCAAGCGCAACGCTGCCGTACTGAGCGTGATATTTGGTCTTGAAGGCGCCGGCTATGTTGTTGGCCAGCTCTCCCATTGCATCCCTGATACATTCATCATCCGCCTCATCCACCATCAGCAGCTCTTTGGCGACAAACTGGGCACTTAACTTGTCAGTGGCGATGATGATGTAGCCGACCCGGTCGCCTGCAATACCGACTATACCGGTCACATCCGAATCAACAGGTTCGACCTTCTTTTCTACCTTGCCGGCCAGCAGATCGATATTCATGTAGCTTTTAAAGGTGTCCTGAGTAGCGGACATGATGGTAAACATGATTTCTTCAAATGAAATGGCTGCCAAACTGATACCCTCCTAAAATAAAATGAAAGTTACGATGGTATTTCTATTTCAGCATACAATGAATACCGGAAATATATTAATATTAACCCATTATTCTATAAATAATTCATCGTTTTTGTACCGGATTTGCGCCTGTCTGTATAGCACGATTGTTCCTCAGGTACAAATATTTATCTTATGAATTCTTCACACATACAACCCGCAAGCTGACACCCGTCAAACTAAGGGGAGCAACTTTCCGTACGCGCTTCCGTCAGGCCTCATATTACCGGAACTTCTCCGCAAGCCGCCATTCTTCACGCCTCGATTTGAAGTCAAAAAGGACGAATCCACAAAACTACCCACCCTCTTATTCAACCGTATAAATCCGCAATGCACCATCCAGGCAAAATTCAGAGCAAAGCCCGCAGCCTGTGCAAAGTTCCTGGATAAAATTCGGGATAGTATCAGATGATTCAGCCTGCAAGGCGCCTGTGGGGCATATAGCAACACACCCCTGGCATCCAGTACAGGTTTCAGCAAATGAGACACTGTAATCGAAATGCTTCTGCATCCGTGACACAAATTCCTGAGAGGAATTGTTTCTGGTATTGTTCAGCAATTCTCTTCTAAGCGGCAGACGTTTCCCGGCATATTCGGTTCGACGTTCGGCCTGTTGGTTGCTGCCGGAAAGAATCACGACGGCGCTCTGAAACAGGGAAGTACGAAAAGACTTGAAGAAACTCCGGCGTCCTACAGATTCATCATGGTAATTAATGTCTTGTGCGGATTCTGCCATGAAGATGCTACAACCGCCATCCAGTAATCCTGCGCCCAAAAGCAGTGCAAGACGTTGACGCAGATAGGGAAGCATGGCGCTGTTTGGACAACCGGAGCATCTGCTCATGTTAAGGGTCAGTTTCCCGGACAGAGATTTGCTGAGAGTTACCAGATGTTCTTCTGAAAGCCCACCCAGGCAAGCCAAAATGCCGTTGGAGCACTCTTTAGTCCGGTTGCAGCCAAGAACCGGTTCTGGTACTCGAGACAACTGCGCCACGCAGACGGAATAATCGTTATTCTGTTCCAATGCGCCTACCGGACAGACAGCAGTACAGAGCAGGCAACCGCAGCAATGTTCCGGATTAATAGTGAGGCCGTTCTCCAGTTTAACGGACCTATGCGGACAGATATCTTGGCAGCGCCGACACCCGCTTTCGCTATAGCGCATCCGGAGGCAACGGGAAGAGTCCACCAAGAGGTCATCCATGTTGCCGGTAACAGTTTCGCTGTCAGTCATTGTTCACACAATTTTAGTGCAGTATAATCGGCGATGATGAAAGCGGAGCTACAGCGCGAGATAGCCTGGTAGAACGGAGCTTCGCCATCGTTGATAATGGCTGTTGTAAACGGCTCCAGCCATGGCATCAGGAACCTGCCTAAAAACTCAAGTTGCAAAGACACGATACGGGCCACTTCATCCGTATCGCCAGAAACCTCCGCCTCCCGTTGTTTGAAAGCCAGGAATGACATGAACTCAAGCTCTACAGCAAAATGATCCGGCAGTTCATAAAAGTCATCGGCCAAATGCAGGCCGCAGGAGTTGTAGAAGGCCGCTACTCTGGCGGTCGAGTCACCCATGACGGTTTTGGCATCATCAAGATATATCGAACCATATGGCGGCGCGGCAAGCTGGAAGGGACCAATGAACAGGCGGGCATGCTCAACAGCCAGGGATTCTGGCGACTCATTTATCATGGCATCTGATGCCTCACGCGCATATCGCGCTGTATCCAGAGTTACAGGCTCCAGTAGAGCTGCAAGCGTTGCACAACAGTTCTCCTCGAACAATGCTGTTGATGGTGGATAGAAACAGGCCGCCAGAAGGCGGTAGACATCTTCGCGTGTTGCACTGATAGTTTGAATTTTGCTCATATATAATCCTTACAAAAAAGAGGGATGGGACTTACGCCCCACCCCTGTAATATTACACCAACTCAAAACTACAAACCATCAAACTTTACCCCCGCCTTTGAAAGCCCGGATGTAGGCTACGTTCGGCCTGGTCTTCTTCTCTTCCTTGAGGCGCATCGGTTTATACTTCTTCAGCAACTTGGCCGGTTCGCTGGCCGCATCGTTGACATCGCCGAAAATGCGGGCCTTGGCGGGGCAAGCGGCAACGCAATTAGGCTGTTCTCCCTTGGCCACCCGGTGAGCGCAGAAGATGCACTTCTCAACCAGACCCTGTTTGCGGATACTCTCGTAATCCGGATGAGCATACTTGTTCTGGTTCGGAATGACTGCTCCCGCTGCCTTCGCGGTTTCCGCGCCTGAGGCGGTGCATCCCTTGATCATCTCGGTGGTGTCGCGAGAGGCGGCATGGGGCGCCGCCGTGCCGTTGTTGCAACTGATAACCGAGTAAGCAGCATTATCCTTGATCACATCCGTTGCGCTGTATGGGCAGGCTTTCTGACAGCGGCGGCAGCCGATGCAGCGTTCGTCGTTGTGCATGGTGATGCCGTCGGCGGTCTTGTACATCGCCTTATTCTTGACCGGACAGGCCTTGACACAAGGCGCGTCGGCGCAGTGATTGCAGAGCACCGGTATGGCTGTGTAACTCGGATTCGGGAATTTACCCTCTTCCCTGTAGATAAAATCGGCCCAGTTGAATGTCTGGCCATTGGCCCGGGCCTGGGTGTTGTTCTCGGTTTTGCAGGCCAGGGCGCAAGCACCGCAGCCGACACATTTTTGCAGATCAATGACCATTCCGTATTGTTTTGCCATTTAATATATCCCCCCTTTCCTAAGCTTTCTCAATCTTGACACCGGTAAAACCACCATTACGGGCAGTAGCTCCGCTCAGACGATCATAGTTATCCGGCATCAGTTCGTTGTTATTGCCGCCGCGCGGTTTCTTGCCGTACTCCTTGGCGGCAACCCGACCGTACGCCCAATGTCCCTGACCGTAACACTTTGCCACGGTACCGGGGCGGACACCTTCCCAAAGGCGAATATTGCAGGTGATAGAACCGTTGACCGAGGTGAGACGGACAGCATCTCCATCCTTGAGTCCCAGTTTCTTGGCATCAATCGGGTTGATTTTGGCAACGTCATCCCAGCTCTTGTCGCCAACGTCAACTTTCTTGAACTCATGATACCAGACCGTGTTCTGGCTGCGACCTTCACGGTTAAGGCGCGATTTGTGGTCGATAAAGGTAAAGGGGTACTCTTTCTCGCTGCCGCGACGCACCGGTGATTCGTAGTGCGGCACAAACGCCAGTTCGCCGCGAGCCTCGTACTCACTACCCTTTAGAATTTCATCAATGGTGGTCTTGTGTTTTGCCGCAAAGAGCGACAAGGTTTTTTTCAAGGTTTCACTGTAGAACTCGAACTTATGGGTAACCGTCTTGAATTTGCCCCAGTTCTTTTTGTACTTGTAGGTTTCGGTGTTGTAGATACCCTTTTTCTTGAAATCAGCCCAACCTGTAAGCTTGTCACCTTTCTGTTTCTCCTTGCCGTCCCACACCACGGAACTGGAGATTTTAGCGGCAATTTCGCAGAACTCGGCGGCGTTGGTCGGCTTCTTTTTGGTTTCCGGATCTTCAAAGGATGCATAGTAATCATACAGATTTGCAAAGCCCCTGGCTTTCAGCTTCTCTGCCAGCAGCCACATCACTTCAGTTTCTTCCGCTTTGACACCCCACAGCGGTTTGGCAACCGGCTGTTGAATGGAAACATGACCGTGCAGATTCGCCATGTTGGTGATAATGGAGAGCTTTTCGGTCGGAGCAAATGTTGACGGCAGTACGATATCGGCAAACTGGGTCAGTTCCGACGCATTGGTAACCATGTGAACGAAGAACGGCACCGCTGCCATAGCTTTTTCCCAGCGCTGGGCGCCAGTTGCAGAGAACGCAAAGTTGCTCCAGGTGCTTATAAAGACCTTGCAGGCATCCGGATTTTTCAGCATGCCGGTGGCAACGTAGTTGGTGACAACGTTAGCCTTCGGTTTTTCTTCCTTGACCTTGCCATCCTTGTCCTTGATGGTGTCAAACCCGCCCATGATTGCCGGCATATCTTTGGAACCGCGACCATCCAGCTTTTTGCCGTGACCATGGTGCTCGGCAAGTTCATCGATGAATTTTTTCGCATCGGGAAACTTGGTGGTTGGTGAACTGGAGGACTGGAACACTCCCCCTTCCGTTTCTATCGAGCCTAGAATACCGTTCAACGCATACACCGCCATGGCAGCATATGTGCCGCGAACCTGCATGGCAGCCCCCGGCCCCATCCAGACGGCACAGGCGGAACCGGCCTTGCCCATGGTGCGGGCGACACGGATAATCTGTTCAGCCGGAATCAGGCATTTTTGGGCTGCCCAGGCCGGTGTTTTGTCTTTCAGTTCCAGATTCCAGTATTTGACAATACCGTGGGTCTCTTTCTCGACAAAAGCTGCTTCATCAACGGTTTTACCGGCAAAGAACAGGTTCTTGCCATCCTTGAAATCACCGACAAAAACCTTGCTCCAGAGTCCTTCGGTCAAAAGAACATGGGCGATTGCCGATGCCAGCGCGCCATCCTCACCCGGCTTGAGCGGCAGCCACTCATTAGCCTTGGCAGCAGAGGCAGAAAGGCGCGGATCGACGGCGATCACCGAACCACGATCAAAAATATCGCCGAATTTGTTGATGGCATTTGGTACCTGCCGGTTGGAGGAGAGCGGGTCACAGCCCCAGATAACTAGGCACTTGGTCTTGGCCAGATCGTAGTCACGATAGCCGAAGAAACCTTGGGTGTAGCCAGGCCCCATTTTCTCCGCTTCTGCACAGATGGCGCTGTGGGAGAAGTAGTTCGGGGTGCCGAAAACTTTGGGTAGGGTTCCGTAGAGAAGCTCGGTAGATGTAGGGGAGTAGCGACCGCGCATATATACGAGTTTTTCCGGTTCCTTGTTCTTGCGCAGTTCGATCATCTTATCGGCGATGGTATCCAGCGCCTCGTCCCATGAAATCGGCACAAACCTGGGATCAATGCCGCGTCCCTTAGCGGGGTTGGTACGCTTCATCGGCACCTTGATCCGGTCAGGATCGTAGGTCTGCTGGATCATCAGGTGACCGCGGGGACAGACATAGCCGTTGTTGGCCTTACTGAGCTGGTTGCCGCGCACCTTGACAATACGCCCTTCCTGCACATAAAACTCCACCGGGCACCAGGCGGTGCACCCCTGGCAGGTTGATGGTATCCACTCTCCCTTGGGCGCATCACCGCTCTTCGGCAGATGGCTGGCGGCAAAAGCATTCAGCTTCGGCAGCCCGATCGTCGCCACTGCGCCGGCCGCAGCGGTAATCTTGAGAAAATCTCTACGTTTGATTTTCATTTATGTTCCTCCCTTGCGTGATAATTATTTATGACAGTTCTTACAGTCTCCCTTGACGGAGAAGGCTGTTTTGCCGTTGTGGCAGGCGCCGCACGACTTGCCCTGCTGCATCTGCTTCATGGTGACTTTTTTGTGCTGTGCGCTGGTGGTGAAGAGCCCGTCGTGGCACTTGGTGCACTCCAGCCCCATGCCAACGTGGTTGTCGTGACTGAAAACCACCTCTCCCTTTTTGGACTTGATGGCGACATCGCCGCCACCAACCGTGGCAAAGGCTACGCCCACCACAAGCAGGTAAAGACATGCCATTTCTGCAACGATAAGTTTCATCCTGTTCCTCCTTTATTCTGGTCTAGAAAAATCTGAGTGAATATAACACAACATGTATGCATATTGCAACTATATGTTTTTATTAAATATTTTCAGTTACGATGCCGTAACAAGCGTTATTTTTGGATCTGTTCGGGAAGGATTCCGACTAACGGCATTACCTTGTCGGAGGCATGAATATCCGTAGAAAAACTGAGCCTGCAGAGTTTTCAGGAGAGAATTACGATATTACGATTGCGTAACATGGGGAAAGCAGAGGGATCAGCTCTGTCGTTTGAGTTTTTCCCACAACACCTTTCGAGAGAGCCCCAGAACCTCTGCAGCCCTCCCTTTTTGTCCCCCCAGACTCTCCAGGACACGTTTTATGTAGCGCATTTCAAAAAAGTTGACCGCATCTTTCAGTGGCATTCCGACCTGAATTCTTTCAAACAGGGTGCCCATGTCCAAGGATGATTCAGTCTGTGGGGGGAGGTGGTGTTCACGGAGTGTCTGGCCGGGGTAGAGAAGAGAAAGCTGTTCGATCAGATTTGACAGTTCCCGTATATTACCGGGCCAGGGAAGCAGCATCAAACGGTCCAGCAGTTCAGGTGAAAGCTGCACGCGGCTCTGTTCATTCCTTGCGAACTGATTGACGAAGTGGGCCGCAAGCAGGGGAATGTCCTCACGACGCTCTCTGAGCGACGGAACGTGGAGGGTGACCACGTTGACCCTGTAGTAGAGATCTTTCCGGAAGAAGCCGTCGCAGACCATTGTTTTAAGATCCTGCGCCGTGGTACAGATCAGACGGAAATCAAGTTTTCTTGCCGATGTACCGCCCACCCGACAGCAGGCCATCTCTTCGAGAGCTCTTGCCAAAGTTGCCTGGACAGTCAAAGGGAGTTCATCAATTCCATCAAATAGGAGCGTTCCTCCGTGCGCACTCTCCAAAAGTCCCGGTTTGCCGCGATCAGCAGTGGGGGTAGATCCCTTTTCCACTCCGAAAAGTTCTTCTTCCAGTACAGATGCGGGGATCGCTGCACAGTGAACCCGAACCAGCGGGCCGTTTTTTCGTGTACTCGTGGCGTGAATAGTTTCGACCAGAAGTTTCCTGCCGGTCCCGCTCTCACCATGCAGCAGCAGTGACACGTTACTTGCGGCAACAACTGCCACCGTATCAATCAATGATCGCATCGTCGCAGAGCGGGTGATGATGCGGGGCTGACGGATTGTGCGGTCAGAAGAAAGCTGTTCAAGTTGTTTTTCAAGGTTGCGGTAGTCGAGCACCCGTTCCAGCTTCATCATCAGCAGGTTCACGTCGAAGGGTTTGGTGAGAAAGTCGCAGGCTCCGAGCTTCATGGCCCGCACCGCCATCTCCACCGTCCCCTGTCCGGTCATCACCAAGGCTTGGCAGCCTGGTTGACGGCTAAGCACGGTGCGCAGAATATCAAGCCCATCGGCATCAGGCAGTTTGACATCCTGCAACAGCAGATCAAACGATTCATCGCTGATCGCCTCAAGGGCGCTTGCGGCACTGTCGGTCCAGCGCACCTGGTAACCGTTGGTGGTGAGGGCTTCCTGGAGCGCCTCACCCAGCAGCGGATCGTCCTCAACCAGCAATAGCTTGAATTTCTGCACTGCAGACCTCCGGGGTATTCTGTGGGATGACAACCGTGAAGACTGTTTCTCCGGAACTGCTGGTGACCCCTATGGAGCCTCCGTGCATCTCAACGATGCTCTTGCAGACGGCAAGACCGATGCCGGTTCCCTTGCCTGCTTGCTTGGTGGTGTAGAAGATGTCGAATATCCGATCAAGCTCTGTTGCCTGGATGCCGCAACCGTTATCCCTTACCTCGATATGGTAGAAAGAATCCTTGCAGTATGCTTTGAACAGGACAACATCACCAGATTGAGAGGCATCGGAGGCGTTTATCAGCAGATTTAGGATCACCTGCTGCATCTTCCCTTTGTCCAGAGACAAAGGACAAGAGAGATGGCAATCATCCTCTGTCACAAGTCTTACTGAATGTTTGCTGAGCGCAATTTTTGCAAATTCGGCACTTTCCGTAAAGAAGCGACTGCTGTCGATCTGTTGCAGATCAAGTGACCCGGCCCGGCTAAAATCATTTAACTGGCTTACTATCCGCCTGATCCGCTCTGCCCCCTGCTTTATGATATCCAGGTTACGGTTCGGGGCTCCGTTTTCCTGCTCCAGATTGTAAATGCAGGTGCCTATTGTGGCCAGCGGGTTATTGACCTCGTGGGCCACCCCTGCCACAATCTTACCGATTGAAGCCATCTTTTCGCTCTGTATAAGCTGCACAACCATCCGTTCGCGCTCCCCTTCGCTACGACGCAGCCGTTCGAGCATTTCGCGAAAACTCTCCTGGAGAACACCGATCTCGTCATTTCTCGGCTCCGGCAGTTCAATGGTCAAAGTTTGAGGGTTGATCTCCGACATTGCCCCTGCAAGATTCTGAATCGGCCGGGTTATTGTCTGGCCGACAAAGTAGAAGAGAAGCGTGCCGGCAAGGAAAAACAGGGCTGAGAAGGATACAACCTTGAATCCCATCATGTAGAGTTCACGTTCGAGCGGTTTCATGGAAATCCCTATTCTCAGGGTTCCCCAGCTCTTGCCGTAGATACTGAGCGGCATCGCAACATCCAGGATATTCTCGTGCGTTACCGCATCAAGGACCATTCTGGAAATAAACGAATCCCCCATCAAAGCTTCGCGCGTGAGATCATCGGTAATAGTATGGCCATATTCCATGTAGTGGTTATGGGCAAGTACTTTGCCCTTGTCATCGGTCACAAAGGCGTACAGAGCCGGGAAATCTTTGTTAGCTACGATTTCCTCGACAAAATTATCAAGCAGCCCCCCCTCTTCGATAACCCCCATTTCCTCATACACAAGTGCATTGATGATCGGTGTCCTGAGCGAGGTGGCCATGCTGCGGGCGTTACTTACCAGACGATCATAGAGGAGCCGATTCTCGTTGCGCCATGCCCAGCTTCCCCAGATTATGGAGGAAATTGCAACGATAAGCGCTGCAGTCAGGACAAACTTCCCCTTTATCCCCGGAATGAAGCGCCCCCTCATCGATGACACTTGTAACCGCACCCTGACGGAATGTCGCGCATCATACTGAAGATCATCCGATAGTCATCGGAATTCGCTTCAGCGAAACCGAATTTGAACTCGTCATCCCAGTTGGCCATGATCTTTTTGTGTTCGGAATTGTTCCGGTCGAGCTTCAGCAGCGCCTGCTTAACGGCTTTGATGAACTCAGGTGGAGCTTCTTTCCTGACCACAAACGGGACCGATGGAAGAAAGTCTGAATAGGCCAGCACCCTTAAACCATGGCTCATGTATTTATTAGCAATCACATCCTTGACTGCGCCTGCGTCGTACTGTCCTTTCAAAATTGCCTTGGCAACTGCGTCATGGTGTTTCAGATTGGTTATGGAGGCCAGCTCCTGGAGCCGGATTCCGTTGTTCCACAACATGTAGCGGGGGATAAGATTACCGGAGGTAGAGTGGGGCGAACCGAAAACCATGTTTTTACCCTTGATTTCATGCAACGATTTCAGCGGCGAATTTTTCGACACGATGATGGCGGAACGATAGAAAGGGATACCATCGTGATTGAGCGGTTTCAGGATCGGAATTGCACCGTAGAGTGTGCTCGCTTCGGTGAAGGTTACATCCCCCAGTGAACTGATCTGAGTTATCCCGTCCTTGAGAAATCTTACCGCCTCCGGGTAATCGCGGCTGATCTTCAGTTCGAAGCGGTAGGGGGTGTTCTGGGTGAGGTAGTCCATGATCGGCTGGTATCGCTTGTACATGACCACCGGGTTGTAACGGGGAATTACGCCGAAGCGGATGACCGGTTTGTCGGCGGCGAAAAGTGGAATCGCCAGCGTGAAAAGCAAAGCGGATAAAACGGTTACGGCAAGCTTCATTGCGTTGTTCCGGAGAGAAAGGAATGAGCGTCGGTTATGCAGACAGAATAACTGCTTTTGCGGATAAATCAAGTTTGAACATCGCGAACCGCACTGATTTGCGAAGCCGAATTTGCTCTGCAAATCGGACCCCGAAAGGTGCAGCGCAGGGAGATGCTACAGGCCCTGTCAAGCTGGCGCCTGGATTTGGAATCGGATTAAGCTCTAATTATCGCCGGTTGCCGGTAAACCTGAGCAGCATGAGAAAAAGGTTGATGAAGTCCAGATAGAGTGTTAATGCGCCGAGTATGGCAGGTTTTCTCCCCTCTGCTCCCTGAGCTGCCAGCTCTTTGATCTTCCAGGTATCGTAAGCTGTCAAGCCGGTGAAAACGATCACCCCAACGCCGGATATGACCCATGAGACGGCGCTGCTAGCAACAAATATATTGACAACCGAGGCAATCACCACTCCGATCAGCCCCATGAAGAGGAAGTTGCCCCATGAGGTCAGGTCGCTTTTTGTCATATAACCGTAGACGCTCATCGCACCGAACATACCGGCCGTAATGACGAAAGTGGATGTAATGGAGCTGGTAGTGTAGACCAGGGCGAGAACTGAGAGGGTGACTCCGTTTAGCGCCGAATAGGCTATGAATATCAGAGTTGCAACGGAGGCGCTCAGTCTGTTGATAGCACCGGACAGGGTAAACACCAGGGCGAGTTCCCCGATCATTAACCCGTAGAACAGGAACCGATTCCCGATTACTGCATTTAGTGTAGCAGGTGAGGAGAGTGTCATCAGTGCCGCAAAGGCGGTAATGGTGAGTCCGGCTCCCATCCAGGCATAAACTTGCCGGATGAGAGCATTTTGCTTGACGATTGCCTGTTCTGGCGCGCGGGTGTAGACGGTATTAAATTCATTCATGATATTGCTCCTTGATCTCTGTTTTCAAATCCCATCTATTTTATCTTATCTTGTCGCGCTGGAGTTTATCGGCTGATATGAGAGTTTCGTTATAACAGGATGCCCTATACGCGTTATTGATACAACCTTTATTATGTTCAGGCGGATTCCAGGTCCCTCGGCTCAGGCGTCAGCTTCCCCCGCTCCTCAATTGGATTGAACACCGTTCGTCAGTCAACTCCTGATATCGCCATTTCAATGAAAAACTCATTTAATCATACAAAATATTCTCCTTCCAGACAACTTTGAATCTGATCCGCTGTATGAGGCATTTTCCAACTCACAAGCGACGGCACTATTTTCAATCAAAACTATTCTCAGCAAATATCAGATCAGATAACAAAAAAGCAGTCATCTCAAGCAATTTATAGAGATGACTGCTTTTATCAAACGAGAAAAGATCAGGTAAGGTTTTCGGTCAATACGCCTCCGAGTCGCCCAGAACATCTTCGTTGGTTACTCTCGCCCTGAAGAGCCGATACACCCATATTTTATAGCATATAACGATCGGAACGAAAATCGCCGCTACTACGGTCATTATCTGGAGTGTCATCAGACTGGATGAAGAGTTGAAGATCGTCAGGTTGGATGCCGGGTCGATGTTTGAGGGGATCAGGTTCGGGAACAGCCCGGTCACACCGGTGAAGACCACGAAAACTATAGTCAGACATGAGAAGAGGAAAGCCTTGTGGCATGAACCCTTATGTATAAAAACCTTGACCAGCAACAGCGACACAACTGCAATGACCGGAACGATCAGCAATACAGGCGCTTTAAAAAAGTTGTCATACAATTTCGTTGCCGGGTATGTATAGCCAAGAAATGCAACTGCAACAACCAGAAGCGGAATCCAGAGTTTGTCGGCCAGATCAGCGCCGCGCTTGCTGAGGTCGCCTGTCGTTTTAATGGCGGCATAGAGTGAGCCATGCACGGCGAAGAGCAGTACGAACAGCACTCCTGTCAGCAGGCCGTAGGGGTTGAGTAGTCCGATCAGTGAGCCATCATAACTGAAGTTGATGGCGGCAAAGTCGTTTCTCATCGGGATTCCCTTGAAGATGTTGCCGAAAGCGACGCCAAACAGAAGGGCCGGAAGAAAACTGGAGACGATAATTGCCCTGTCCCATGATTTCTTCCAAGTGATGCTGTCAATCTTGCCTCTGAATTCGAAAGATACACCGCGCACTATTAGAGAGAAGAGCAGAAGAATCAGCGCCGAATACAGATTGCTGAACATAAGGGCGTAGGTGGTTGGAAATGCTGCAAATGTGGCGCCGCCCGCCGTAACCAGCCATACTTCGTTGCCGTCCCACACCGGGCCGATTGAATTGATCAACACACGTTTTTCAGTATCGTTCTTCGCCAGAAAACCTGCAAGAAAGCCCGTACCGAGTACAAAACCGTCCAGCATGAAATAGACTGCCCACAAAACACCCCACAGCACGAACCAGATGATTTGGAATACCGATATATCCATGAGTTATCCCCTCCCCTGAACATTAATTATACTGGAAACATCTTTTTCCGGCCCCATTTTGGCATATTTGACCAGCAGGAAGATGTCGATGGCACCCAACAGGCCATACAGCAGTGTGAAACCGATCAGCGACATTATTACCTGGGTTGATGTGATTGATTTTGAAACCGCATCGGAGGTCTTCAACACTCCGTACACGATCCAGGGTTGCCGCCCTAATTCGGCCACTAACCACCCCAATTGTTGAGCCAGGTAAGGTGCCGGTATCGCAAATACCATAAGAGTCAGGAAAGCCCGGTATTCGACAAATTTCTCTCTGCGCGACAGAACTATTCCCAACAGGCTGGCCAGAATCATGAACATGCCAAGACCGGCCATTAGTCGAAAGCTGAGGAAAGTCGGCAGGACTGGTGGACGAAGCTCCGGCGGATACGACTTCAAACCCTTGATTTCGCCGGTTGCATCATGAAAAGCCATTAGACTTAGCAGGTTTGGTATGCAGAGTTGATCGACGGAATTAGACTCACGCGCCACATCAGGAATCAAAAACAAACTCATGCCAACGCCTCGCTTTGTTTCCCACTGCGACTCCATTGCTGCAAATTTTGTCGGCTGATGCTCGGCGATTTCAACTGCATGCATGTCGCCTGTCACGGCTACTCCGATGCAGGCAATAAAAGCCCAGATTGCGGCCATCTTGAACGAGCGAACGAAGAAGTCATTTTCATTTTTCCGTAACAAATGCCACGCGGAAACGCCCATTATCAGGAAAGCCGCCAAGGCATAACCGGAAAGCAGCGTATGGACGAACTTGATCCAGCCGTAGTCGTTGGTGAGGACGGCCAGAAAATCATTCATTTCAGCCCTGCCGTTACGAATCACATAGCCTACCGGTTTCTGCATCCAGGCATTAGCCAGGAGGATGATAAGCGCTGAAACGTTGGTGGCAACTGCAGTAAGCCAGATGGTCACCATATGCGCTTTTTTCGATATCTTGTTCCAGCCGAAGATCCAGACGCCGATAAAAACCGACTCGAGGAAGAAAGCCAGAGTGGCCTCAATGGCCAGCGGAGCACCGAAGATATCCCCCACGTACCGTGAATATTCCGACCAGTTCAGGCCAAACTGGAACTCCATCGTGATACCTGTGACAACACCAAGAGCGAAGTTTATCAGGAACAGCTTCCCCCAGAATTTGGTCATGCGCAACCAGGTCTCGTCTCCAGTGGTCACGTACTTGGTCTCCATCCATGCTGTCATTATGGACAACCCGAGTGTAAGCGGAACGAATATCCAATGAAACATTCCTGTTGCAGCAAACTGAAGCTGACTGAGAGTAACTACATTCATAGAATCTCCTCCTGAAATTTAGTCTCGCAGACATGTACCACGGCAAAATACATTATTGAGTCTACCCCGGATCATGATAAAGTCAATTTTGACAAAAAAAGTACGTCAGCGAAATGTTGAACCGTCTGAAATGCATTTATAAATATTGTTCGAAAGTTTGATGGAATTTTACTATTTTTAAACGAAGAGCCACAAAACAAACAAGATCTTTTTTATCTTTAATTCAGTTTCAGAATTATGTCAACAAAAAAAATGCGGGATTTTTTCAAATTTCAGTTACGTTTCAGAGATATTATCGAATCGCCAAGTTTCAAGCAGGCAGGACGATGGCTGACAACGAGCATGGTCACGCCTCCGGCTCCTCTGATGCGTTCGTTCAGTCGAGACACTACCTCACGTTCAGTTGCAGAGTCCAACCCTTCTGTAGGCTCATCCAACAACAGAATGGGAGCATCCTTGAGCAGAGCGCGTGCAAGAGCAATACGGCGCGCCTCGCCACCCGAAACGGCAGAACCATTGATCCCTACCTCTGTTGCCAGACCAAGCGGCAGGCCCGCCACCCATGCATCAAGACAACTGTCCCTGAGGGCCTCCTGTATCCGTTCCTCATCGGCAGATGAGTTTCCTAAAAGGAGATTTTCCCGAATTGTGCCGTTAAAGAGGTGAGGACGTTGAGGAACAGCAGCCATCATCGCAATTAACGATTCTTTTGGCAGATCACGGATTTCTGTTCCTCCCACGGTGACACTCCCCTCATACTCTCTAAAGCGGAGCAAGATCTCGATCAACAGGCTTTTACCGATACCGCTTGTTCCTGACAGTACAAGGCTGCCGCCAGCGGGCAGAGTGAGGGATATATTTTGCAGTACCGGCTCTCCCGGCAAGTACGAAGCTGAAACATCTTTGAAACATATCCCATTGTCGACAGGCATATTACAAGGAACATGCGTGTCGGGTACCGGTATCGGAGCATCAGCCAGCTCGAAGATGCGGATAGCGGACTCTCGTGCAGCAGGCAGCAGATGCAGAGCCGATGGCAACTGGCCTGCTGCTTCGAAAATAGCAGCGGAAAAGAGCAGCAACATTACCAGATTTGGCGGAGCCATCTGGTGGGAGGCAACCTGTATGCCGGCGGTCAACAGTACCGCAGCAACACCGGATCCGGCGAAAAGAGCCATTGTGCCCTGAGAAAAGCCATTGATCCTCCCTAGACGCTCCTGTTCCAGAACCAATTGAACCGACAAACCATCAACCGCTGCGGTTTGACGTTCCAAAGCTCCCAGCAGTATCAACTCTTCGACCCCCTGAAGACCTTCTGTTACCTTGGTGCGAAGTTCGGCGGCCAGCAGAGCGGATCGCCTGCCGGGCACTTCGGAAAAGCGGCGAACCAGCAGAGGTAGCCAAACTCCCGCAAGCAGAAGAAACGGTAGCATCGCAACAGCAGCTGGAGTGCAGAACCAGGCAAGAAAAAAAAGCCCGGCCGCGATTGAAACAGCCCCCGCCACGACAGGAGCAATGATTTTCAGATAAAGCGTCTCCAGAGCATCTACATCGGCACGCAGCCTGCCGGTAACATCTCCCCCCGAGTAACGCTCCAGGCAGGCGGGAGCCAATGGTTCGAACCTCATGAACAACCAGACGCGCAGATCAGAAAGAATTCTGAAGGTCGCCTCATGAGTTACCAGTCTCTCGGCATAGCGTCCAACGGTTCGTACAATGGCAAGAAAACGTATAGTCGCCGATGGGAAGAAATAATTGAACGATACTCCGCTGGCGCCAGAAACTGCCATAGAGGCGATAAACCAGCCGGATAGCGCCATCAGCAAACTGTTTGCTAGAATCACCAAAACGCACAACAGAATCCCGGAGACCATCCAGAGCCACTGACTACGGGATATTATTATAAAGCGAATTATGTGGGTCAAAACGAATCCTCACAAGTTGTCAGAAATTCATTTGGCGACACGACCCTGTCGATGCGGCCATCAATCATTTCCGCCACTCTTTCGGCGCGTGACAGCGTCTGTTCGCGATGGCTTATGACCAGCACCGTGCGCCCACGGGCCAGCTTTTCCAGAGCATCACATACCAATTGTTCATTTTCGGGGTCAAGCCCGGCAGTAGGTTCGTCCAGAACGACCAGCGTTGCAGGAGACAAATATGCCCTGGCAAGAGCAAGACGCCTCAATTCGCCTCCTGACAATCCGGCGCCGCGATCCCCCAGGAGTGTGCCCAGACCATCAGGAAGATGAGAGACGAATTTGTCGGCTGCTGCAGCTTCGAGAGCAGAATTTATCTCATTCTCATTGGCATCAGGCCGCCCCAGAAGCAGATTTTCCCGCACAGTTCCCGAACTGAAATATGGAGATTGAGGGACCCAGGCAAGTCTGGATCTCCAGGATTCCGGTGCATACAAGGTGAGGTCCTGCCCATTGACAAGGATACGCCCTGATTCAGGTCTGGCAAGTCCGACTAGAAGCCGCGCAAGAGTCGTCTTGCCAGCGCCGCTTTCCCCAACCAGGGCGGTGATGCTGCCTGACTGCAGTTCCAGATCAACGCCGCTTACCCCTCCCCTGTTGCCGCCATAGCGAAATGAAACTCCTTCAAAGAGTACGGAAGGGGGACCGGTCGGAGCTAACAGAGTCCCTGCAAACCCTTCAGGTAACGGCTTGGCCAACAGTGGCGCGATCCGTTCGGCAGCGGCGATCCCCTGCATCCTGGCGTGATATGAGAGCCCCAGATTACGAAGCGGAAGATAGAATTCCGGAGCCATAAGCAACACGAAAAGACCTTCTCCGAGGGTAAGAGTTCCCAAGAGGAGCCTGAAACCGGTTATTACCGCAACCAGCGCAGTCCCGACTGTTGCAAAAAACTCCAGGGCAAATGCAGAGAGAAAGGCAAGACGCAATACCGTCATGGTAGCCGTGCGGTACTCTTCCGAAACGCGGGCCACGACTTTAGCTTCCATTTTTGCAGCACCGAAGATGATCAGATCGGGTAACCCCTGAACAAGGTCGAGCAAATGTCCGGACATTCGTGAGAGACGGCCCCATTGACGACGATGGAGCTTTTCGGAACCTCGGCCGATGAGGATCATAAAGAGAGGAATACATGGGGCAGAAAAGAGCAGCACCAAACCGGAGCGCCATTCGGATGGAACTATTATGATCAGAAACATGAGCGGCAGAATTGCCGCCAGGGCTAGTTGGGGGAGAAAACGGGTAAAATAGTGTTCCAGCTCATCGACACCCCTGGTAACGGTCTCAATCAACGGTCCGGTTTCATTTCCTGCAAGACCGACCGCTCCAAGCGACTGTATCTTGCGGTACAGTTTGCTGCGGACCGCCTGTTTGACTCTCGCTGCGGCTGCAGAAGAGCTGCTTTCCAGAATGAACATGCAGAGGCTTCGACCTGCAGCGAGGAGAACCAGCGCTGCAGCAAGGGGAATAACTGAAGAGACCCCTTCACCCTGCATAACGATATGTTGGCAGGCTAAAGCCAGCAACCGCGCTTGAAGAACTACCAGTAATCCGATTCCGGCGGAGAGGCAAACAACGCTCAACAAAAACCAACGGATTTTTCCGGCTTCAACAGTTAACCAATGTTCCGGACTGTTATCAAGCTGGCTGCCTTTATCTGTACACTCTTCAGAATATTCAGTCATAGAGCCAATGCGTGCAGCAATTCCCGCTTAATTGTTTCCGGAGTAAAGATTGTATCAGAGTGCCTTGCCGGCCACCTTGAATACAAAGTCGTAATTGAGAATATCTTCCCACTTGAAGCCTTTGGCGGTCGAACGGGTATCGTCGCCTTCGCTGTAAGGTTTTCCGGGTATGTAGAACCAATTCATGATCGCCTCGCCGGATGCGCGAAAAACGATCCAGTATTTGCCAGGCTTCAGTCTGCTCTGTGCATCGTGGGAGAAACTGAAATCTACCCAGTAGTAGCCAGGTTTGCGGGTAATCTTTTCCAGAGAAACCAGGTTTGACCTTATACCGTCAAGAATATTCGGTCTGCCGTCTGCATCCCTGACAAGGTCGACGTACACATTACCGTCCCCGCCAAATTTACGCATTGCCAAAGAGACCTTGTCCAGAGCCATTCCGTCCTTAAGATAGAATGCCTGGGCGAAAATATACTGGGACGTAACATATTCCGAAGTTTCCTTATCGAAGATGCGGGTACCCACATTGCCTTGAACGCTATAACCATTCACCAGGTTTGGGAATTCCATATTGCCGAAGAGCATTGCAGAGCCGGCGGCCGGCTTCTTGTGTTTGATCTCCTTTTTGACGACGGCTACAGCTGGTTTCGAAGGGCGTTTAACAGGCGGCTTGGTTGTTTTCCCCGTTTTAATCTTAATATCGCCATCATCGTAACCTTCAGTATCAACAGATTTGGCATCATCATAGCCGGCGCCGGACGATGGTTCTGGAGATTTATCCGTGGGCTTTACGGTGGGTTCTACAGGTTTAACAGGAGGTTTTAGAGCCGGTTTTACCGGTTGCTTGGTTGTGGGTTTAACATTAGCTGAAACATTCGGCCCATCAGGAGCTTCGGTAACAGGGGCAACCGACCTGCCAGCCACAAGGTTACTGATGATGTAGGAACGAGGCTCTTTTCCGGTACTTTTGACTGCCAACTTGATATCGTCCGATTTGAAGGCGCCTTCAATCAGTTCAGAGTAGCGGGGAAGATAAGGTGTCCCGCTCCATGTATCGTTTATGTCGCGCGAGTCCAGACCGTGGGTCTGCTTGATATGGCGGGAGGAGGTGAATTGCCGCGATTGCTGCGGATCGTAAGGGAGCCAGCCAAGATCCGGGAAGTAGATTTCCATCCAGGCATGCCCCCCCTGCCCCATGCTCTGCACGATCGAGTTCCGACTATCTATCGGCACCTTCCAGGAATCTTTCAGGGTTATACCTCCCACAATCCGGGCCGGGATTCCGACGCTGCGCAAAAGGGCTATATTGAGATGGGCAAAGTTCTGGCAATTGCCGCTTTTTGTCTCCAACGTATAGAGTGCATCATACTTGGGGGGGTTAAAGGTGTATTTGATCGCATCGGTTACATGGTTGGTGATAGCGGAGACAGCCTCATACTCATTCCTGGCTCCGGCGGTCAATTTCCTGGCAAGGTCTGCAATATCAGCGGAGTCCGACTGCACCATCTCCGTGGATTTGAGATATACGGCATCACTGCCGGATACTTTTCCGATAGGAAATGGCGTACGGCTTTCCATGGCGGACAATTCAGAACGGACGTTGGCTATATAGCTGAGATTGATTCGGATGTCATTACCCGTATTTACCCAGGAAACCTTCTGGAAACGGTTGCCAAAGCGGTCCTGCTCCACCGTTGAACTGTCCGGACGGGGATTCATTGCGAGATTCAGGCCGTCAACCGTCTGGCTGACACTTTTACTCTTGAAATCAGCCGGAAGGGCAAAACGGAATGAGAAGGACTTAACCGTGCCACTGTCGACACTGAATTCCATCTGTTGCCTCATTGCTATGCTGCTGTCAAGCAGACCTTCCAGCATCAGAGTTTTTGCATAAGCGCTGCCCGCAGTCAAAACAAGCGCAGTTGCCACAATAATAAGCTGTTTCATGAAGTATTCCTCCCGGACAGCGTTCGACATGACTGCTTCAACAAATGTGCATAGCTTAACACATATAAAAGATTTCGCACGCATCAATCAAATAATATGTTTATTCGCAATTACTCCCATTCAATGGTCGCCGGAGGCTTGCTTGAAATATCGTACACGACACGATTGATCCCCTTGACTTCGTTGATAATCCTCCCACTGATCCGGGCCAGATCTTCATACGGCATGGGGTACCAACCAGCGGTCATAAAATCCTTGGTCTCGACTGCCCGCAACGCGACAACGTACTCGTAGGTACGGCCATCTCCCATGACGCCGACGCTCTTGACCGGTAAAAACACCGCAAAGGCCTGACTAATCTTGTCATAGTGTCCTGTGGCATAGAGTTCCTCAATATAGATGGCATCGGCACGGCGCAGAATATCTGCATATTCCTTTTTCACCTCTCCCAGGATTCGCACTCCCAGTCCAGGACCTGGAAACGGGTGCCTCCAGACCATCTGCCTGGGAAGACCAAGCTCCTCACCGATGGCCCGCACCTCGTCCTTGAAAAGTTCTCGAAGCGGTTCAAGCAGCTTGAGTTTCATATGCTCGGGCAAACCTCCGACATTATGATGACTCTTGATACTGTGGGCCTTTCCGGTCTTGGCGCCCGCAGATTCTATCACGTCGGGATAGATTGTTCCCTGGGCCAGCCAGTTGGCATCTCTTATAAGCTTTGATTGTTCTTCGAAGATATCTACGAAAAGGGCGCCAATTATCTTGCGCTTTTTTTCAGGATCAGCCTCACCGGCCAAGGCCGATAGAAAGCGATGTTCGGCATCAACCCGAATCACCCTGACTCCCAGGTTCTCACCGAAGGTCGCCATTACCTGGTCCCCCTCCCCCATACGCAAAAGACCGTTATCGACAAAGACACAGGTCAACTGGTCACCTATGGCGCGATGAATCAGGGCCGCCGCCACAGAAGAATCCACTCCGCCGGAGAGTCCGAGAATTACCCTGTCACTGCCGACCTGGCTCCGGATGCGCTCCACCGCATCCTCAATGATATGGCCGGGGGTCCATTGACCGGTACATCCGCATATCTTTCGGGCAAAGGTATTTATCAGCAATTCGCCCCTTGGTGTATGATTTACTTCGGGGTGAAACTGTACTCCGTAAAGTTTTCTATCGACATTCTGAATGGCGCATACCGCTGCGTTTGATGTCTCTGCAACGACCTCAAAACCTTTCGGAACCTGTTTCACATGATCGCCGTGGCTCATCCAGACCGGACTTTTCCCCTCGACAAAAAAACCGTCGAAAAGAGAACCGGGGTGACCGGCTGCCAGCAGGTCGGCGTGGCCGAACTCACGCTTACCGGCCGGTACGACCTCCCCGCCGAAATGACGGCTCATCAGCTGCATCCCATAGCAGATGCCCAATACCGGCACGCCCAGTTCGAAAAGCTCTTCGGCCACCGAAGGGGCACCCTCATCATAGACAGACTTTGGCCCACCCGAGAGAATGATGCCACTGGGAGCAAACAGGCGGATAGCGGCCATGTTCAAATCATACGGATGCAGTTCGCAGTATACATGAGCCTCGCGTACCCTGCGGGCAATCAACTGGGTATATTGGGAACCGAAATCGAGAATCAGGATTTTCTGGCTATGGATGTCGGTCATCACTAAGTCTTTCTGAAATGTGTTATTTTACATCTCCATGAAGCTAGGATTTTTTCGTCCTGGCAAGG
>JAQTRC010000009.1:49639-54934 GCA_028712665.1 Desulfuromonadaceae bacterium
CAAGGAATCCTGAAGACTTACGCAGCCGGGGCGGGAAAGGACCGCTTCACCTAATTTCCGACTCTATAGTTCGGCGCTTCCTTTGTTATCGTAACATCATGAACATGAGACTCTTTGAGACCTGCGCCGGTGATACGGATAAAACGTCCATTGTTCTGCAACTCCTTGATCGTGGCGCATCCTGTGTACCCCATGCCGGATCGGAGCCCCCCCAGCAGCTGGTGTATATTGGCCGAAAGCGGTCCGCGCAGCGGAACCATGCCTTCTATCCCCTCAGGAACCAGTTTGACATCCTCGCCGACATCTGACTGGAAGTAACGATCCTTGCTACCCTCCTTCATGGCGCCAATCGATCCCATGCCGCGATAACTCTTGTAGGTACGCCCCTGGTAGAGAACCGTATCACCGGGTGACTCCTCGGTACCGGCAAAAAGTGATCCGATCATGATGCAATCGGCGCCCGCCGAAACTGCCTTGGGCAGGTCGCCGGAATATTTTATCCCCCCATCAGCGATAACCGGTACGCCGTGCCCGTGAGCCATGCGGGCACATTCATGAATGGCCGTAATCTGCGGAACTCCGACACCTGCCACGACCCGGGTCGTACAGATGGAACCGGGCCCGATTCCGACTTTTATTCCGTCGGCGCCAGCCTTGATCAATGCCTCGGCCGCCTCGGCGGTGGCAATATTTCCAGCTATGATCTCAACTCCAGGGAAGGTGGATTTAGCGCGCTGAACCGCTTCGATCACCCCTTGCGAATGGCCGTGAGCCGTATCAATTACGATCACGTCCACACCAGCCTTGATAAGCGCCTCCATGCGGGCTTCCATTTCGGCCATCGGGCCGACTGCAGCGCCGACCCGCAGACGCCCCAGGCTGTCTTTGCAGGCGTTGGGAAATTTTTTGACCTTCTCGATGTCCTTGATGGTGATGAGTCCCTTCAAAAAACGGTCGTCATCTACAACCAGCAATTTCTCCACCCTGGTATGTTTGAGTATCTCCTTTGCCTGCTCCAGTGTCGTCCCCACTTCCACAGTCACAAGATTGCGCTTTGTCATACGGGCCGAGATCGGCAGGTCAAAATCGGTCTCGAAACGGAGATCACGATTGGTCAGAATACCCACCAGCTTGCCGTTCGCCTTGGTGACCGGCACGCCGGAGATGCGATATCGCTGCATGATATCGAGCGCTTCACTTATTTTCTGCGTTGGACGCATCGTGATCGGGTCAACGATCATGCCGGACTCGCTCTTCTTTACCTTGTCCACCTCATAGGCCTGAGCCTCGATCGAAAGGTTCTTGTGGATGATGCCAAGCCCCCCCTCGCGAGCCATGCAGATGGCGGTGCGCGCCTCTGTGACGGTATCCATGGCTGCACTGACCAACGGTATGTTCAGGTTGATGTTGCGGGAAATTCGCGTGGAAAGATTTACGTCACGGGGCAGAATCAGGGAATGAGCAGGGACAAGCAGGACATCATCAAAAGTCAGACCTTCGGTCATTTTGTCGTAGGGCATACAATAGCTCCTGGAGGATGATAATTTTATTGAAGTTAGTACAGTGCATCAGGCAAGTCAAGGGGAAATGGTCAGGTGCGAGTAGCAGCCTTTGTCAGCAATTCAAGACCCCGCTCTTTCTTGTTCAAGCCTCTTTTGGCGCGGAGCATGAAGCGAGTTTCTGCATCAAACTCAGCTAGAATAAGGGTTGTCACTTCATCCAGCAGACGATTTACGCTCTGGCCTGGCTGGTGCGCCATATCTTTAAGCCTCTGGTATTTTTCATACGGCAAACGAAGTGTCAACGCGCTCATATTTTCATCTCCTCAAGTAATGAGGTGGGTGAAGTTTTGTATCATGGATGTCCCCCGAACTCCCCGTCCTCATCTGCATGGTTTACCAGATCTCGAAACCTACCTGTTGAAAATGGGCATCAAAGGTAAATGCCGTATTCAGCTTGTGTCGTTTCATCAGGGCAAAGCTTGTACAATCAGTAAAGCTCAGATCTTTGTCAGCATATTTTCTGAACAGATCAAACGCCGTCCGACGCAAATCATCACTGATTGTCACCATGGTTGCCAAGTTGCTTTTCAGCATTGCGTCACCAAATGCAACCGCCGCATGGTGGCCTATGCGTGTGCTGATAAGGGTAACACTTTCGTCGAAAATATAGTCCGAAGTTATCAACTCCAACCGTTCTGATTTTATTCTCGCCAGTTTTTCCAGAGCCTTTTCACGAAACTGATCGTCACGATCATTCAATGCATACCAGGCAGAAGTATCAACAAACAGCTTCATTGCTTGCCACCGTAGAGATAGGCATCGTGATTGACGGAAACATCACTTTTGCCGGAACCCTCAGCCTGCCCTACAACATCCCAAAGCGGATCATTGTCCCAGTCGATCTGTTTATTCTTTTGCTTGTCAATAAACTCACCGACCGCATTCCTTACAACCTCGGCAATTGTAGTATGTTCGCTGTCCGCAAGCCGTCTAACCTGTTGAAGCATATCTTCAGGGAAATACATCTGCGTACGCTTTAATGTTGTCGCCATGATTATCACCTCCTATGATGTATAATATATACATCACCAATCGTATGTCAATGATCAAACAGGCAAGAAATAAAAAACCTCCGCGCGACGGATGCCGGCAGGGGCGGGTGGTTGATCGGGCAGTTGTCGGGGTGGTTGGAGGGTCAAATCCCCAAATAACCTACTGTCCCGAGCGCACGGGCCAAACATAGTTGTAGTAGTAGGTCCTAGCGTAGTAGTACACGTGGCCACTGCTCATGTCGACGTACCAGGCGTTAAAGGTATTGTAGGCATAGGCACTGGCAGACCAATAGCCATAGCCATCGGACTGGACGGACGTAAACGGATGGCCGGCGGGGAGGGCGGGGTTGCTCCGCTCGGCATCCACAAGGCTTTCCAGTTCAGTTATGTTCGGCAGCCGCCAATGGCCAGCGGTGGAGCCGTCACTGAGGCCGCAGGCGCCGCTGGCCAGGGTATTGGCGCTTGTCAGAGCTGCACTCCACGTCTGCGTGATGAAGCAGTCGGCTCTTTTCAGCCAGATCAGCCCGGTAAGGTTGTCTGTCACAGTGCCGTCGCTGTTGTCGGTAAAGCGCGGATTAGGCCAAGCCGAACCTTTCTGCAACGCTCCGTCGTCACCGGCGACATAGCTGGTGGTCTGGCCGGTTTTGGGAAGTGATATTGACCCGGTTGCCGGAGGAAGCGTTGTCGTTGTGGTTGAAGCCACCGTAGTCGTTGTAGTCGTTGTAGTCGTTGAAGATGTCGTGGTGATAGTGGTGGTCGGCAAAGTGGTTGTGCTTGTTGTGGTGGTAATCGGTCCAGTTGAGCTGCTGCCACTCCCTCCGCCGCCACTTCCGCAGGCGGCGAGCAAACAGACTTGTACGAGATACACGCAAAAAATCAGAATTCTTCCGAGCCTCAGCTTCATAACCAATCCTCCTGTCACTAAAATTAACAGCAATCGGCACAAAAAAAAGACCGCGCTCCAATACTCACCGGGAAGCGGCCTGCTTATTGAACAAAAAAAAACCGCGAGGCAATGAATGCCTGGCGGGCCGGAAGAAAAAAGAAATTATGCTGTTGCTTACCTGCGGTATGTGGTATGTGGTATGTGGTATGTGGGTCTGCGGTCTGCGGTCATTCGAAGGCCTTCAGGAATTTTTAAAAGCAGCATGCAATAATCCTTAAAGTCAAACAGTTATAATGATTTATAATGTGTTCTATTAACCAAATTTTATGCAAGCTCATTTGCATCCCTATCTGCAAAACCTACTTCGGCACAAACTCGTCCTTTGAAGCAATCCGCCCGAGCGCCGCAACTATCAACCTGGCGGCATCCTCCAGGTCGGCAAGAGAAACGGTTTCGACCGGAGTATGCATATAACGAAGTGGTATCTTTACCAGCGCCGTCGCAACTCCGCCGCGCGAGATCTGCATAACGTTGGCATCCGTACCGGTGGCGCGTGGAGTGGCGGTGTGCTGGATCGCAATCTTTTCACTCGAAGCCGTTTTCGACAACAGTTCAAAGAGGTGCGGATTGATGTTGGCGCCACGGGCCAGAATCGGCCCCTTGCCCAAAGCGACCTCGCCGTTATGTTTCTTCTCGACATCCGGCTGATCTGTAGCAAAATCGACCTCTACGCAGATACCAACATCCGGATTGACCGTGTAGCAGCTTGTGGTGCCGCCCCGGAGCCCGATCTCTTCCTGGACAGAAGAAACCCCGTACAGGTCAACTGTAAGCTTTTTACCGGAGGCGGCCACCAGACGCAAAACTTCGGCCACCACAAAGCAGCCGGCCTTGTCGTCAAAACCGCGCGAGGCAACCCTGTCGCCATGCAGACGGATGAATTCACTTCCGAAAGTCACTGCATCCCCTACCCTTACAAGCTTTTCGGCCTCTTTCTTGTCTTTCGCTCCGATGTCGATGTACTGCGACTCCAGCTTGACCACGGTTTCGCGGTCCTTGTTGTCCATAAGATGGATCGGTTTCTTGCCGATCACTCCAGCTAAAGGTCCGTTTGAAGTATGGACGTTAACACGCTTGCCGGGGGTCAGATGCGCGTCAACGCCACCTACTGCGGCAAAGTACAAAAATCCCTTGTCATCGATATATTTGACCTGCAGTCCGATCTCGTCCGTATGGCCGACAATCATGACTCTGGGCGGGTTCTTTCCCTTGCCGCAGATTCGACCGAAGACATTTCCCATCACATCGGTAGTAAGCTCGTCACAAAAAGAGGCTACGTATTCGCGAAAAACCCGCTGGGCGGGCTGTTCATAGCCTGACGGACTGGGAGCATCGAGAAGTTTCTCAAGAAATTTCAGGGATTCTTTACGCATTAATTACACCTCGTGAATAGAGTAGTGAAGATCGGTAAGAATATTACCTTTTATTATGTGAGTCTCTTGCAAAAGTCCTTCCCCCTCCCTTGACGGGAGGGGGTCAGGGGGTGGGTGAAGCAATAACTTGGCATCTTCATGGCAATTTCCCCCCCACCCTACCCCTCCCCCGCAAGGGGGGAGGGGACTTGTTTGTAGGTGTTGATTTGAGTGTCTCCAAGCACAAGCTTCAACAAGCAATTCCTCTTCGAGAAGCCCATTATCGGCAACAACATCAACATTTCTCCCGTGCAGCCGCAACCGTTGCAAATTTGCCTTTGCCTGTCCGATTACTTCCGAAACCCTCCTTGGATGACATTTTACCGCCATCGCCAATAAATCCGGCGCCTGCGAAACTATCCTGCAGAGCAGGTCGCCATACA
>JAQTRC010000186.1 GCA_028712665.1 Desulfuromonadaceae bacterium
AACTTGAGAGCATTCTTTCCCCAGAGGGAGAGATCGGAAACCTGGAACTGGCCGACATCATCGATGTCCCGGCGATCCAGGCTCTTATGGACGACTTCTATAAGCTTGCCCCAATGCCCATGGCGATTCTCGACCTCAAAGGCAAAGTGCTGGTCGGCAAAGGATGGCAGGACATCTGCACAAAATTTCACCGGACTCATCCCGTCGCGAGCAGAAACTGCCTTGAAAGTGATCTGAAACTGACCACGGACATTCCGCCGGGAGAGTTCAAACTCTATAAGTGCAAGAACAACATGTGGGATGTGGCCACACCGATCATGGTGGGTGACGTGCACGTAGGCAACCTCTTCTCGGGGCAATTCTTCTTTGACGATGAGCCGCTGGACTACGAACTTTTCAAATCACAGGCAGAGCGATACGGCTTCAAAGAGGATGAATACATCGCTGCTCTTGAGTGTGTTCCACATCTGAGCAGGGAGTTCCTTGCCACCGGCATGGATTTTTTAACAAAGTTTGCCGCGATTATATCAAAATTGAGTTACGGCAACATCAAACTGGCCAGGTCATTGACTGAACGGGACGCTTTAACGACTTCGTTGAGTGAGAGCGAACTGTTTTACCGGCAAACTCTCGAATCTATTCCCGGCATGGTGTTTACCACGAGGCCTGACGGCTATTGTGATTACCAGAGCCAGCAGTGGGTCGATTTTACCGGTGTGCCGATGAGTGAACATATCGGCGACGGCTGGAACAGGCTGTTGCACCCGGATGACCGGCCACGAGCTTATGCCGCCTGGTTTGCGGCGGTTCAGGAGCGCGCCCCTTACGACCTCGAGTACCGGGTCCGGCGCCATGACGGTGTGTATGAATGGTTCAAGGTGCGCGGCCGCCCGATTCGCAATGCGGCCGGGGAGATTGTCCGCTGGTTCGGCACGGCTCTAAATATCGACCATCTGCTGAAAACGCAGGAAGCGTTGCGCAGTGCCCACGACGAGCTGGAACAACGGGTTGCCGAACGTACGGTGGAGCTGGCAGAGACCGTGGAGACCCTGCTGAGAGAAATGTCCGTCCGGGAAAGGGCAGAAACAAACCTCTTGCGGCTGAACCGGCTCTACGCCGTGCTGGGCGAGATCAACCAGGCCATCGTGCGCGCCAGTGACCGTGACTCACTTTTTAGCGATTTCTGCCGAATTGCTGTGGAACAGGGGGGCTTTCTCCTCTCATGGGTGGGATTGGTGGACAAGGAGGAGAGCACCCGGGTGAAGAGCGTTGCGGCCTATGGCGCGATCTGCTACCTGGAGGACATCCATATTTCGGCCAATGAAGAGCCGGTTGAGACCGGGCCGACCGCCATATCTATCCGGGAAGGCACATACTACATCTGCAACGATTTTCTGAACGACCCATGCACCCGACCCTGGCATGAAAGAGGACGTACCCATGGCATCAAGGCCTCGGCCTCAGTTGCCTTGAAGGAGGAGGGGCGTGTCATCGGCGCACTCTCACTGTACGCGGGGGAAAAGGATTTCTTCGACCGGCAGCAAGAGGAACTGCTCGTGCAGATGGGGGCTGACGTTTCCTTTGCACTAGATAACATGGCGCGGGAGGCGCGCCGCCAGATGGTGGAACAGGCCCTGCGGGAGGAGACCCTTGAACGTCTGCGGGCAGTTGAGGCGATGCGGGATAATGAAAAGATGCTCCTGCAGCAGAGCCGCCTGGCGGCCATGGGGGAGATGATCAACAATATCGCCCACCAGTGGCGTCAGCCGCTGAATGTCCTGGCGCTATTGGTTCAGCAGATTCAGCTGTTTTACGACACTGGCTCATTAAGCAAGGAGGAACTGGACAGTTGCGTGAACAAATCTATGGGTTCGATCAATCACATGTCTCAAACCATCGATGACTTCAGGAATTTTTTCAAACCGGACAAAAAACAGGTTGTTTTCAAGATACAGGACGTAGTTGCGAAAACCATAACTCTTGTTGAAGACAGTTTCAAAAATCAACAGATCAGGATTGATCTTCGAGTCAGCGACAATCCAACTCTCACCGGGTTTCCGAACGAATATTCCCAAGTCCTGCTCAACATTATGACGAATGCGAGGGATGCGTTACTGGAAAAGCGTCCCAATGGCGCAAAAGTCACGATAACCATCTGCAAGGAAGAGGAAAAGGCCGTGGTGATTATTGCCGACAATGCCGGCGGCATACCGGAAGAGGTCATGGACAAGATCTTCGAGCCGTATTTTACCACCAAGGGGCCTGACAAGGGAACGGGAGTGGGGCTGTTCATGTCGAAAACCATCATAGAGAAGAACATGAACGGCTGTTTGAAGGTGCGGAATACCCCCGAAGGGGCGGAATTCAGGATCGAAGTGTGATTTAGATTCAATGCCGAAGCAGTACCTTATTCCAGTTCCAGGTGGTGTGAGAAAGGAATGCAATGAAAATTTCAACTGATGGAAAACCCGCAATAACGCTCCTCTACGTTGAAGACGACCATGAAACGCAAGAACCTGTTATTAAGATCATGGGGGTGAAATACCCCCGGATTAGACTCCTTCTCGCGCAAAATGGCCAAGAGGGACTCGATCTCTATACCAAAAATTGTCCTGATATTGTTGTAACCGACGTTCGTATGCCTGTCATTGATGGAATCCAGATGGCAAAGAAGATCAAAGAGCAGAACAAAGATACTCACATTATCATCCTCTCCGCCTACGACGAGTCAAACTACATTATGGAAGCGATAGACATCGGTATCAACAATTACGTGCTGAAACCGGTCAATATGAGTAAGTTCACTACGGCATTAGATCAATGCCTCGATAAAATAAGCCTCCGTGAGCAGCTCAAACAGAAAGATGAATATATCCGTAGAATGGCAGAAGATTCACTCCAGGTTGCTTATGCTGAAATAAAGCAGTTGAAAGACCGGCTCCAGGCCGAGAACATCTACCTGCAGGAGGAGGTTGACCAGCGGTACAACTTCGGCGAACTAATCGGTCAAAGCAATGTTCTCTCGATTGTATTTTCCAAGGTCAAGCAGGTATCACCCATGAATGCGACCGTTCTTCTCCTTGGCGAAACCGGCACCGGCAAGGGGGTGGTGGCGCGCGCCATCCACAGCAGCAGTACCCGCAAGGGGAGGCCGTTGATAACGGTCAACTGCACGACGCTGCCGG
>JAQTRC010000010.1 GCA_028712665.1 Desulfuromonadaceae bacterium
CCTGGCTTAATATAACCGAAGACCAAAATCCTCCCTACCAGATCACCTTGAAGAGGGGGGATAAATTGAGCCGCAACGCTCGGGAGTTTTTTGTCATTGATGTGGGGAATGCCGCCGGTGTCAACATTACCTTTCTTGGCAAGTCATTGGGAAATTTGGGGAGGAAGGGGCAGGTCGTGCATCTTCGCCTGCCACAGCAGTAATGCGGCACCGGGAAACACGGAAAGTGCCCCTATTTTCCCAAGGGCACATAAACTATCGGGCAAACAACGTGGAGCGGTCCTGATAATAGATCATAAGTTATTGAGTCTTGGTGTGCCAGAAGGAGTATATCTAGGTGGTGAGCATAGCAACTGTATTGACTGGATTTCAGCAGATTTACCTTTGTCCAACCAAATCACGAGTATTTCAGGTCTAGCAACCGCTGAATCACACGTGTTACTTCAAAATCTGAAATGCTATTGCCAGTCTGAGCCTACGCCTCCAGAACAATGGATCGCTTCGACCTTTTCCACGATAAAAATGGCATAATACGCGGTTAGAGCTGACTTCGCAGCCCATCCGCTATCACGTTGAACATTCAGCAAGCCCTGACATAACCGGATATCTATGAACGTATCGTACCATACATACTGGAGGGAGCTTGCCTCAGGCAAACGCACCTCCCTGGCCGACAATCTGGCACTGCTGTTCCTGACGCCGTTGGCGTGGTTGTATTCGCTGGTACTGCAACTGCGGGCAGGACTGTATCTAAGCGGCATATTTAAAACACACCGCCTCCCCCGCCCGGTGATATCTGTAGGTAATATAACAGTGGGGGGGACCGGGAAAACGCCGGTAACCGCTTACATTGCACGGTTTCTTCTGGAACAGGGGTACAAGGTGGCCGTACTTTCACGCGGTTATGGCGGATCGCTGGAAGGACATACCTCTATTGTGAGTGACGGCGCCACGATTATGATGAGCGCCGGGGAGTGCGGGGATGAGCCGTATCTGCTGGCATCGACCGTGCCGGGAGTTATGGTGGTGATCGGAACGGACCGGTATGCAGCAGGTCAATTGGCCATGCAGCAGCTTGCGCCGGACGTTTTCCTGCTGGACGACGGATTCCAGCATTTGCGGCTGCATCGCGACCTGAACATTCTGCTGCTGGACTTCTCAAGGCCGTTCGGCAACAACCTGACTCTGCCGGCCGGATTACTGCGTGAGAATTCGGTCGCAGCACGCAGGGCGGACTTTGTGATTTTTACACGCTCTCCTCTTGGAGCCCAAATATCCTCGGGCACCCAGGGTATTCCCGGATGTTTATCCTGCCACGCAATCGTCGATCTTCTCCCTTTGGGTGGCGGCGCGCCTGTTCCTATTGCCAGCTGTAGAGACAAAAAACTGCTCGCGTTTGCCGGCATTGCCGATCCTGACTCATTTTTTGAAGGGCTTCGCTCTCAAGGGCTTAATCTGGTGAGCTGCCTCCGCTTCCCGGATCATGTCGTCTACAACCGGGAAAGGTTTGATGAAATAGCTGATGCAATGCGGAAAAGCGGAGCCGACTTATTGGTCACAACCGAAAAGGACGGGGTGAAACTGAAGGATATTTCGCGGGAGCTGGCTGCAAAGACACTGCTAGCCCGGTTGGAGCTGACGATTGATAATCCGGAACTTCTGAAAGGGTTGCTGACTGGTCTGCTTCAACAAACCCAACCACCCCCAACCCCTCCTTTGTAAGGAGGGGAGCTTGTAATAATTCCCCCTCCTGTTTCGCTTAGAAGCGCCTACTTCTGGTAGGAGGGGCTAGGGGTGGTAAGGTGTCTGCCTGCCTTCCACAACTGAACTTTTTCAACTACATCGCGCACCGATATCCGCTGCATCCGATCGACACGATTTTCCATCGAGATCGGATAATCCTCGCCCGGCTCACCATACGCATCGATCATCAGATCGCCGAATTTACGATAAGGGCCGACCCGCTTCGGATTGGAATACCCCATCAGCGAAATAACCGGGCGATCAAGCGCCACCGTGATATGGAGCGGACCAGTGTCAAGCGATATGACCAACGCCGCCCCATCAAGAATTCCCACCAGACCGCGCAGCCCCCCATTCCCCAAGGCGCTCAAAGGGGGATGTTTCGCCCGCTCCATGATTATCCGCTCGCACTCGACTTCAACCGGCGAGCGCCCCCCTACCAGAACCGGCTGCAACCCGAAATCCGAGTAGAGAGCATCGCAGAGCTCAGCCCACCTCTCTGGAAACCAGTTTTTATGGCGCTTGCTCGTTGCCACCACAATCGGTACAGCCGGACGGTCGATGCGAGAGTAAAACTCCCTCTGCCAGGCATGTTCCTCGTCATTCCAGGGTCCCAGTTTCCAGGCTACCGGCTCTGCTGGGGCTCCGAGCCAGTCGCAGAATTCGAGGTACTGGTCCTGCACATGCTGCATGGCATGGGGGGGAATCCGGTGCGTTGTGAACAGCCAGTTTAGATCCCGGGCTCTGGCAAAATCAAAGCCGAGCTTTACCCTGGAATTGATGAATGAAGTTACAATATTCGCTTTAAAGTAGACCTGCAGATCGAGGAGAAGATCAAACTCCCGGCTTCGCAACTGTTCTCTAACTTCGAGGAAACCGCGAATCCCCCTGGTCCGGTCGAAAAGTATGATCTCATCGACCATCCGATGTCCGCGCACCAGCATGGCCGGCCCCGGCTGCAGTATCCATGTTACCAGCATGTTCGGGTTTGCACGTTTTAGTGCATGAAGTACCGGCAGGACATGCACAGTATCACCCACTGCGCTCATCATGACTATGCAGACACGGTCGGCGGCAACACGCATCAGGGATTCTCCACTGCAAGCGACTTTAACCTAGCAAGCGTTTCCTCGCCGAAATCAAGCCCCCATCGTTCGCGCCATTTGCGAACCGAACGGGCCAGTCGATTGAAATTACGGGCCGCTACGTCATTGCTCCCTGGAAATGTCACCCGGTCCACGTCAAGCAGGTAAGCGGTTATCTCGGCAGAAGAGCTAGTACGCTGTAACACTTTATCCATTGTATATTCCCCCTCCCTTGACGGGAGGGGGTCTGGGGGTGGGTGAAGCAACAATTTGGCATCTTCGTGGCAACTTCCCCCGCACCCTAACCCTCCCTCGCAAGGGGGGAGGGGACCTGTTTTTAACTGTTGATTTAACTGTTCCGGGGTACCGGCAATGTAGATATTCTTGAGATTCAGATCGGCATGCCATGCTCCGGCGCCCGCAAGGGATTTTAGTAAACCGGCCACTGCCGCCAGCATTAATTCACGGTCTGTTTTAGAAGCTTTGCTCCATGCCGCGGGGAAATCGGCCCCCTCCGGCAAGCGGCGCGTCATCACATCGCTCCTTGCAAAGACGCCTAAAGCGGGATAGATGGCGTACGCAACCAGTTCCGGCGTCGGAACACCCGCTGCCGCGAGGCGTAACGAGGCCGACAGTTCAAGCGGGGCGCGGGTCGGCATCAGGAAATATTCCCCGGTTAAAAAGCGGAGCAGTCCGCCGTGCCGATTTCTCCTGACAACAACAGGGGTCGAGAGTTCCATTTCTGCTCCTGCAGCCAAGACGACCCCGTAGCTGATGCCACGGCCATACATAAGATCGCGTTCTTTCCGTCCGGCGGCCCATTCATGGAGAGTACCGTTATTGAGCGCTTCCCGGATCGCCGGAACCGCCCATTCACGGGCTACTACGCATCGTCCTTCAAACGTGAACCGGGCGTAACCGTCAGTACGTGCGGATATATCGATGTCGGGCGGAAAAGATGGGGTCTGCTTCATGTCACTCGGGCGTTATGGCAAGTTACTGATAATATGGAGTATTTATTTTACAACAGGGCGGTTGACCGGTTTTGAAAGTATCATCCAAGATAAACTGACGTCAACATGATTCTGGGACAATATCGCAATTTGCTTCAAAAATAATGCGGTTTGTGGCACGATGCGGAATATTTTTTTGGACCTGTGGGGGCCATGATCTCAAACGCCTTGTTTAATATACTTGCCTGCCCGATCTGCAAAGGGGAGCTCGAACCGATTGAGGCAGCCGCTTTTTTGCTCTGCCGTTCCTGTGGATTAAAATACCCTGTCAGAGAGAACATACCGCTCCTGCTGACAGATGAGGCCATATCTGCCGATACTCGGGTGATCGGGAATAAAGAGCCGTGAAACGCCTTAATCCCGACACTCCCCATAGAATCCTGATTCGTGCAGTAAACTGGATCGGCGATGCTGTCATGACCACTCCGGCTATTGGCGTTATCCGTCAGTTTTTTCCGCAGGCAGAGATCATCCTTCTTGCCAATCCTCCGGTTTCACAGGTTTTTTACCATCACCCATGGGTCGACAGGGTGATTACTTTTGATCGCCATGGCATGCATAAGGGGATCGTCGGCAGGCTAAGGCTTGCGAGAGAGTTGAGAAAACACTCCTTCGACGCGGCCATAATACTGCCGAATTCCTTCGACTCCGCTCTGGTCCCATTTCTGGCAGGCATACCGGTCAGCGTCGGTAAGAGCAGCGATGGCCGCGCCTTCACACTGACTAACCGCTATCACCCCGCCAAACACGGAGCCGTCTGTCACGAAGTCGAACAGTACCTGAAGCTTATACGGCACTTCGGAATTTCGGGGAGCATAACCGAGCCCTATCTATGCCTCTCAACTGAAGAAGAGGAGAGAGCTTCAATGCTGCTGGCCGAACAGGGGATACAGCAGGATGACTTCGTAATCGGCATCAATCCTGGAGCAACCTACGGTTCCGCCAAGCGGTGGTACCCCGAAAGATTTGCCGAAGTTGCCGACAGGCTTGCATCTTTATGGTCGGCAAAAGTCGTTATTCTTGGCGGTTCCGGGGAGATGGAGATCACTTCGGATATCGAGAAACGGATGGAAGTGACTGTTCTGAACCTTTCAGGAAAAACTACCGTACGTGAGTTGATGGCGCTGATCAAACGCTTCAATTTCTTTGTCACAAACGACTCCGGACCGATGCATATCGCCGCAGCCTTCGGTGTCCCGTTGGCGGCCATATTCGGCTCGACCGATCATGCTACCACTTCTCCCTACACAGACAGGGCGGTTATCGTCCGTAAGGAAACCGACTGCGCTCCCTGCAAATTGAGAGAGTGTCCTACAGACCACCGCTGCATGACAGCGGTCAGCGCGACGGATGTTGTCGAAGCGGCAAGCAACCTGATGGAGAGGATCGCCGTATGAGAGCCGGATCGATGAAAATTTCCGCAACCGTCATCACCCTGAACGAGGAGAAAAACATCGCCGCCTGCCTCTCCAGCCTCGATTTCGTGGACGAAATCATAGTGGTTGACTCAGGGAGCAGCGACAGAACCGCCGATATCTGCCGAAGCTATCCGAAGGTACGCTTTGTTCACCAGCAATGGCTCGGTTATGGAGGTCAAAAGAACCATGCGGCCGAATTGGCCTCCCATGACTGGATACTCAACCTGGATGCCGACGAAAGGGTCTCCGAGCAGTTGCGAAACTCCATCGAACATGCCGATTACGGCTCATTTTCTGCGGCAAAAATGGCGCGAGAGAACTACTTCGGAGATATATGGATCAGACACTGCGGCTGGTATCCGAATTACACCCCACGGCTGTACGACCGGCGTATCTGCCGATTCAACGAGCGGCTTGTGCACGAATCGCTGGAGCATGATGGCAGGGTTGCAACAGTTGCCGGCAATCTGCTCCACTTCACCTATTCAGACATCTCGGATTTCCTTAGCCGGAACGAGCGGTATTCTACACTCGCGGCCCAGGAGATGTTCAGCATCGGTAAGAGCGTCGGCGCGATCTCCCTGCTCTTCAGACCTTTGGCGACATTCATCAAGATGTATATCATCCGGAAGGGTTTTCTTGATGGTATTCCAGGCCTCGTCCTTTCGATACTCTATACCCAGTATACCTTCTGCAAATACGCAAAACTCATCGAGTTGAGACAGAATGCGCATCAAAACTGATCCGGAAAACATACTGGTCATCAAAATGCGCAATATCGGGGATGTTCTGCTGAGCAGTGCGCTGTTTGCGAACCTCCGCCTGGCGTTCCCCCGCGCCAGGATCAGCGGGATGGTTAATTCAGGTACGGAAGAGACGCTCCTCGGGAATCCGGATATTGACCAGCTCTACATCTATGACCGCAGTCTCAAGAAGGGCACTCTCCGGAAGAGAGTGCAAGGTGAATTATCCCTTCTGGCAACTTTACGCAACTGCCGATTCGATCTGGTCATGAACCTTACTGAAGGTGACAGGGGGGCTATCGCCGCTCTTGTCAGCGGCGCGCGTTGGCGGATAGGAATCGACTCTTTGGGAAAGGGAATGGCTGGGAAGAACAGGATCTACACCCACATCGTACCCCGCCTGATGCCCGGACTGCACGCCGTCGAGCAGAACCTGGAGTTCCTTAAGGTTCTCGGAATCCAGCCGGTGACTACACGGGTATCGTTCCCGTTAGACTCCGCAGACGCAGAGGCGGCACGGGCGCGACTCTCAACCGTGGGACTCGAGCCGGGACATTTCTTTCAGGCTCACTGTACCTCACGCTGGATGTTCAAAACCATGCCTCCGGCAACTGCAGCCAGGTTGCTCGAACTGCTGGCAGAGCGTTCCGGACTTCCATGCCTGATCACATCTTCGCCTGAGGAAAAGGAACTCCGCTATATTGCAGAACTCCGGAGGCAAATCTCCAATGAGATGACTCCTCATTTTTCCGATCTTAAAATCAAGGAACTTGGTGCAATCACATCCATGTCCCGATTCTTTGCCGGGGTTGATTCAGCCCCGATGCATATTGCTGCGGCCCTTGATATACCGGTACTCGGAGTTTTCGGTCCATCCATGCCTCAGATATGGGGCCCATGGGACAACCTTATGGAACAGAATCCTTACGGACCTGCCCCTGGCGTGCAGCGGGGGGGGAGGCACACGGTTCTTCAATCGGACGCACCTTGTGTTCCGTGTGGACGCGACGGATGCAGAGGGAGCAAAATAAGCGATTGCCTGGATTTCCCTATCGGACTGCTTGAGAGTGTGGTCGATGATTTTCTGACCGGCCTGGCGCCCAATTGACCCGATTTGAACCTTATTATTACAGTGGAGATCAGTGATGTCCGGTTAGGTTTTTGCAGTTGCCTGAAAGTCCCCCCCTCCCCTTGCGGGAGGGGGTTAGGGGGTGGGGGAATTTGCCAAATTTGATGCTGACGGCAGCTTCACCCACCCCTCAATCCCCTCCTTTAGGCCCTCTGGGTCCGTCAAGGGAGGGGAGGCTTAAGGCAAAGACCAAGCCGGACACTGCTGAGCGGAGATAGAAATGCATGCGTGACCTCAAAGATTTCTCTGCTGGCGAATGGTTGCGGTTATTGCCTCTTCAGTTTGCTTTTAAACAGGCACGAAACGATCTGTTGCTTGCGCTCTACAAAAAACGGAGGCCAAATGGCCTGGATCTCTTTTTAAAGGAGAGTGAGCGCTTCAACAACCAGAACATTGCCCTGGTTGTTGCGTTCGAGCAACCATGGGCGTTGGACTGGCTTTTGCGAATGTCGGCACGCAACCTGACCGACACTACAGTGCTGGTTTTTGACAACTCGCGGCGAGCCGCCGCGAGAACAGATATTGAGCAGGTTTGTCGAAAGCATCAAACTCCTTATCTAGCTCTGCCGTATAACCGGACTCGACATGTTAATCGGTCCCATGGTATGGCCATGACCTGGATATTTTACAACGTAGTTCGTTTCATAAAGCCTCGTTTGTTCGCGTTTATAGACCATGATATGATACCTGTCAAAAAGACCGGTTTATCGGAACGGCTTGGCGATCAGCCTTTTTTTGGTTGGGAGCGGTCAGCCGGCGAATGGAGTTGGAATCTCTGGGCCGGATATTGTATGTTTGATTTCTTAACTGTTTCAAAAGCCGCTATGAATTTTCTGTACGATTTTTCCCGAGGGCTGGATACGGGGGGGCGCAACTGGACCTCTCTATATCAGAACTACGATCCGGAACAACTTAGATTCGCCGATAGCCGCATTGTCAACGTAAATGACCCTTCAACAGGAAATCAGCACTCAGTTCAGATCATCGATGATTGTTGGCTGCATATCGGAGGCATCAGCTATAACGACAACTTCCGCTCCAAATCCGAGTTTTGCGAAAATCTGGCGCATGCCTTGGATAACGGGAGAAGCTGGTTGCAGGTATGCAGTGATATTGCAACCGGACTCAAGAGCCCGGAAGACAAAATTACTATTCGAAAGGTACATAGTTATGAGGGTTGACTACATTGATTTCAATAATAGAAAGGCTCGTTCCTGCTACATCGCCGAACGATTCGGCGGCTACATCAAAGGCAGGGTGCTGGATGTCGGGTGCGATCGGGCGCTGCTCAAAACTTTGATACCGGGACTGGAGTACACCGGCATCGACTTCGGCGGCACCCCGGACATGATGATTAATCTTGAAGAGATCGACCGGCTCCCCTTTGAGGACAATAGTTTCGACTGCGTAGTCTGCTCCGACGTGCTGGAACATTTGGACAACCTGCATCATATTTTCGGAGAGTTGATAAGGGTCTCCTCCCGCTACCTGATCCTCTCGCTCCCCAACAACTGGACAAACGCCCGCCGTCCATTGGAAAAAGGGCGCGGTTCATTCGACAAGTACGGTCTCCCTCCAGACAGGCCCAAGGATCGCCACAAATGGTTTTTCAGTTTCACCGAGGCCAGGGATTTCATCATGAGCCGATTGGCGCCAGATAAACTTACCTTGCTGGAGATGCTTGCTACGGAAAAGCCGCGACCTCTTATCACCCGTCTGTATCGCAGGCTGTTTTATCCAAAACAGGAGTGTTATCTCAACCGCTACGCCCATACTTTCTGGGTCGTTCTGCAAAAACAGGTCTATTAGAGAAGACAGGGGTTAAATGAAATTCCGAATACTTCATACTGAATGGTCCTCCGGCTGGGGAGGCCAGGAACAGCGCATCATCCTTGAATGCCGGAAGATGATGGCACTAGGTCATTTTGTGATCATCGCCTGTCAGCCGGGCAGCGGCATTCTGGCGGCCGCCCGCAGAGAGGGTATCCCGGCCGAAGAGGTCATCATCCGGGGGGGATGGGATCTGGCGGCGGTCATGAATATCCGCCGGCTTATCAGGAAACACGATATCACCATCGTCAACACCCACAGCGGCAAGGACACCTGGGTCGGCGGCATTGCCGCGAAACTGGCCGGGGCCGGATTTTTCAGGACCAGACACCTCTCATTGCGGGTATCCAACAGCCCGCTCAACTTTATCCATCGCCTGGCGGACGGAATCATAACTACCGGCGAGGCCATCAGGGAGGAGTTGATCTCCCACAACAGGGTTGCACCCGACCGGGTCGTATCGATTGCGACCGGTGTGAACGTGGATCGCTTCAATCCTGAAACTGTTGAGAAAAACAGCCGCTTGGCTGAAGAGCTGGGAGTTCCGCCGGATTGCAGAGTGGTCACCATGGTGGCGGTACTACGGAGCATGAAGCGCCATGACCTGCTGGTTGAAGCCGCTGTGCAGGTTCGCGCGCTATGCCCATCGGTCCGGTTTCTGGTAGTGGGAGACGGTCCCTGCCGGGAACAGACGGAGCGGTTGGTGCGAGAGAGAGCTCTTGCCGACATCTTCGTCTTTACCGGCCATCGCTCGGACATACCGGCCATTTTTGCCCTCTCCGACGTGGTTGTGCTCACATCAGACCGTAATGAGGGGGTCCCCCAGTCGCTCAGCCAGGCCATGGCCATGGCGCGACCCGTAGTGGCTTCGCCAATCGGCAGCATCCCGGAACTAGTCAGAGACGGGGTTACGGGACTTCTGGCCGATCCCGGCAGTGCGGCCTCTTTCGCCGAACAAATTGTCCGGCTCCTGAATAATGACGGTTTGCGGCTCACCCTTGGTCTTGCCGCACGGAAACATATCGTCGGGCACTATACCGATGATGCCATGGCGCTCGCCACCGCTTCGTTCTATGCCAAGAAGAGCAGACAGAGGGAGAGCTGACATGCCGAACCATCCCCCCGCTATCAGGTCCGCCTCCCATCCGCTAACCAATCAGAAAATTTTCGACTTGATTCTGCAAGAGGATATCGGTTCCAAACGTATCCTTGACATCGGTGCAGGGCGCGGCTATATGGCGAGAAAACTGGGGGGCTATCTGGCGGGAAAAGGATTGGACCCTCGTGACGTCCTGGTAGCCTGCGACCTGTTTCCGGAGTTTTTCGAATATGAAGGGGTGGAGTGCATAAAGGTCAACGCAATCGACCGCCTCCCCTTCGACAACAACAGCTTCGATATCGTCTACGCCATCGAGGTCGTAGAGCATCTTCAGAATCCCTATGCCTTTATCGGCGAGATATTCAGAATAGTGAAACCGGGCGGTTCGATCCTGCTTTCGATGCCGAACATCCTCAACATCTCTTCCCGGATATCCTTTTTTCTGAACGGATTTCACGTTCTGTTCGAACCGCTCTCTTTCAAGGATGAGGATGCAGGGAGGCTTTGCGGGCATATCATGCCTCTCAGCTACTTCTATATCGAGCACGGCATGAGAAAATCGGGGTTCGTCCGGACGGATGTTTTCCCGGACAAGTTCAAAAAATCGAATCTGGCGCTCTATTACCTCTGCGGCATAATGTTCAAGGCGGCCTTCCGGAGATTTGTGCGGCAGATTATCAGGAAAAACCCCTATCTGTACGAGGTCAACAGAGAGGCTCTGTCTCAAGTAAACTCAAAGACCCTTCTTTGCTCACGAAGCTGCATCATGCGGGGCTTGAAGCCCCGATGAAGATCGCACTGGTCAGATACCGCTACACCCCGTTCGGCGGCGCGGAACGCTACATGTCCCGCCTGATCGATGAGTTGCGTAAGCAGGGGCACGAGGTGCACATCTTTGCCGCTTCCTGGAATACGGGGGGTGAAACCGGCATTACAATCCATCGCGTACCGGTAATTACATTGACCGGCTGGCTGAAGTCTCTGACCTTCTCGCTCAACAGCCGCAGACTCATTCAGCGTGAGCGGCCCGACATCGTCTTCAGCCTGGAGAGAACCCTTTATCAGGATATCTACCGCGCCGGCGACGGTTGCCACCGGCAATGGCTGATACAAAAAAATCTGGGGCGGGGCATCCTGCACAAAGCCTTGACTTGGATGAACCCGGTGCAACTGGCCTACATCTGGCTTGAGCGGAGGATGTTCACCAATCCCCGGCTCAAGGCGATCATTGCCAATTCAGAGGCCGGCAGACAGGATATCATAAGGCTCTATGGAGTCGATCCTGCACGCATTCATCTGATTCATAACGGTATCGAACCGGTCAACCATGACCAGACCGCCCGGGAACGACAACGATCTGAATTGGCACAGGAATTTACCCTGGGAGACGAATTGCGGCTCCTGTACGTAGGATCTGGCTTCCGCCGCAAAGGGGTGGCTACAGCGATTGCGGCAGCCGCGCGTCTGGAGACGCCGTTTAAGTTGTTCGTCGTAGGCAAGGGGAGAACGGGCAGTTACCGCCGATTGGCAAAGCGTCTGGGGATCGCCGAGAGGGTTGTTTTCACCGGCCCGCGCAGAGATGTGGAGCGTTTTTATCTGGGGTGCGACCTGTTCATTTTTCCGACTCTCTATGACCCGTTCAGCAATGCCACGCTGGAAGCGATGGCCCATGGCCTGCCGGTCATAACCAGCCATTTTAACGGTGTGTCCGAATTGATTAGTTCGGGAGAAAATGCTTTTGTTGTACAAGATCCGCTGGATACGAGCTCTTTTAGTGACTGCCTGAATAGCTTGACGGACGAGAATCTACGGAGGGAGATGGGCAAACGAGCGGCGGAAACGGCATCACCCTTCACGATTCAGCGAAATGTGCAGGATACACTGGCGGTGATCGAGGTGGTTGCATATCATAAAGACCCACGGGAGACCTTTCCATGACGTTGCATAGATTTTCCCGCACCGAACTGCTGATCGGAGCCGGCGGCCTGGAACTGCTTCGGAGTAAACGGGTGGTGATCTGCGGCATTGGCGGAGTCGGCAGCTATGCCGCCGAAGCCATGGGACGTGCCGGGATCGGTCATATCACGCTGGTTGACTTTGACGACATCTGCCTGACTAACGTCAACCGCCAGATCCAAGCCCTTACCAGCACGGTCGGCTTTTCCAAGGTTGAGATCATGGCGGCAAGACTGCGCGACATCAATCCATCCGCTGAAATTGTACCGGTCAGGGCTTTCTTTAGAGAGGAGAATGCCGCTGAACTCCTCACACCCAGACCGGATTACGTGCTGGACGCCATCGACCATTTCACCTCCAAGTCGGCCTTGATCAAACTCTGCCGCGAGCTCGAAATTCCGGTAATATCAAGCATGGGAGCAGCCAACAAGCTCGATCCGACCAAGATTCATGTGTCGGACATTTCGGCCACGCGAAACTGCCGCATGGCCCGCAGTATGCGAAAAATGCTGAGAAAGGCCGGTATCGAAAGCGGAGTGCAGGTGGTCTACTCCACTGAGGAGCACCGGGAACTCACCCCATCATCCAGCGGTTGCGGCGCGGAGTGCATCTGTCCGAATCAGGAAGAAGAGATATTCCGCTGTGAGCATCGCCGGATGATTTTGGGGAGCATCTCATACATCCCATCGATTTTCGGGCTGACAATGGCAGGAGTCGCGATAAATGACTTGCTGAATGCAGATCCTTAGAAATTATCAGCATTTTTACATTAAACGGCGAGGTATGATGTTTTTTATATTGACAACCCTGAGAAATAAAGGGTAACGTCCAAATAACCTCGCGTTAGTTTCCAGGCACTCGAAAAGAAACCCCTTTGATATCTTCGCAAGCTACTTTGTACGAACCTCTATATAAATGAATTCATATTGTCCTCTAAAATCAGAGATATATCAGCCAAGGCAGGTTCCTTCAACTAATCCTCAAATCCTTATAAACAGGATAACTTCTAACTTGTTAAAAGGTTTTTTTCGCAAATACTTTCCGGCACAATAAACTTGATAATTGTTCACAACACCCTATATTCATGCAAAATTTCGCGCAGGAGAACAGATGAATTTACAAGAACTTAAAGGCAAGAAAATCAGTGATCTGAACGCAATAGCGCGTGAGCTAAACATCGAGGGAGCATCCAGCCTGCGCAAGCAAGATCTGATCTTTGCCATCCTTAATGCCCAGACAGAGCAGAACGGTTCAATTTTTGGCGAAGGTGTTCTGGAAACCCTCCAGGACGGTTTTGGCTTTCTGAGAGCCACTGATTACAACTATCTTCCGGGGCCTGATGACATTTATGTTTCTCCAAGCCAGATCCGGCGTTTCAACCTGCGTACAGGCGACACTGTTTCAGGCCAGATCAGGCCTCCCAAAGAGGGCGAACGCTATTTTGCGCTGCTGAAAGTGGAGGAGGTCAATCACGAATCACCGGAAGTCGCGCGCGACAAGATACTTTTTGACAACTTGACCCCGCTCTACCCGCTGAAAAAGCTCAAACTTGAAACGACCCCGGACAATATGCCGATGCGCGTGATCGAGTTGGTAGCGCCGATCGGAATGGGGCAACGCGGCCTTATAGTAGCTCCTCCTCGAACCGGCAAAACAATGTTGATCCAGAACATCGCCAACTCGATAGCCGCCAATCACCCCGAAGTCTATCTGATAGTTCTTCTGATCGACGAGCGCCCGGAGGAAGTGACCGATATGCAGCGTTCGGTCAACGGCGAAGTTGTATCCTCAACCTTCGACGAGCCGGCCACACGCCATGTCCAGGTGGCCGAGATGGTCATAGAGAAGGCCAAACGACTTGTCGAACACAAAAAAGATGTTGTCATCCTGCTGGATTCAATAACAAGGCTTGCACGGGCCTACAACACCGTGCTCCCCCCTTCCGGCAAGATTCTGACCGGCGGCGTGGACGCCAATGCACTTCAAAAACCTAAGCGTTTTTTCGGCGCCGCCCGCAATATAGAAGAGGGTGGTTCGCTGACCATCATTGCAACAGCTCTGGTAGACACCGGCAGCAAGATGGATGAAGTAATTTTCGAGGAGTTCAAGGGGACAGGCAACATGGAACTGCACCTTGATCGCAAGCTGGTTGAGAAGCGCACTTTCCCTGCGATTGACATAAACAAATCCGGAACCCGCAAGGAGGAGTTGCTGATAGAAAAAGTCTCCCTGAACCGGATCTGGATCCTGCGCAAGGTGATTCACCCGATGAATGTGGTAGACAGCATGGAGTTCCTGCTGGACAAGCTCTCTGAAGCCAAGACCAATCAGAATTTTCTGGATTCAATGTCGAAATAGCTGGTAGTTTTAGATACGAAAAGGAGGAGTTTTTTGTTCTGGCAAGTAAATGAAAGGATTGCGCGGAGGCGTACTTCAGTACGTCGCACAATTTTGCATGCAAAATTGGACCGCGTTGGCGCCCGCAGGGTGAGGCCGAAGGCCGAAGTCACAAAGCAATACTGAAGATTGACGCCGCCAGAGCGAAAAAGAACCCTTTTCGGACGGAAAACAGAAAATGGTTGCAAAAAAATTCCCAAATCGCTACGATCATAAACTGATGTTCAGATTTGATCCAATTTACTCTATCAAATAAATAGTACCGTAAGGAGGAAGATATGAAAGAAGGTATTCACCCGTTGTATTCCGATGTAACCGTCAAGTGCCTCTGCGGGAACACGTTCCAAACAAGGTCCACACGTAAGGAGATCAATACCGAGATCTGTTCGGCATGCCACCCGTTTTTCACAGGCAAGCAGAAACTGGTTGACACCGCTGGCCGTGTTGAGCGCTTCAAAAAACGTTACGGCCAGATCTGATCTTCCGTCACGCAGACACACAAAGGGGCTTTGTCGTGAGGCAAATCCCCTTTTTTTGCTCCAGCAATCCCTGATCCTGATACTACATCCAATTCAGAGCGTTCCATATTCATAACAGTAAACCGTCTGTTTCCGGATATGGATCGAGCAGGTCTTTATGAACAATGTTACTCTGATCGAACACACCCCCAACCCCGAACTGACGATAGCACTTGCCGCCAGGCTCTGCTATTCCCCCTCATCCATCAATGATCTGAGAGAAAAGTTGGAGGCGGCGGATATCGAGGTTTTTCTCGACAAGATCATGTCGCTGGGACACCATTCGGTTCTTGAACACGCCTCGTTCACCTTCGGCATCGAAGGAATTTCACGGGTCACAACGCACCAACTGGTCCGTCACCGTATAGCTTCATTCTCGCAGCAATCTCAGCGCTACGTCTCTCACAAGGAAGATTTCACCTCTATAATGCCGGACACCATCGCCGAAAACAGTGACGCAAGACAGATATTTGCCTTCATGTCCGAGACCGTCCATAAGGCTTACGCGCAACTGATCGAGATTGGAATCCCGCCTGAGGATGCCCGTTATATTCTGCCAAATGCGACAGAGACAAAAATCATTATGACAATGAACGCCCGCGAACTGCTTCATTTTTTTGCAATGCGTTGCTGTCAGAGGGCCCAGTGGGAAATTCGTCAGATGAGTATCGAGATGCTGCGGTTGGTAAAGAAGGTCGCGCCGGTTATATTCCGCGAGGCTGGGCCAGGCTGTGTATCCGGTTCCTGTCCGGAAGGCAAGTTCTGCTGCGGACAGACCCAGGAAGTGCGTGAGTTTTACAAAAATCTGGAATAAACGAAATTTCGCAGTTATTCAAAAAATCCCTTCAGGCCCTAGCGGCTCCTCCTGTCAAGGGGGGAATTGAATCATCAAAAGAGGTTACATGGATAAGATACATGTCGGGGGCCAGGCGGTCATAGAAGGGGTAATGATGCGGGCGCCCCGTTCGGTTGCCATCGCGGTTCGCCGTCCGGATGGCGAGATAGTGGTCAGGAAAGAACTTGTGGTACCGCTCTCCGAGCGTTTTCCGATTGTGAAACTTCCGATCATACGAGGGGCTGTCGCGCTTTTCACCTCCCTCATCATCGGAATCAAGGCGCTCAATTTCTCGGCCAATGAGAGCATGACCGAGGTGGAAAAGGAAAAAGAGGGGGTCAAAGAGTCTGGAGGGGAACTCTCCTCGTGGGCCATGGCCGGTACCATGACGGTAGCGTTAGCCTTCGGCATCTGCCTCTTCTTCCTGTTTCCGCTATATCTGACCAAGATGATGATCCCGGTCATCGGCGACAACAACATCGTCTTTAACCTCGTGGACGGAGTTATAAGGGTTATAGTGTTTCTGCTCTACATCTGGGCCATCTCCAGAATGAAGGATATCCAGCGGGTCTTCCAGTATCATGGAGCTGAGCACAAATCCATCTTCGCCTTCGAGGCCGGAGAAGAACTGATTGTAGAGAACGTCCGCCGCTTCAGCCGCCTGCACCCTCGCTGCGGAACCAGCTTCCTGCTGATCGTCATGCTGGTAAGCATCGGAGTCTTTTCGTTGATACCCAAGCTCTGGCCATTCTATCTAAAGGCCGGTTCGCGCATCATCCTGCTGCCGATGATCGCCGGAATATCCTATGAATTCCTAAAATGGAGTGCAGCGAACGAAAACCACCCTCTTGTAAAAATGATCATCGCCCCCGGCCTGGCTCTTCAGAGACTGACCACCCGCGAGCCTGACGACAGCCAGCTTGAAGTAGCCATACGCTCTCTGAACGAGGCGCTGGAGGTTAATGCAGGCTACAAGGATGACCGACTCGTAGTGTAGCAAGGAGACTAACATGTCATGCACCAGAACCGGAAAAGATTGTAAATGCACATACTCCTCCTGCTCCCGGCGGGGCAACTGCTGCCAATGCATCGCCTTCCACCGCGAACGGGGCGAGGGGACCGGCTGCATGTTTACCCCGGCTGGTGAAAAGAGCTACGATCGCTCCTTAAAAAACCTGATGCTCGACTGCGGCGTCAGCCTGAACTGACCCACACTATCTCCTGCCATGCTAAGCTATGAAATAACTCCCCGTGACCATTGCCGACGGCTGGAAAGCTTTCTGCGCACCCTTATGCCTACAGCCCCCTCAGGTTATCCCCGTAAACTTATGAAAAACGGCGCCGTGCGTCTGAACGGTGAGGTTGCCACTCCCGACACTCTGCTCTCGCTGCATGACACCGTCACCATTAAGGAAAGTTCGACCGCAAGCGCGCTGTTGACCGCCACTCCCCCTACGCTCGACATACTCTTTGAGGACAGCCGGATCACCGTCATCAACAAGCCCCCCGGACTACCAATGCACCGCACCGCCGAACTTGAGGAAAACCTCGTGGATTTCGGTCAGTTCTGGATGGAGTGGCGCGGGACCCCCTGCAAGCTCTACCCGGTCAACCGCCTTGATCGCGGTACATCGGGAGCGGTGATTCTCGCAAAGAGCTCCAGTTCAGCTGGAATCTACGGTCGCCAGGTCAAGGAGACCGGTCTTGACAAGCTCTACCTGGCATTGGTGGCTGGAACCCCTGACAGCAGCGGCGTCATCAACGAACCGCTGGATGAAAAGGAATCCGAGACCCGTTACCGGATATTACTGACCGGTGAAAAATGCTCCCTGCTGGCTGTCACCCCGGTCAGCGGAAGGATGCATCAGATTCGCCGGCATCTTGAACTGATCGGTCATCCTGTGTTGGGCGATAAACGGTATGGGGGGGGAGAAGTGGCAGAGTATGACGGTTTTGCACTGCACTCATTCCGGACAGTACTTGTTCGAGAAGATGCCGAAACTTTGACTGTCTGCGCCCCAGTTTCAACTGAAATGCTGACACTCTGCGAACAGAGAGGGATCGGACAGGATAGGCTTCTGGAAGAAGTATTCCGGTTGGCATAGAATATAGCCGCAAGGTTTCATTCGTTTCGACTATTACACCTGGGAGACTCCATGAACGGAAAAACCATCTTCATCACCGGCGCTTCGTCCGGTTTCGGTGCGGCCTCCGCCCGCATGTTCGCCGCAGAGGGGTGCAGGCTGGTACTGACCGCCCGGCGCATCGATCCACTCCTGAAACTGCAGGATGAGTTGTCCGGCACCTCCGAGATACATATCATTCCGCTGGACGTGCGCGACCGCGAAGCTGTGCACGGCGCGGTAGAATCGCTGCCCGATCGCTTTCGCAATATCGACGTGCTGCTTAACAACGCCGGTCTGGCACTGGGACTGGAGCCGGCCCACCAGGTCGATCTGGACGATTGGGATACGATGGTGGATACCAACATCAAGGGGGTGATGTACTGCACCCGCTTCGTGCTGCCCGGTATGGTGGCCCGCAACTCAGGACATATTGTCAACATCAGCTCCACGGCCGGCGCCTGGCCCTATCCGGGGGGGAACGTTTACGGCGGCACCAAGGCCTTCGTGACCCAGTTTTCCCGCAACCTGCGATGTGACCTGCTCGGCACAAAAGTTCGCGTGACCTGCATCCAACCCGGCATGGCCGAAACGGAATTTTCAAAGGTGCGATTTAAGGGGGATGAAAATAAAGCATCCGGAGTTTATCAGGGCACCCAGCCACTGAGAGGGGAGGATATCGCCGAGACCGTCCGCTGGGTTGTCAGCCAGCCCTCCCACGTCAACGTGAACACTCTGGAGGTCATGTCGATAGACCAGACCTGGGGGCCATTCGCCATAAACAGGGAGCAGAAATAATCAGATAAAGGAAACCATTATGGCTAAAGAATTATACGTCGGGCATATTTCAGAACAGGCCACAGAAGATGACCTGCGCAAACTTTTTTCGCTGATGGGACCCGTTACTTCGGTACACCTGATAGTTAACCAGGAAACCGGGGAGTTCAAACGTTGCGGCTATGTTCGTATGCTGGCTTCCGTTGACCTGAAAGAGGTGGTCGAGACCCTCGACGGCACATGGCTTATCGATCGCTGTATCGTTGTCAGTATTGCAAAACCGCAGAAGGATCGACCGGTGAAGGCGACACATGCCAGAAGAAAACCAGCGGAGACCAAGCTGCCTGGCACAGCCGGAAATTCGTTCAAGAGTGCCCGGCCGGCTATTGCCAAGGAGGTTTTGAAGAGCGAACGGGCGACATCGGCGGGCAGATCAGAAAAAACTTCCCGCCCTGTCACGGCTAAAGATGGCGTCAAAAGTGGACATCCCTCCCACTCCAACAGAACAGCAAAAAGCGGGCCTTCCACCGCAGGCAGAAAACCTGGAACCGCCCCGAGACCCCCTTCAAAAGCTCGAAAATGAGTCTCAAATAATCCCTCATTATCGTAAGGAGCATCGCCATGAAGATTCTGAGCTTCGTTTCTCTCCTGACTATCCTGACCATCCCAACCCTCTCCTTTTCGACCGACCTGAAACGGATAGCGTCCCCTTCACGGATTACCGCCGTAACCGTCTACGCAGACCGGGCACTTACCACTCGCAGCATCACACTCCCTTTAAAACCAGGCAGTTATCTGATAGCCTTCGAGGGGTTACCAACCCTGATCCAGGATGATTCCGTTCGAGTGTCAGGCAAAGGAACTGCCGGGGCGACTATTGTTGGACTTGAGGTCAGACGAGCCTTTCTTGAACAGAGCGGTGAAAAGCGGGCCAAGGAACTGGACGAGGAGATTCACGGATTGGAACGGCGTTCCGGCGCTCTGGATGCCAAAAAGGCTGGTCTGTCATCGCAAAAGGCTTTCCTTGACTCGATCCGTGTCGCATGGGGAGATCGCATCTCAAAGGAGTTGGCGATAGGACGCCCCACCTCGGCAGAGCTGCTCGACGCATCCAGCTTTGTAGGCGCGGGAGTTACAAAGGCTGAGGAATCGATGCATGAGACCGAAGTCGAAAAGAATAACATCAAGGAGAAGATCGACGCCCTTCGACGCCAGAGGGATGAATCAACCGGATCGCGCCGGAAAGAGGCCAAGAGCGTAGAGGTCATGCTTGAAATAACCCGCGAAGGTACCCTGACGCTTGATCTAGCCACGGTTATTCCACAAGCCGGCTGGCATCCCTCCTATGATGTCCGCCTATCCCCGGACTCAAAAACAGCGGAGTTGACCTTTCGGGCGATGGTGCGCCAGAAAACCGGAGAGGATTGGAATAATGTAGATCTGACCCTTTCCACAGCCCGCCCCGCTACCGGAGGCGCCCCCCCTGAACTTCGCCCCTGGCGCATATCGTTTTTACGGCCACAACCGCGAATGCAGGCGGAGATGATGATGGCTGCCCCGGCTCCTGCCAGGGCAAAGAAGGCTTACAGGATACAGCCGGAAACATTCAAGTCCGACGCTTCAATGGCTGAAGAAGAGCCAGCTTCCTTTGTAACCGCCCAGATAGGCGATGAGCACTCCTCGATCGCCTTTCACATCCCCAGGCCGCTTGATATCCCATCCGACGGCACACAGCACGGCACGGTTGTCGCCATAGAACAGTTTCCTGTCAGCATCGAATACATGGCGCTTCCGAAACTTGCTCCCAACGTCTTCCTCAAATCGGAGCTTGTTAATCGCGCCCCCTACCCTCTCCTGCCGGGCAAGGTCAATACCTTTGCCGGCAACACATACACCGGCAGTTCAGAGCTGAAAAAGATCGCAGCGGGAGAAAAGTTTGACCTGTTCTTCGGAACTGACGATCAGGTTACGGTCAAACGTGAAGAGTTGAAACAGCGGAAGGAAGCAGGAATATTCGGTAAAAACCGGGTCAGCTACCGGTATCGCATCGAGCTTGGCAACTTCCGCAAGGAGCCGCTGACGATCACCCTGCGTGACCAGCTGCCGGTTACCGGCGACGAAGAGATAAAGGTTTCGCTGGATGATCCGTCCATCAAACCGGATGAGGTCAAAAACGACGGCACAGTCACTTGGAAGACGGCACTTCAAGCGGGAGAGAAGAAAGAGCTGACCTTCGGCATTGTTGTGGAATATCCGAAGGATAAGGAGATCACGGGTCTGTAAATTCAGTTAGATGCTAGCGATATCGTAGCGGGACATGCTTATGCTGCAGTTTCGGATTATGCCGCTCGGCAATGGCGTGGCGCTGGAAATAGCGCTGCCACAGAGCGGCATAATCATGTTCGCTTACGGTCAGATTCGGTTCGGCATCAGGAATACCTATAAATGAAACCTCTTCTCCTGACATTTGTAGCACTCTGTTTTTTCGGGGCCTTTAGCCGCTGGCTGCTTGCGCTGGGCCTGGCGACCGGGATCGGCTACCTCGGGCTGCGGGGGTGGTCGCTGGGGCGACTGCCTCTGGTAGGGCCGCACGATACGATCGCTTTTTTCGCCGTCTCCATGGCTGCCATGGGTTTGGCGACCCGATTCTCCCGGCCGTTGCGGAGCGCCATCTGGTTCAATGCTGCTGTCGGCATTATGGCCGGGGTTTTTGGCGGTGTGGCGCTAACGTTTCCGGTCAGGAGCATGCCGATGCCGGCCATTCTTGATACCATGTGGTTTGAGCTGCATGTGGTTCTGGCATTTTTTGCCTATGCCCTGTTCGGCGTCGGCGCGATTGTATCGGGAGGCTGGGTGGCGTTCCGGAACCGCTCATTGATGGATATCCAGTTCAAGACCGCCCTGGCGGGGTGGTCCTTTTTCTCGGGCTCGATGGTTACCGGAGGGATCTGGGGCTACTATGCGTGGGGTAGCTACTGGCTATGGACACCCAAGGAACTCTGGACCTCGATCCTGTGGCTATTTTATGCACTGCTGCTGCATCTGCGACTGAAAGGGGGCAGTTGGGATGTTCTATCGGCCTGGTTGGGGATTCTGGGATATGTTGTGACGCTGTACACCTATCTGGGGGTGAGCCTGTTGATGAAAAGCTCACACAGCTTTTAAATGAGAAAACTTTGGGGCCTGCTCATATCTCTTGAAGTCGGGCTGCTGCTGCTGGCGCTGGTCTGTATCGCCATGGCGGCCGGATCTTTCGGACTGCCTAGTGACGTGGCGGCGGCGCTCAATTCGATGCCTCTCTTTGTGTGGCTGCGCGAGTTTTCCCTGGCAACAACCTGGTGGCTCTGGCTCACGATTGTCCTTCTGGCAATCCTGGCGATGAACACCCTCTGTTGCAGCGCCGATACTCTTTTCCACCGTTTCGGCCGGAACACCATTCTGGCCTGGCTGCCACCCCAGTTGATTCATGCCGGTTTTCTGCTGATTCTCATTGCCCATCTGCAGAGCTCGCTATGGGGTTATAAGGGTTCTATTGAAATCCCGGAGGGGGCTGGCTTTCAACTGCCGGACGGTATGGCGGTTCAGGTGGCACAGATAGGCGCCATCTTCTCACCCTTGGGAGGGGGCATGCCGCTCGGCTACCGGGCCCTGCTTATTACTGCAGAGACAGCCTGGCAGGGGGGGGTGACCATCACTCCCAATCATCCCTGGTTCATCAACGGTTACGGGGTGTATATCAAACATGCCGAGGCGGGCCGACCGCCGGTGGCCTTGCTGGAGGTCCATCGCGAGCCGGGCGCCGCTATGGCCCTGGCAGGGGCAACCCTGTTCACTATCGGCAATCTGCTGTTGCTCTATACCCGTTCCCGGGAGCGAGAGGTGCCATTAGTAAGTTAGGAGTTTTTTTCTGTTTTTATGGCAGAAGACAGCTCCGTTAACGCACCTTCAAACCGCCTGCAGCACAAAACATTTAAGGTATTCCGACTCCGGGAACGACAACAGCACCGGATGATCCGCCGCCTGACTGCAGGTTTCAACCAGCCTCACCTCTCGCTTCGCCAGCCGGGCCGCCTGAATCAGCATATCTCGGAATGCTTCGCGCCCCATATGGTACGAGCAGGAACAGCTGATCAGGTACCCCCCCGGTTCCAGCAGTTCCAGCGCCCGTCGGTTGACGGTCAGGTAACCTTTGGTCGCTTCGGCGATGTTCTTGCGGCTTTTGACAAAGGCTGGCGGGTCCATCACGATCACCCCGAAACGGTGCTCTTCCTGATTCAGGGAGCGGAGACGCTCGAAGGCATCGCACTCCTCAAATCGAACCCGGTCGGACAGTTTGTTCAACTTGGCATTACTGCAGGCTTGCCCCACCGCCCGCGTCGAAATATCAATCCCCAACACCGACTTTGCACCGAACGATGCGGCATGCAGCGCCCATCCGCCGGTGTAGCAGAAACAGTCCAGCACGCTCTTCCCCGCACATATCTCCCGCAGCAGCAGATGGTTCTGCTTCTGATCGAGAAAGCCGCCGGTCTTCTGCCCTTCGCGCAGATTGACCTGAAACCGGAGGCCGTTTTCCTCCATCAGGGCTCTTTCGGGAATGTCACCCCACAAAAGCTCGACCTTTTCGTCCAGTCCTTCCAGCTTGCGGACGCTCACATCGTTACGGGCAATTATCCCGGTCGGGTCAAACACCCTCCGGAGCGCCTCCACAATCTGCAGGCTACGACAGTCCATACCGGCCGAAAGCTGCTGCAGCGACAGATAATCACCATACCTGTCCACCACCAGACCTGGCAGAAAGTCGCTCTCGCCGTAGACGGCACGGAAGGTGCTCAATCCGGGGTAGCGTCTCCTGCGGTGGCCCAAGGCTGCGGCTAAACGCTTTTCGAAAAACTCCACCGTCTCGATATCCTCCATTTTTCGCGAAACAAGCCGGAAGGCGATCAGCGAATTAGGATTATAATGTCCTACACCTATGAAGCCGCCTGTCGCGTCGTACAACTCTGCAACAATTCCGGCAGAGCGTTCTCCCGCTACCTCTCGGATCTCATTACTGAATACCCAGGGGTGTCCGGACTTGATACGGCGATCTTCGTTTTTATTGAGAGTGATTCTGGTCATAGGGAGTCCTCTGTCTGCACAACTATCTGCAAGGTTTAAATTTAATTTCAGCCGTCATGCTTGACAGCCATTTTCTTGTACACCATTATGCACTAAATTACTTTCTCAAACAGTCGGGGGAAGATAGATGATAGATCCCAAGATGCTTTTAATGTTTTTCACAACATCCCTGTTGCTGGCCCTATCCCCCGGGCCTGACAACCTGTTCGTCATGACCCAGGCAGCCCAGCAGGGGCGCAAAGCAGGTCTGCTCGTCACATTGGGGCTCTGCACCGGCCTTCTTTTTCACACGGCAGCGGTAACTTTAGGGCTGGCTGCTCTTTTCAAAGCGTCAGCAGTGGCATTCACTTTATTAAAGTTTGCCGGAGCCGGCTACCTGCTCTACCTGGCGTGGCTCTCCTTCCGGGCCGGTACCCTGACAGGATCGACAGCCGTAGCTGATCGATTGGGCTACGCCACTCTCTACCGGCGCGGAATTATCATGAATATCAGCAATCCGAAGGTATCGATATTTTTCCTCGCCTTTCTGCCGCAGTTTGCCGATCCCGCCAAAGGTTCATTATCAATTCAGATTTTGCTGTTGGGAGGCGTTTTCATCATCGCAACGATCATCGTCTTCGGGGCGATCAGCGTTCTGGCTGGAATTTTTGGGGAGAAGTTCCGGGAATCCGAGTTTGCCCAGAAGGTTCTTAACCGCGCAGCAGCCGGTATTTTTACCGGTTTGGCATTGAAACTGGCTCTGGCGCAGCGCTAAAGGTGGCAGTTCTTATCTGTCGAGGATTTCACGAACTTTCAGGGCAAGTTCTGACGGCGCCAATGGCTTCATCACCACTTCGGCGTCCTCGAACAACAGGCGCCGTTCACTGATGATCTCATAAGGGTAGCCGCTTATGAACAAAATTCTGGTTTTGTCACTAATGTTCCGGATTTCAATGGCCGCTTCCTTGCCGGTTTTTTTCGGCATTATCACATCCATCAGCACCAGATCAATCTCTTCACCCCTTTGACGGAAAAGTTTCACCGCCGCCTCCCCGTCACATGCCGTATACACGGTGTATCCCATCACGGTTAGAAAGAGTTCCAGATATTCCCGTATCGGTTCCTCGTCATCAACAACCATAATAGTTTCATTTCCACCAGGGGGTGTGGCGCTCAGAGGCGGGATAAAGAGGGCCTCCGATGTTTCTTCAGCCAAAGGCAGAAGTATCCGGAAGGCTGTCCCCTGCCCCGGTTCGCTATACACATGAATATGTCCGTTATGCTGTTGAACTATCCCGAAGACGATCGATAGCCCCAAACCGGTTCCTCTGCCGTTCTCTTTCGTTGTAAAAAAGGGCTCGAATATATGCTGGCAGGTTGAGGCATCCATTCCGGCTCCGGTATCCGATACTGTGAGAAGTGCGTATCGCCCCACAGTGCCATAACTGTGCATCCGGATATACTCATCATCAATTGTAACGACAGCTGTCTCGACAGAAAGTGAGCCGCCATCCCGCAAGGCATCACGAGCGTTTGCCGCAAGATTCATCAGCACCTGCTCTATGTGTCCCTTGTCAGCCATTACGGGAAGTTTTTGAGACCCATGAGAGATTGAGAGGGTTATATCGTCGCCTATAACACGGCGGAGAAAGGTCGCCACCCCGGAGACCGCTTCGTTCAAATCCAAATGTTGCAAATTCAGAGGTTGTTTTCTGCTGAAAGTCAAGAGACTGCTTGTTAGATTTATTGCACGGTCGGCGGCTCCAAGAATATGATCAAGTTTGTCACGCTGTGCTTCGTCAATTGAACTATCCATCCGAGCAAGGCTACCGTAGCCTATGATAACGGTCAGAATATTGTTGAAGTCGTGTGCAATCCCTGCTGAAAAACGCCCCACCGCTTCCATCTTCTGCGCTTGACGCAACTGTTCTTCAAGCCTCTTCTGTTCAGCAATCCGGAGTTCCAGCTCACGGTTTGCCTTTTCCAGGTCTTCCATCTTCTTTTCCAGCTTCCGAAAGAGAGCTACATTATACTCTTTGAGCAGATCTGTTTCATCGGGGAAGGGGTCAGGAGCAGACATCCTGTCGTTCACAAATGAGCATGCGAGAACTTCGCGGATAACGGCCATCAAAACATCAGGTTCCAGAGGCTTGACAAGAAAGCGATCCGCACCCAAAGCCAGGGCGAGCTCTTCATCCTGTTTTTCGGTAAATGTCGCGGTGTAAAAAATGAATGGAATCATTTTAAGCGACTCATCGCCACGCCATTCGCGGCATAGTGCATACCCGTCCATAACAGGCATGAGTATGTCACTGACCACAAGATCGGGAGGATTTTCCCGTGCCGACGAGAGGGCTTCAACCCCATTCAACGCCGATGTAACCTCAAAACCGTTCCCCTTCAGCATTACCTCAAGGAAATAGAGATTGTCCGGTATATCATCAACTATCAGAATTCGTTGCATGGCGGCTCCCCTGTCATCAATTCGGCTGTTATTGTCCTATCTCCTTAAATGCATTGTAACCGCTAGTTATTCATCTTTCAACAGATGCTGTTCAACCTGTTGCATAAAGGTATCGGGGTTGATCGGTTTTTCGATATAACCGGTGCATCCGGCGTTAAAGGCCTTCTCCCGGTCACCCGCCATTGCGTAGGAGGTAACAGCCACAATCGGAATTGGCGCCAGATCAGGGTTCATTCGAAGGTTTCTGGCTACCGAATAGCCATCCATATGTGGCAACTGAATATCGAGCAGTATCAGGTCCGGTTTTACCTTGGCGGCCAAGTCAATGCCCTCCTGTCCGTCAGTAGCCGAACTGACTTCATAACCATGCTTCTCCAGGATAAATGTCACCAGATACAGATTCTGCTCGTTATCTTCGATATACAGAATTTTCTTTTTCATTACTCAACCCCTTTCTATCGGTATTGAAAAACTGAAGAGGCTTCCCTCACCCAGAGTGCTTTCGACATGCAACCTGCCGCCTATCAAGTCAACCAACCGTTTGCAGATGGACAACCCTAACCCGGTCCCTTCATATTTCCTGCTGAGACCGCTGTCAATTTGCCTGAAAGGCATGAAGAGCTTTTCAACATCATTACTACTTATACCAATCCCGGTGTCACGTACGGTAATCCTGTATTCTCCCGCATCACGTTCAGAGATGACAGAAACAGTCCCATGTTCTGTGAATTTCACTGCATTGCTCAAGAGGTTGAGCAGAATCTGCTCCACCCGGCGGGCATCACCGGTCAACATGCCTACCTCGTCAGACTGTTCAACCGTGAGTTCGAGCCCCTTCTTTTCAGCCAGAGGGCGCACCGCCTGCACAACCTTCCGGATTGATTCGTTTAGCCGGAAAGGTTCCGAGGCTACCGTCAACTGCCCCGCTTCAATCTTCGATATATCAAGAATATCGCTTATAAGTGAGAGCAGGTGGTTGGCGCTGCTGCGAACCATATTCAGCTGTTTCTCCTGCTCTTCGTTTATCGGACCGCTCAGTTTTTGCAGCAGGATTCCTGTAAAACCGATGATCGAATTGAGCGGCGTGCGAAGTTCGTGTGACATGGTGGCCAGAAACGCTGATTTCAACTGATCGGCTACCTCGGCATGCTCCTTGGCTACGGCGAGCTGATCCAGCGTACACATCAGTTCCATAGTCCTTGCGCCGATCAACTCTTCCAGATTTTCCTGATATTCTCTCAAAAGATCTTCAGCCCGGTTGCGCGCGCTTATAAGCGTCGAGAGCAGCAGTGTCGAGGCAGACGCAACACCTAGATAGGATTGGAGAAAAAGAAGCGAATTATTGAGTGATTTGCCTGAAAACGGCCCAAGACCTTTGACTGTCCATGCCAGAAACGTAACCATGACGAGTGAGAGCATGGCTACAGTCTCAAATTGACCAAAACGGAAGGCTGTCCAGAAGAGAACAGGAAAAATCAGATATTCCAGAGGGTAATTTTGGCGGAAAACAATCGCTTCAACCAGGAAAAGAATCGCGAGAAGTATTACGGCCTCGGTTGCTTTCCTCGTATCCCACTGAAAAACGTTACGCTTTTCCCAAGTCAGGAGCAACGGGGCAAAAATCAGTGCGCCAACTGCGTCGCCCAGCCACCATGTAAGCCACATTTGCCCGCAACGTGACCAATCATCGCCGTAAATACTGAAACTGACCGTTCCAATAGTCGCACTTATAACCGGACTTGCGAGTGCGCCCAGCAGAATAAAACGGAAGGTATCCTGAGTACGGTCAAAGGGAAGTTCGCCTGATATAAAACGTTTGACGAGATATCCCCCAACCAGCGCTTCCAAGGTATTTCCGGAAGCAGTACTGCATGATACCAACAAGGCGGACATCGATGAAAAAGGTGTTGGAGCAAGAAGTAATATGTTGGCTAAAAATGCTCCAAGAAAAACTCCTGGCCATATTTGAGCCCCGAAAATAAGGCAAGCAGCCAGCGCAATACCGGTCGGCGGCCAGACGGCAGTTGCATTCGTCTGTTCCAGCACCAGCAGAAATCCAAGTTTTGCCGTCAGCAAATATGCAAGTGCGACAGCTATATTTTGAGTCAATGGAGTTTGAAGATAACTGACTGGAGTTTTCATTCAGCTTTACCGGCAACCGGAAGCCTAAAACCGAAAGCGCTCCCTTTTCCATGGCAACTTTCAACATGGATGCTCCCACCCATTAGCTCAACCAGCCGTTTGCAGATGGAGAGCCCCAGACCTGTTCCCTCGTATTTTCGGCTGAGGCTGGTGTCAATCTGGTGAAAGGGCTTGAAGAGCTTTTCCAGATCATCGTTACTGATACCGATACCGGTATCGCTAACAGTCACGAGATACTCTGCACCTTCTCGCTTGCAGCCGACAGAAACTTTACCATGTTCTGTGAATTTCACTGCATTGCTCAAGAGGTTGAGCAGAATCTGCTCCACCCGGCGGGGATCACCGGTCAACATGCCAACCTCGTCAGGCAGTTCAAACGTAAGTTCCAGCCCCTTCTTTTCGGCCAGAGGACGCACCACCTGCACAACCTTCCGGATTGATTCGTTTAGCTGAAAAGGTTCCGAGGCTACCTTCAGCTGCCCCGCTTCAATCTTCGATATATCAAGAATATCGCTTATAAGTGAGAGCAGATGGTTGGCGCTGTTGCGAACCATATTCAGCTGTTTCTCCTGCTCTTCGTTTATCGGACCGCTCAGTTTTTGCAGCAGAATTCCTGTAAAACCGATGATCGAATTGAGAGGCGTGCGCAGTTCGTGAGACATTGTGGCAAGAAACGCCGATTTGATCTGATCTGCAGCCTCGGCACGCTCCTTCGCTTCGCGCAACTCGGATGCATGCCTGATTCGCTCACGCAGCAACTGTTCCAGATGCTCCTGATTCGCCTGCAGTTGCGCCTCGGCATTTTTACGAATGGAGATCTCTTTGCCCAGGCGTCGGTTCCAGACGAAAAATAGAGCCACTATGGCCAGCGCAACGCCTACGATCTTCCAGATCAATGAATAATCAACTTTTTGCTTATACTCCAGCGAAACCCATTTGCTATAGATTGCGTTCTGCTCCGCTTCCGGAATTGCCTGTAGCGCCTTGTCCAGAATAGCTGCCAACATCGGGTTATTCTTTGAAACGGCAAACTGAAGGATTGATTTTGGCTCATTCAGCTTCCCCATCAACTTCAGATTGTTGAATAGCTCACTTTTTATCAGGTGAATAGCCACAGCACGGTTTCCGGCGTAGGAATCAGCCTCGCCTCGCGAAACCGCATCAAGCGCTTCTGACGTTGAATTATATTCACGAACCTTGACATCCGGAAAATTATTTCTGAAATGGGTAACATTGAAGAAACCCCGCTCCAGAGCTACTGTTTTGCCGCTAAGATCCCGTTCAGCCTTGAAATATCTGCCATCCTTGCGACCAACAATTGCGTGAGGAATTACGATATAGGGGCGGGAAAAGTTAAACAGCGCCTCCCGATCCGGTCGCTGGGTTATATCCATCAAGGCATCAAGTTGCCCGTTCAGAAGGCGATCATAGTTTTCCTTGAAGGGGGCCGGAACAGGGACAAGGGCACCTCCCAACAGTTTGTTGATAGCCTCCAGATACTCTACACCTATTCCCCTGGGAATCCTGTTCTGATCCAGATAGTTAAGAGGCGGCCAGGCGGCCATAATTCCTACTTGAATACGGGGGTGTTGAACCAGCCACTCCTTTTCGGCAACAGTCAACTGAATTTCAGTCCGCCCGACAGCTTCCGATGACACCTGCAGCAAGGAAACAACCAGAATCAGCGCCCCCAAGGCCGCCAGTAATCTCAGAGACTTTAATACATTATTAACTGCTCTTGAATGATCTGCCGGTTCTGGGAATGATCCGATTTGTTTCACGGCGTCCTCGATATTCCAAAAAATCTATGCGATTGAACAACCTGTAAATATATCAGCTCGGGGAGACGCTTTGACGAACCGGGGGATTTCAGTTACAGGCATTGGGATGGTATCAAATATAGAACTAATTGCAAGCATTCTTAAAGTTAGTTTATTTTACCGGTTAGCCGGAAAATATACAGCAATCAAACGAGATGGGTACCGCGAGAATAAGGAATCACCTAAATATCAGGCCGGAGTTGCAAGCCCCATTGCAAACAGGAGAAGCGCCCTTTTCCGCTTCAAATTTCACCGCCTGAGTACTTGAAACGACACTCCCTGCAATAAGTTGACACATCAAAAATTACACCTTATATCTACATCATTAACGGTTCCCGCAAAATAGCCGATACTCTTACGGAATAGGACAGAACGGCTTACCGCACACCGCTAGGAAGGATTGCATGCCCCCCACTCTTTATATCGTCGCCACACCTATCGGCAATCTTGAGGACATGACCTACCGGGCCGTTCGTATTCTGGGAGAAGTCGATCTGATCGCCGCAGAGGATACAAGGCATTCCCTGAAGCTGCTTAGCCACTTCGGCATATCCAGGCCCATGACCTCCTATTTTGATCACAACCAGCAATTCAAGGGAGAGCGAATTCTGAATGCGCTGCGCCAGGGAAAATCGGTAGCGCTTATCTCGGACGCCGGTACCCCCTGCGTCTCCGATCCGGGCTATCAACTTGTTCGGGATGCCGTTGCCGAGAATATCACAGTCATCCCGATTCCGGGCGCCTGCGCCGCAATGGCCGCACTGTCGGCCTCGGGCCTGCCGACAGACACCTTCACTTTTGCCGGTTTTCCACCCTCACGACAAGGAAAAAGGCGCTCATTTCTGAAAGAGATGGCGCCCCTGCCAGGCACGCTGGTGTTGTACGAGGCACCACATCGTCTGGAGGAGACCCTGCTGGATATCCGTGAGGTGATGGGAGAACGGCAGATCGTTGTTGCTCGCGAGCTGACCAAGATTTATGAAGAGCTTGTTAGAGGGAGCGTTTCGGAAGTTGTGGAGTCTGTATCCCGGGGCAAGGTGCGCGGCGAGGTTGTCATTCTGGTGGCGCCGGGAGAAACGATGGCTCAAAAGTGCGAACCGCTGGCTGATCTGCTGCGGCAGCTGATGGTCAACGACAAACTTTCCGTAAAAGATGCGGCACGAAAAGCGGCCAATATTACAGGCGTTTCTCGCAATGAAGCCTATGGCGAGGCTCTGAAATTGAGAACAGACCTAGATTTGTAAGAAAAAGTCTGGAATAACAGCTGGATATTGTGCTATAAGCGGCCAACTATCCTGACTTCTGGAGCATTGAATGAAAATCTGTATTTTTGGCGCCGGGTACGTCGGCCTGGTCGCTGCCGCCTGTTTTTCTGAAAGCGGCAATAGCGTCATTGCCATAGACGTTGATCATGAAAAGATTGACAACCTGAAAAGCGGCATAATCCCGATCTACGAGCCGGGCCTGAAAGAGATGGTTCTTCGCAATCAGGCTGAAGGGCGCCTCTCCTTCACTACCGATATGGCAGAGGCGGTTGAGGCATCCCTGGTTTGCTTTATAGCCGTCGGCACGCCACCGGGCGAGGATGGCTCCGCCGATCTGAAATATGTCCTGAGTGTGGCCCGTGACATTGGGCGGGTCATGAACGGTTTCAAGATCATCGTCGACAAATCAACCGTTCCTGTCGGCACTGCCGACAAGGTAAGAGCCGCCGTGCGGGAGGAGTTGACCGCCCGCGAAGTTGAATTGGAGTTCGACGTCGTCTCCAACCCGGAGTTCCTGAAAGAGGGAGCCGCTATCGACGACTTTATGAAACCTGACCGGGTCGTGATCGGCACCGACAACGTTCGAACCGCCGAAATCATGAAAGAGCTCTACGACCCGTTCATGCGCAAAATGAACCGTATGATCGTCATGGACATACGCAGCGCCGAGATGACGAAGTATGCCGCCAATGCGATGCTCGCCACACGCATCTCCTTCATGAACCAGATCGCCAACCTCTGCGAGAGGATGGGTGCCGACGTTGCAGCTGTGCGGGAAGGGGTCGGTTCCGACACCCGCATCGGCTACGACTTCCTCTTCCCCGGTCCCGGTTACGGCGGCTCCTGTTTTCCGAAGGACGTCAAGGCATTGATCCGGACCGCCGAGGAGGCCAACTATGACTTCCTGCTGCTGAAGGCGGTGGAGGAAGTAAACGAACAGCAGAAAGAAATACTGGCCGACAAACTGATAAAGCTGCTCGGCTCCCCCGACGAGGAACAGCCACTCACCGGCCGCACTATCGCCTGCTGGGGACTCTCCTTCAAACCTCGTACGGACGACATGCGCGAAGCCCCTGCGCTCACCATCATAGAACGCCTGCTGACCGCCGGCGCCACGGTGCGCGCCCACGATCCTGAAGCTCTTAAAGAAGCCCGGAAACATTTTGGAGATCGCATCGAATACAGCCATAACCAGTATGACATACTGGCAGGTGCGGACGCTCTGGCTGTTATCACGGACTGGAGCGAATACCGCAACCCGGACTTCGATCGCATCAAAAGCGCCCTGAAATTCCCGAACATCGTCGACGGCCGCAACCTCTACAAACCGGGACGCCTGGCGTCCGCCGGTTTCCGCTACGTCCCGCTGGGGCGCTACGGCGGCAGCATCTATTAACATCAGTTCGATGTTCAAGGTTCGATGTTGAGAACCTTAAACCTTGAACCATGAACTTTGAACGAAAGGCTTTAAACATGCGCATCCTGGTCACCGGCGGTGCCGGATTCCTCGGATCACACCTCTGCGGACGCCTCCTGGATGAAGGACACGACATTATCTGCCTGGATAATTTTTTCACCGGCAGCAAAGACAATATAATCCACCTGATGGATAGTCATCGTTTTGAACTGGTTCGGCACGATATTACCGAGCCGCTCCTTCTGGAAGTGGACCGCATCTACAACCTGGCCTGTCCCGCCTCCCCCGTGCATTATCAGTACAACCCTGTCAAGACGATCAAGACCAGCGTTATGGGCACCATCAACATGCTCGGAATGGCCAAGCGGGTCAAGGCCCGCATTCTGCAGGCCTCCACTTCCGAGGTATACGGTGACCCGCAGGTGCACCCCCAGACAGAGGGATACTGGGGCAACGTCAACCCGATCGGCATCCGCAGCTGCTACGACGAAGGGAAGCGGGTGGCCGAGACCCTGATGATGGACTATCACCGCCAGAACTCTGTGGACATCCGTATCGTCCGGATCTTCAACACCTACGGCCCCCGCATGGCAGAGAACGACGGCCGGGTGGTATCCAATTTCATACTGCAGGCCCTTCGTAACGAGGAGATCACCGTATACGGAGACGGTTCCCAGACCCGCTCGTTCTGCTACGTCTCCGACCTTGTGGATGGAATGATACGTATGATGGAATGCGACAATTTTATCGGTCCGGTCAACCTTGGAAATCCGGATGAAAATTCAATCCTTGAGTTTGCTGAGAAAATCATTACAATAGCAAACTCAAGTTCACGTATAATCTTCAAGCCGCTGCCGCAGGACGATCCAAAACAGCGGCAACCGGACATTTCTCTGGCCGGATACAAACTCGGCTGGAAACCGCAGGTGGCACTGGACGCAGGTCTTGGAACGACCACCAGATATTTTGCAGCACGGATCGGAAAAGGATGATCTTGTGAAACTGCCCCTTCAGAAAAGGATGTACCTTATCCCGGCGGGATGCTTGGCATTCATCCTCTTCTTCACAGTCTTCGGTGACAAGGGGCTGCTTCGCATTTACGAACTGAGGCAGGACAAAAACAAAATCGACGCACGCCTGAAAGAGAGCATAAACGACAATGAGAAGCTGAAACGCGAAATTGTCGCGCTCAAGTCCGATCGGCGCTACATTGAAAGCATCGCCCGCAAGGACTTCGGTTTTGTCCGCAACAACGAAGTCATTTACCAGTATCGGCAGGAAAAAAAGTGACTCTTGTCTCACCACAGAAACAGTGAATACGGGAATCATCATGTCACGACAAAGCTGCGCCGTCTGTGCCTGGCGGGAACATTGCAACAAACGATTCTGCATACCCGATAGTGGGGCCAGATGTCCTGACTTCTCAAGAGATGTCAGCATCAGGGATATTGCAGAGGATGGCGACAATAAAGCCGTTCAGAAGGAACAGATGAAATAATGATGCGAAACCGAATAGCCTCCCTGGTCGAATCCTCGCTACATGCTGCCAATACTGCGCAAGAACTGACTTTATCAACATTTCCCTCCGTTATTATTGGAACGCCTGCAAACAGTGATCATGGTGATTTTTCATGCAATATCGCCATGCAGATGGCCAAGGAAGAGCGGAAATCTCCTCGTCAGATAGCCGACATAGTCATCCGGCATTTGGGAAACGGCAATGGCATGCTCGCCAGAACCGAGATCGCCGGACCAGGCTTCATAAATTTCTTCGTTTCTCCATCCGCCTGGCAATCCTGCTTACTGGAGATAGAGTCCCAAGGTGATTCCTTTGGCTGTACCACAACCGGTGGCGGGGAAAAATTGCAGGTCGAGTTTGTAAGCGCAAATCCGACCGGTCCTCTGCATATTGGTCACGGTCGGGGAGCTGCCATCGGCGATACGCTCTGCCGGATTCTGGCTGCTGCAGGATGGGATGTCACCCGGGAATTCTACTACAACGATGCCGGCGCCCAGATAACCAACCTGGCCCTTTCGGTACAGTCACGTTGTCTTGGTATTGAACCGGATGACCCCCGCTGGCCGGATGACGGATACCAGGGGGAATACATCAAGGATCTGGCCCGCTCCTACCAGGCCTGCGAGGTAGTTGAAGCCAGCGACCAGCACACCACAGCTCTTGGAGATCCGGATAATCTTGACGCCATCCGCAGCTTTGCCGTAGCCTGGCTGCGACGTGAGCAGGATCTGGATCTGGCGGCTTTTGACGTACGATTTGACGTCTATACACTGGAATCAGGACTTTACAGCGCAGGGCGCGTCGATGCCGTAGTCAGGCAATTGACCGCAAACGGTCACACCTATGAGCAGGATGGAGCTCTCTGGTTGCGAACGACTGACTTCGGCGATGACAAGGATCGTGTCATGCGCAAGGCCGATGGAGGTTATACCTATTTTGTGCCGGACGTCGCCTATCATCTGGACAAGTGGGAAAGGGGCTTTACCCGGGTTATAAACGAGCAGGGCGCCGACCACCACAGCACGATAACCAGGGTTAGGGCCGGTCTGCAGGCGCTACATGCCGGCATTCCAAAAGGATGGCCGGAATACGTTCTGCACCAGATGGTGACAGTCATGCGGGGGGGTGAAGAGGTCAAAATATCGAAGAGGGCCGGCAGCTACGTTACCTTGCGCGATCTGATCGACGAGGTAGGGCGTGATGCAACACGTTTTTTCTTCATCATGCGTAAACCTGACGCCCAGCTGGTGTTTGATATCGACCTGGCCAAGCGGCAGACCAATGAAAACCCGGTTTACTACGTCCAGTATGCGCACGCCCGTATCTGCAGCATATTCGAAAACGCCGCTGATAAAGGTTTCCTGATTCCCGATAATCCGTCACCGGATGAGCTGGCCTGCTTGACAACCACTGAGGAATTGCAGTTGATCAAACTCCTGTCAGCCCTCCCCGACACGGTAGTTGATTGTGCAATTCATTTCGAGCCGCACCGCCTAACCTACTTTCTTACGGAATTGGCCAGCTGTTTCCACAGTTTCTATAACAAAAACCGGGTCATCAGCGAAGAGCTGGCGCTGACTAAAGCTCGGCTCTACCTGCTGAAACGCACTGCACAGACTCTCAAGAGCGCTCTCTCAATACTAGGTATCACCGCACCGGAACGGATGTAGTGCCCATTTGGAAACTCCGGATGCGGCACATGCAGTTTCCGGCTTGGAAACCATGCAGGAGGCTTTATGCGGATTGATTACAGCGAACCAAAAAAATCCTATACATCTCCCCAGGCCGGACTGAATCGCCCCAGAAATGAATCGTCCGGTTCGCTGGCCCCGGTTGTTATTATTGCCTCTCTGATCTCTTTAGTGTTTGGTTTCGGAAGTGGCTGGACTCTCTCGCAACGATCTGCAAAAAAGGGTTTCAAGGCAGCCATGGAACAGCAGAGTCTGGAGAACTCGTCCCGGCCTTCGCCTCCAACACCCCAGTCAATTCCAACCCAGTCCCAGGACGCTATACCTGGAGGGTCCCAAAATCGGCCGGGGACAACCGGAACTCAGGCTACACCCGATCCGCAACTCAGTTTTTACAAAAATCTGCCAAGCGGCCAAAAAAACAATGCTCTCGGAAGCGGAATAAATGTGAAGGATGACAAGCCGGCAAAACAACCGCTACAGGCCGCCATACCTACAAATTTTACAAAACAGCCACAAGAGCAGAATACCATTGAGAACATAAGGCCGCCAACTCCAGCGGCAGTTGATAAAACCGCCAGCCATCGGAATGCCAATGTCTTTACCGTGCAGGTCTCATCCCATAGCCTGAAATCGGAGGCGGAGACCCTGAAAAACAAGCTGGCAGGCAAAGGATACAGCGTCTACATCGCTGAGTCCAATCAAGGTAACAAGGGTATCTGGTATCGTGTCAGGGTAGGCAGGGGGCTGGAACAGGATGCTGCAAAGGAACTGGCCGCTAAACTAGGCAAGGGCGCAATGGCAATTCCAGACAAGGAGTGATTGACAGGTCCGGCTCCCGAAATATACCCCAACTTCATGCATTGGAAGTTTTTGTTGACAACAAACTATATACCCTGCTATAAAGGCTATTCAATTGTCGCGGGGTGGAGCAGTCTGGTAGCTCGTCGGGCTCATAACCCGAAGGTCAGTGGTTCAAATCCACTCCCCGCAACCAAATAATTTCAAACCTCTTTGGAAGTTCCAGAGGGGTTTTTTTGGCGGTGTAGCTCAGTTGGCTAGAGCAAGCGACTCATATTCGCTAGGTCCGGGGTTCAAATCCCTGCACCGCCACCATCTTGAAGGCACTCCGAAAGGGGTGCCTTTCGTAATTTGAAGGAGAATCAGGGGCTTGCAATTTACTCCCCATGCACCTATAATTCTCTGCATTCTTTCGGAACCCGGATAAACCGGATAAGTGCGTTAACGAACTTATTTTTTAAAATACTCATAAATATTTTTCTAACTCACTAATAAGGAGAACCATGTGATTCAGATCGATTTTGAAAAAATGGGGGGGCTGATCCCTGCAGTAATCCAGGACTACCAGAACGGTGAAGTGTTGATGGTGGCCTTCATGGACAAAAAGACTCTCGACCTGACATTGAAGGACGGCAAAACCTGGTTTTTCAGCCGTACCCGGAACAAGTACTGGATGAAGGGCGAGGAATCCGGTAATACACAGGAGGTAATGGAAGTGCTGACCGACTGTGATGCCGATACGGTAGTCATCAAGGTTAAACAGAACGGTTTGGCCGCCTGCCACACCGGCAACCGCAGCTGTTTCTATGTTAAGTGGGAGAATGACGAATGGGTGGAGCACTCAAATCCGCTCTTCAATCCCGATGACGTCTATAAGAAAATATAAACTCCCAACGAACGAAACAGGAGAGAAAATGTCAAATGTATTGAATTTCGGTATCCCCAAAGGGAGCCTCGAAGAAGCAACCGTCGCCCTGTTCAAGAAAGCCGGTTGGCAGATCAGCATTTCATCGCGCAGTTATTTTCCGGGTGTAGACGACGCCGAGATGAACTGCAAGCTGATCCGTCCTCAGGAGATGGCCCGCTACGTGGAGCGAAACACTATTGACGCCGGCATTGCCGGTCGCGACTGGGTTCGCGAGAATGACTCCGACGTTGTCGAAGTGTGCGAGATGGTCTACTCCAAAGTGTCTCGGCGGCCAGCCCGCTGGGTACTTGTAGTCAATGGGGACTCAAAGGTCCAGAGTCCGGAAGATCTGCACGGCGCCACCATCTCCACTGAACTGGTCGGATTCACTAAACGTTACTTTGCTGAACGCAACATCCCGGTAAATGTCGAATTTTCCTGGGGCGCCACCGAAGCAAAGGTAGTAGACGGCCTCTGCGATGCAATCGTTGAAGTGACCGAAACCGGCTCGACCATCAAGGCAAACGGCCTCCGCATCGTCTGCGAACTGATGGAGTCGGTGCCTGTGTTGCTGGCCAACAAAGCGGCTTGGGCCGATCCCTGGAAACGGGCCAAGATAGAGCAAATAGCCACTCTTCTGAAGTCATCCCTGGCGGCTGAGGGGATGGTGGGATTAAAGATGAACGCCCCGGCTGATAAAATTGAGGCCATCACAAAAATGCTCCCCAGTCTCAAGAACCCCACCGTCTCCCACCTGTATAATTCTGACTGGCTCTCCGTAGAGAGTATAATGTCCGAAAAAGAGGTTCGCAAGATTGTTCCGGAGCTCCTAAAACTGGGTGCCGAGGGGATTATAGAATACCCGCTTAACAAGATAATTTAAAAAGAGATACCACCAACCGGTGATGGATTACTTAGTATGATGATGGACAAGATTGAAGAACTTGAGCGGCGTTACCAGGAATTGGAGGCACTGCTATCCGATCCGGCAATAATCTCGAACCAGTCTGAATTTCGCAGGCTCTCCCGTGAACATTCCGATCTGAGTGAATTGGTTGCGGTCTACCGTCGCTATCGGAAAGTGCTGGTAGATATCGAGGATAACCGCGAACTTCTGGCTGATCCGGACATGAAGGAGATGGCCGAAGATGAGCTGAAAAGCCTTGGAGCGGAGAAAGATCAGCTTGATGCAGATATCCGGCTGCTCCTGCTCCCCAAGGATCCCAACGACAACAAGAGCGTCATCCTGGAGATCCGTGCCGGCACCGGCGGCGATGAGTCAGCACTGTTCGCCGGAGACCTGTTCCGCATGTACTCCCGTTTTGCCGATACCAACCGCTGGCGGGTCGAGACCATTTCGGCCTCCGAATCCGAGCGGGGAGGTTTCAAGGAGATCATCGCCTCGGTTGAAGGAGAAGGGGTTTTTGCCAAGCTAAAGTATGAATCCGGCACCCACCGTGTTCAACGGGTACCGGAAACCGAGGCACAGGGACGGATACACACAAGCGCCTGCACCGTGGCAATTATGCCGGAAGCTGAAGATGTTGATATAGAGATCCGCCCGGATGATCTGAAGATAGATGTTTATCGTTCTTCCGGCGCTGGCGGTCAGCATGTCAACACCACCGATTCGGCCGTACGTATCACCCATCTCCCGACCGGCACGGTTGTGGCCTGCCAGGAGGAACGGAGCCAGATCAAGAACCGCGCCAAGGCGATGAAGGTTTTGAAAACCCGCATCCTGGACAACATCCAGCAGGCCCACGACTCCAAACTGGCTGCAGACCGCAAGCAGCAGGTAGGTAGTGGAGACCGCTCCGAGCGGATCCGCACCTACAATTTTCCGCAAGGGCGGATGACCGATCATCGCATCGGCCTGACACTCTATCGACTCGATTCTATAATGGCTGGAGATATTGCCGAGATTGCGGATGCCCTGAGGGCATATTACCAAATGGAGGCATTGAAGACACAGAGCGAGGGATAATACATTTCATTTTTTGCGGGCCGGGATACACTCGAATATGTCACATCTTCTTGACAATTACAGACAGCTTATAACAAAAATCGATTCCCTTTGCAGGGGAATCGAATCAGCCCTTGGAGAGCAGATAACCTGTTCAGAAGGGTGCAGTTCATGCTGTACATCTTTAACGCTTTTTCCCGTCGAAGCTGCGGCCTTGCGCGACGCACTGGACGCACTCCCGAGTGAGGAAGCGGAAGTTATCCGTCAGCATGTAGCTCGAAATTCCTCCAGCGAGCGTTGCCCGCTCCTCTCACACCACCGATGCCTGCTCTATATTGCCAGACCGATCATCTGCCGCACTCATGGACTACCGATAACCTATACCGAAGATCAGCAGCATAAAAGTGATTGTTGCCCGCTCAACATGACCGAAGCTGGACCGGTCAGCGGTGCTAACGTCATCGATCTGGATATACTCAACACACTGCTGGTGGCTGTCAACTCACTCTACCTTTCGCAAACTGAAGCGGATGATATCCCTGAACGACTCACAATCGCCGAAGCGATCAACCTCCGGAAAATCGATGAGGAATGAGGAATGAGGGATGAGGGGTGAGGGATGAGAAACAAAACCTTCAACCTTCAACCTTCATTTCAGACTCGTGATATAGCTGCGCACCCCTTCCAGGATACCTTCGGCGGTCATTTCAAGGTAGGCGGGGTCTTTCATGCGGTGTTCTTCCGTCGCATTCGATAGAAAAGCCGTTTCAACCAGAATGCTTGGCATCGTGGCGCCAACCAGGACATAAAAAGGGCCCTGTTTGACACCCAGATTTTTGACGTCACTGTAGCGGGCACGGATTTTTTTGTGCAGCGACTTTTGGACTTCGTCAGCCAGATGAGCGGAATCGTTAAGCTTATAGTTAGCCATCAGGTCGAACAGGATCGCCTGCAGCACACTGACCTTTTCGAGCGATGTGCCATTCTCCTTGGCCGCCAGTTGGGCCACCTTGTCCGTCTTGGCCAGATTGAGATAGTAGGTCTCGATGCCGGACGCCGAACGGTTGGAAGCGGCATTGGCGTGCACGGAGAGAAACAGATCGGCGTTGACCTTGTTTGCAATGGCGGTACGCTCTTCCAGCGGTATAAATACATCGGTCGAACGCGTCATAACCACGTCCAGCCCCAGTTCTTCCTTGAAGAGCTCCTTCAGCTTCAGACCAATAGAGAGTACGACATCTTTTTCCTGGATGCCATTCGGGCCGATTGCCCCAGGGTCATGTCCCCCGTGGCCTGGATCCACCACGATCCGGCGAATCTTGGAGATGACAGGCTTTCTGCTTGGCTTGCCCTTTTTTTCAACGCTGGCTGGTGGTTCTTCCAGCTTGGGAATCACCATTCTTTCAGGCATTGCAGTGATGGACTGTTCCATTCGGGTAATTTCGGTGGGACGTTCCCCCCGCACATCTATTATCAGACGGGCAGGATCGGAAAGAGGAAACACTTTGTAATCCTTGATGTTTTCTGTATCCAGAACCACCCGTACCACATCCGTCTTGAACTGTCCGACCCGCGCACCTTTCAGCAACCCGTCACCGATGGTTATGTCTCTGACCGAAGCGCCAAGCCTTGTCCGGTTCAGGTCGATATAGACACGTCCCGGTTTGCCGGAGCTGACCTTGCCCAGTTGATGAGTCTCCCAGGTGACATCCCGGTCAAGTTCAAGCGAAATGCGTGTATAATCCGGATTCGACCAATGTTTCATCTCGTTCAGCACCGCAGGGGGACGTATGCTGGCCGAAGTCAGCTGGCTGAATGCAGCCTTCTTTTTTTTGCCTCCCTTCTTCTTGGCGGCGTTCGCCGGAAGCGGGAGAAGCAGAGAGGCGATCAGGAGACAGGTCATTATATGAAGGAGTCTATTCATGGGGTCACTTTTGATGTCATCCGGTCTTTTTAAAAAAGGAACTTGCTCTTTTAGCAGATATATCCGAAAGTTTCAACTTATTGGGGCAATATTAACTCAGAGAGTGGAGGGGCCATGAAAGCAGATCTTAACGGCATTACAATTGCGTACAGCGACAGGGGGAAAGGGCTTCCACTGCTTCTGATCCACGGATTCCCGCTCTGCCGGAATATGTGGCGTCCACAGGCCGAGGCGCTGGCCAAGGCCGGCTGCCGGGTGATAACACCGGATCTGCGAGGCTTCGGGGAGAGCAAACTTGCCTCCGAAAATGTGAGTATGGATCTCTATGCCGACGATATCGTGGCGCTGCTGGATCATCTGCGGATCGACAAGGCGGTGGTTGGAGGGATGTCCATGGGTGGATATGTGCTTCTAAACTTGATGGAGCGTTATCCGGACCGGGTTGCCGCTCCGATCTTCATAGTCACGAAGGCGGGGGGGGACGATGATGCCGGCAAGGCCAGACGGACAGCCCTTGCCGAAGCCAGCCGGTTACAGGGAATCCTGCCTGTGGCAGAGGCCTTCCGTAATCTCCTCTTCGCCCCTGCAACTCTTATTGACAACCCGGAACTGGTTGACAACGTGTTCGGCTGGGTGCGTGCGACCGACCCGCTTGCTGCGGCGGCAGCGCTTATCGCGATGCGGGAGCGGAAGGATTGCGTCTCACTGCTGGGGGGTATCAGCCAACCGGCCCTCGTGATCGGCGCCGATCAGGATCTGGCCATACCGGTCGAAAATGCACGGATCATTGCTGAAGGGCTTCAGGATGCGGATCTCTGCATACTGCATGGTGGCGGGCATATGGTGAATCTGGAGCAGCCGGAAGGATTCAATGAAGCGATACTTGAGTTCATTGCAGGGCTTTGAAAGGTCAAAATCCGATTGTCGCTACACCATCCGTTTCAGTTCGTCCAGCAGGTTGAGCGCCTCCAGCGGGGTCAGGGTAGCGATGTTCAGCCTCTTCAAGCGCTGTCGCAACAGATCCTCACTCGCTTCGAACAGCGAAAACTGCCTCAGATCCTGTTTGGACTGACTTTTTCGGCTCTTGGCCAGTCGCGGCACACCTTCCTCAAACTCGCCGCTCTCAAGGTTCCGGAGAATTTCCTTGGCGCGTTCGACGACATCGGACGGCATCCCTGCCAGACGGGCAACCTGGATACCGTAGGAGTGTGACGCTCCACCCGGAATGATGGTACGCAGGAAGATGACCTGATCGTTCCACTCTCTGACCGCCACAGTGAAGTTTTTAATCCGCTCGCGAGTCGTCGCCAGTTCTGTCAACTCGTGATAATGAGTGGCGAAAAGGGTCCTGGCGCGACAGGCAGGAGTGTCGTGAATGTATTCGGCCACCGCCCAGGCTATTGAAACCCCGTCGAAGGTCGAAGTGCCGCGCCCTATCTCATCCATTACAATCAGACTCTTAGGTGTGGCATTGCGCAGGATACCGGCCGCCTCCATCATCTCCAGCATGAAGGTGGACTGGCCGCGGGCCAGGTTGTCGCCTGCGCCAACCCGTGTGAATATCCGGTCCGAGATGCCGATGCGGGCCGATGCGGCGGGGACGAAGCTCCCCGCCTGGGCCATCAGGCAGATCAGGGCGACCTGGCGCATATAGGTCGATTTACCGGCCATGTTGGGGCCGGTGATCATCAGAAGCTGATTGCAGTCACTGTCCAGCAGGGTGTCGTTCGGAACGAAGCGTTCTCCCAGATTCATCGATTCAATGACCGGATGACGCCCGTCGCGGATGTCGATCACGTCCATATCGTCGACAAAAGGTTTGCAATAGTTCCGCTCTGAAGCCACCAGCGCCAGCGAGATAAGTACATCCAGAGTTGCAAGGGAGTCGCCTGTGCGGGCCAGACGCCCGGAATGCCCCGCCACCTGTTCGCGGATTTCCTGAAACAGGAAGTATTCCAGATCGCAGATCCTCTCCTCTGCCCCCAGCACCTTTTCCTCGTAACTTTTCAGTTCCTCGGTGACAAAGCGTTCGGCGTTGGCCAGGGTCTGGCGGCGGACATAATCAGCCGGTACGGCGGCCAGATTACTCTTTGTTATCTCTATCGAGTAGCCGAAGACCCGGTTGTATCGAATCTTGAGGGTCGAGATGCCGGTGCGGGCCCGCTCCTTTGCCTCCAGCCGGGCTATGAACCCCTTCCCTTCGCTGCTGATGGAACGCAACTCGTCCAGCTCGGCATTGAAGCCGGAGGCGATCATCCCCCCTTCGCGGAGCGAGAATGGGGGGCTTTCGACTATACCCCGCGCCACCAACTCGCGGATGTCAGCCAAAGGATCGACCGAGGCAAAAAGCGACGTGAGGAGTCCGGAGCTGGCCTGTGCAAGCCGCTCCAACAGGGGGGGGAGATTCACAAGCGAATCGTGAAGGGAGCGCAGATCGCGCCCTCCGGCGCTGGCCATGCCGATACGACCGTTCAGTCGCTCCAGATCGGCAATTTTCTTCAACTCCGCCGCCAGTTCCTCACGCAGAACGGGCGAATCCAGCAGCTCTTCAACGGCATCCAGCCTCTGCCTGATCGGCTCCGCTCCGACCAGGGGGTAGCTTAGCCACTGTTTCATCCGCCTGGCCCCCATGGCGGTAGCGGTCCGATCCAGACACCCCAGCAGCGATCCGCTCCGCTTCCCCTCGGCCATGCTGGCGGTTATCTCCAGGTTACGCCGGGTAGCCGGGTCGAGAGCAAGGTGCTGGCTCCGCTGGTAAACGCGGAGGTCCCGGATGTGCGGCAGCGCCGCCTTGCGGTTCTCCCGCAGATAATACAGGGCCGCAGCGGCTGACAAAAGGGCGGCCGTCGCACCGTCCAGGCCAAGCGCCTCAGCAGACGCGGCCTTAAAATGATCGCAGAGGAGCTTTGTGGAATAGTCGCGGTCATACACCCAGGCCGGGGCACGGGAAATAATCCGGTCACCAAGAAAAGAGCGCATATCAGCCGGCAGCGTCTCTGGATCGACCCCATCCGGCAGCAGTATTTCGCGGGGATTTATGCCGACCGATTCAGCCAGCGCCGCAGCCACTCCGGGCAATTCAGTCACCCGGAATTCGCCGGTTGAGACATCCAGAGAGGCGCATCCCCATTTGCCGCCCCCCCCTTCGCAGAGTGAGAGGAGATAGTTGTTCTCATCGGGGGTAAGACTCTCACTCTCTATAAGCAGCCCGGGGGTAACAACCCGCACCACCTCACGCCTCACTATCCCCTTCGCCTGCTTTGGATCTTCAACCTGTTCGCAGATGGCGACCTTGAAACCGGCCTCTATCAGCTTTGCAACATATGGGGAGGCTGAATGAAACGGTACTCCGCAGAATGGTATTTCGTCCGCGCTCCCCTTGTTGCGGGAGGTCAGCGCAATATCCAGGATGCGCGAAGCAACCAGGGCGTCATCCAGGAACATTTCATAAAAATCCCCCATCCGAAAAAAGAGGATCGCGTCGGTATAACCCGATTTGATCTCAAGGTACTGCCTCATCATGGGGGTTTGTTCTGCCACTGTTCTCAGCCTTCCACTACAAAATACGATGTGCCGTTGTAGCACACGGGTTTCGGCTTTTCAAGGGAATGACGGGGAGGATGGGCGGGTTGCGTTTGTAATGTTATAAGGCTTTGATATCAGCTAAGAACTCAGAGTATGGGATAGCAAGTCGGGAAAGGGAATGCAACAAATTTCCTCATATATTTTGATTTACATACTTCTAAAAAATCCATATATTTTCGAGATTAACAGACAAGAGGATATGTTGGCCGGCTCTGATCAATAATGAGTTAAGCAGGAGGAGGATTTCTATGGCCTACAGACCGCCCGCCAACCGGAAGCCGAAACGGCCGCCCGTCGGCGGGACCATCCTATCCTGGCAAATCCCGACTGAACCCGAGTCGCGATGGCCAGCCTTTGGCGCGGCCCTTGTGGTCATTGCTGGCCAGGCATGGGTGGCCGTGGGCCTCTCCCTCAGTCCCGTCTGGCTATTCCCGGTCATATCGGCGGTTCTTCTGGTCGCTTCTGTAGCTGTCTACCTTCCTCGCCGGACGGAACCCAGCCTCCTCATGCGTGCGCTCGGGGTGAGCCTCATCGGTATGCTTGTTATCGCAAACGCCGTCAGTTTGGTTGAACTCGTGCGGAACATTTTTGTTGGGGTATCGGGGATCACCCCGGTCGGCCTGCTTCTCGTTGGCATTGTTCTGTGGGTCGTCAATATCGCAATCTTTGCCCTAGTGTACTGGGAATTGGACGGTGATGGACCCGATATGCGTGCCGATGGATACCGGGACTTCCCTGACCTCGTCTTTCCGCAGCAGCAACCCGACCAACAAGGGTTGGCTCCCGCTAACTGGAAGCCGACCTTCCCCGACTATCTGTACGTATCGCTAACGGCCGCTACAGCGTTCTCGCCGACCGACGCGATGCCATATTCGAAGCGTGTTAAACTTGTTATGGGTGTCGAAAGCACTATGTCTTTGGCAATCGTTGCAATGATCGTAGCCCGAGCCATCAATATTGCCCACGGGTAGAATCTTGTTTCAAGTTCTAGGCACAGCGGACGAGGGATGGGCATAGGTATCTGAATTTCTGCCACTCTCTGTAATCTGGGGTGCCAAATCTACACATTTGACAAGTATGGATAAAAACTCTTGCAAGCCAAGTTGCCAACCATCGGCACTACCGGCCCAAAAGCAGGCCGGTCAGCCTCGGCTCCGTTGGAATAACAACAAAATGAGTATGAAACTCAAGCAATAGCGGGTAAAAAACGCAGTACATCACAGAGGCATAATGAAGAAACCGTTTTATATGTGGGAGGGCGATACTCTGGTGCTTAATATACTTGGCACCCCGAATGCTAAACGGGATGCCATCGGCAAGATCAAGGGGCATCAGCTTTGTGTAAGTGTAACGGCAGTTCCCCGTGCAGGTCGGGCAACCGATCATATGGTGCGATTTCTGGCTGATGAATTTGGCGTGTCGGTCAGCGACATTCAGGTCGTGTTCGGGCGCATGAATGTCAACAAGCAGCTTCGAATCAAGGCGCCAAAACGCTTGCCTGCAGTCATCGGACAGCAGGAATTATATTAGTTCCCGACATCAACTGTATTGGCGGAATTTCAGAGGGGACGCAGATAAGTCATGTAACTTATTGAGCGAGAAATGTCACTATTCAAGCAAACGCAACAGCGGTGAACTCTATCTGCTCTCAGCCGTTGAGCAAAACAAGAGCAATATGTCTAAAAACGCAGTTTCGCCACAGAGACGCAGTCAGAAGCAAGCGCTTCAAAGCGAGACAGAGAGGAAATCACAGAATTTTTATTAGAATTATCTCAAAACCAACTTCCACCTTCCTTAAGGCTCCACGAACCGCTCCATATTTTTTGAATTTGACAGAAGGCGGGCCGGTTCGGTATACAGGAATGTCCATATTTTTATCACGGCGTTAAATCTCCTGCGAAAACTCGTTTTTCGCCAATTTGTTAAGCCTTTTGAAAAATCGGTGACATTACTACCATGCCCAAATCAAGAGAACTTGCCCAAGCCACTCCGGAGAATATTTTCCGGATTTTTACCGTCCCGGAAGCCCCCGACTCCACTCTGGGGCGCATCGATCAGGCCATTTCCGATGACCTGATGGGTTTTTTGCAGGAGCATATTGTCGCTGTTGAACGCGACCTCGATGAAATCGAGGGGGATTTTTCCCAGTCCCGCATCCCGGAAGATCCAACCTTCGTTTCGGACTACACAGAATTTCTCAAGGAAAAACTCGTTTCCCAATCCGTGCATACCGCCTCTCCGGGATTCATCGGGCACATGACCTCCGCCCTCCCCTACTTCATGCTCCCTCTCTCCCGGATTCTGACCGCCCTTAACCAGAATCTGGTCAAGGTGGAAACCTCCCGCGCCTTCACACCGATGGAGCGCCAGGTTCTGGCCATGATCCATAGGCTGATCTACAGCGGCAGCGACGATTTTTACAGCCAGTGGATTCAGAACAGCAACTACTCCCTGGGCGCCTTCTGCTCGGGCGGCACCATCGCCAACGTCACCGCCCTTTGGGCGGCCCGCAACCGCCTCTGCGGACCCTCTGGCGATTTCAAGGGGATCGCGCGTGAGGGACTGTTCAAGGCCCTGCAGCATCTGGAGTGCCAAGGCCTGGCAATTCTGGTTTCCCGCCGGGGACATTATTCCCTGGGGAAAGCAGCCGACCTGCTCGGCATCGGACGGGACAACCTCATCGCGGTGGAGACGGACGACAACAACCGCATCGACCTGAAGCGACTTCGGGAGCACTGCACCCGGTTGCAGGGCGAGGGGATCCGCCCCTTGAGCCTCATCGGCATCGCCGGCACCACCGAAACGGGCAACGTAGATCCGCTGGAGGCCCTGGCCGATCTGGCCGAGGAGCTGGGGTGTCACTTCCATGTGGATGCCGCCTGGGGCGGGCCGACCCTGTTTTCCGATACCTACCGGGGACTGTTGCGGGGCATCGAACGCGCCGACTCTGTGACCATCGACGCCCACAAGCAGCTCTATGTGCCGATGGGCGCCGGAATGGTGCTGTTCAAGGACCCCGCCACCCTCTCCTCCATCGAACACCACGCCGCCTACATCATCCGCCGCGGTTCGAGGGATCTGGGCAGCCGCACTCTCGAAGGGTCGCGCCCCGGCATGGCCATGCTGGTGCACGCCGGCCTCTCCATCATCGGTCGCAAGGGATATGAGCTGCTCATAGATCAGGGGATCGAGCGCGCCCGCAGCTTTGCCCGACGGATTGACGCCCATCCCGACTTCGAACTGGTATCCGAGCCCGAACTCAACATCCTAACCTACCGCTACATACCCGCCTGGGTGCAGAAGACCCTGGCCCAGGCCCCGGCGGAGCGGGCGGCACGCATCAACGAACTGCTCGACAGAATCATTGAAGCCATGCAGAAACGTCAACGCGAGGCCGGGAAAACTTTCGTCTCCCGCACCCGTCTCGCCCCGGGGCGTTACAATGGCGACACAATCACCGTCTTCCGCGTGGTTATGGCCAACCCTCTGACCACCGAAGAAATTTTCGCCTCCGTCTTGGGCGAACAGTGCGAGATCGCCACCCAGACGGACATCCAAACCCTGTTGGAGCAGATCAGGGAATTGGTCTCCAAGCATTGACAAGTTGAATTGCGCCAATTTTTATACCGGATAACCGGAGTAACCATTAATTGCAGCTCCACGTTCTGCTGAAAAGTGAACAATGTAGATGCGACCCATTAAAAAACTGATCGAGTTTTCTTAAACATATATAATTTTGCTATGGAGGTTGTCATGGCTCTCAACGAACCTGATTTTGCGATAAACGAGATACTTAAAAACATAAAGGATCGGCGGAGCATCCGCTCTTTTGCCAAGGAAGAAATCCCGGACGAAGAGATCGGCATCCTGTTGCAGGCGGCCAATGCCGCACCCTCGGCCCACAACCTGCAGTCCTGGCGATTTATTGTCCTCAAGGGGGGGAAAAAACAGAAACTGGCCGAGCTGGTCGCTGAAGGCGCCAACCGGTTCTCCAAGCCTGCACAGGCACTCCTACGGATGTCGGCCCGAAGCATCGCAAGTGCGCCTGTAGTTATCGCGGTGGCCAACAGCGGCGAACTGATTGAGCACGGCACTGAACTTTTCAAGGTGGAAAAAGTGATGGCTTTCGACTTTTTCCGGACCATGGAAATCCAGAGCTCCGCAGCAGCCGTGCAGAACCTGCTGCTGGCTGCAACCTCACTCGGACTGGCAACCGTATGGCTCGGCATCATGTTCCTGATGAAGGACGAAGTCCTGGAATTTCTGGGTGTGCCGGGAGGTGAGTTCATGGCTGTTGTCCCAGTTGGGCACCCAAGCCGCGAGGCGGGGAGCGGCCCGCCCAAAAAGCCCTTCGATTTGAAGGTCACCTATCTGGACTGATTGCCGGAGCCAACCTGACAGAAAATATTGAGCTCCTGAAACCAAACATAATAGCTTCACCGAGGTCGTAGCGAATCAAGGGCGCTCTCCACAGAATCCACAGAAATCCCCCGGAACTACTTAATAAAAATCGAGGAATTCCACTACACAAAATAGTGCTGATTTATTCCCTTCCATAACATATTGACATTTATATAAATGGATTATATCTTGTACATAAATTCAAACTGATATCCGGATACGTGGATATCAGAAATATTATGCAACATCGGAGATAATCAATGCCAATATTCGAGTATAGCTGCACGGACTGTAGCTGCCATTTTGAAAAACTGCAAAAACACTCGACCGAGGAGAAGCCTGTTTGTCCGGCCTGCGGTTCCTGGGAGACAAAAAAAGAGTTTTCGGCCTTTTCTTCAGTTAACTCTTCAGCACCGGGCGACGGTTGTTACTCCGGAGGCTGAAGAATGCCATCCTGACACCGGTCCGGTGTCTTCTGCCAGATTATTTAAATACATAATGGAGTTATCATGACAGAACGAAGAGATTTTGACGCTGCCGCCGCCGCATGGGATGAAGAGCCGCGCCGGGTCAAGCTGGCGGGCGAGATTGCTGCCGCCATACGTGATAATTTACCGCTTTCCAGAGAATGGGATGCTCTTGATTTCGGCTGCGGAACCGGCCTTGTCACCCTGCCGTTGTCTCAATATCTCGGGAGCATAGTCGGCCTCGACAGTTCACAGGGGATGCTGGAACGGCTGAGGGGCAAGATAGAGGCTTTGGGATGTTTAAACGTCCGGACAACCCTCTGTAACCTGGAAAATGGGGAGTTACCGTCTGGAAGATTTCACCTCATTACCAGTGCCATGACCCTGCACCACATTCCGGAGATCGTCCCGGTTCTACTGACCCTTCGGGGTCTGCTGCATCCCGGCGCTTGGATAGCTCTGGCCGACCTCGAATCCGAGGAGGGGAACTTTCACGACGATACAACCGGCGTATTTCACAATGGTTTCAGTGCTGAAGAACTTTCGAATATGCTAAAAAAGGCAGGTTTTTCTTCAATTTCCGTAAATGTAGTGACGAAAATTGCACGAAAGGATCAACTCTTTCCGGTGCTTTTGGCAACGGCCCAATCAAGCTGAATCTGAATACAGTTCATTTACTACAACGTACATTGCATGGATAAACATAATTTCAGAAGGAGCAGAAACATGAAACAATTTATTACCACAATTATCACTGCAGCTATTATTGCAACAACGACTCTTCCCCTGGCGGCAAGCCCTACCGCCCCCTTGAGTACACCGGAACTGAAGAGAACAATTGCATCAAACGGCAAGCCGACACTGCTGTTTTTTCAAAATCCAAATGGCGGACCTTGCAAAGCACAAAAAACTATACTGGATAAACTGGCGGCACAACGCAAGGGAACCTTCAATATCGCCAGCGTCAGTACCATGAACCAGAATGACCAGAAAGCGTTTTATGATTACGGCGTCAGGAGCCTGCCGTCACTGGTTCTGGTGGATAAAGCGGGTAAAGTCAGCCGGGTTTTCTCTCCGGGAATCCAGAATATTGAAGTCATTTCTTCCGCCCTGGACAGCCTGAAATAATGGAAATCAGTATTATCAACATTGGCATGGCCATTGGAGCCGGAGTTGCGAGTGTGCTCTCACCCTGCGTGCTGCCGGTTATACCGATAATAATGGCCGGTGCGGAGCGAAATGACCGACTCCGCCCGCTGATTGTGGTAACCGGACTTTCCCTGTCATTCATGGCAATGGGTGCTGTCTCGTCACTCTTCGGGGCGTTTCTGATCGGCAAAACCCGTTACATAGAGATCGCCGGCGCCGCGGTGATCATCATAATGGGATTGATGGTGATCCTTGACATATCTGTCTTCAAGCGTTTTTACCAGCTTTCCAACATCCGGGTCAAAGGTGAGGGGCGAATCGGCGGGCTGATACTTGGAATGTCTCTTGGAGTAATATGGGTACCGTGTGTCGGTCCGTTCCTCTCTTCTACCCTGGCCATGGTCGGAACCAGCGGCCAATTATCAACAGGGATCATACTGCTGGGATTTTATTCCCTTGGTCTTGCAATACCGATGCTGCTTGTTGGTTATTCATCGCAGCTGCTGCAGAACAAAATAAAGGGAATGCTTAAACATGAAAGAATACTCCGCTATGTCACCGGTGGGACTCTGGTTGCTTTTGGCCTCTATTCGATCATTGCCGGGAACATGGCATTCTAATCCTTTCAAAGTTATGCAACTGTCACAATGCATGACATATGTTGCATAAATCCAAATCAGGCAATTGTCACTATTCCAAGTATTTACATCCAAATATTGCAGTTAAGTGGAAGCTAGCCGGAAGGGTTACCGGACGCAATCCCAAACGCCGATAATATTTCGGCGATAAATTCTCTCAATAAAGGAGTTGAAGGAGATCTGTTATTTACAATGAGTGTCCGATGGTGTGTATGGTTGAAACCTGGAATTCGATGTTCCTTCAGGATCCCTTGCCGGATATGCTGATCCACAAGAGAGCGTGACACAAAGGTTATCCCGCTCCCCTCGCAAACCCTGTTGATTATCAGATGCAGATCGTCACAAACTATGATTCTTGGAAATTCGGTACAACTTCTGCCAATGTTTTTCATATTGAATCCAAGCAACTTGCTTGAACAACATCCCTCCTTCCTGACGTATAGATCGTAGTTAATAAGTTGGTCAATAGTCGCCTCTTGTTCTTCAATCCCAAGGATTGGCGAAGAGACGAAAATCAACTCATCGTCCGGCAGCTCAATGGACTCGAATCCGGATAGATCGTAACGTTCGTAGTGCTCGATAACCCCCACCTGATAAATACCTTCGCGCAGGCCCTCAATAACCTTGTCCGGCAATTCAAACGAGAAATTCATTTCGGACGTACTGGAATAGAGCAGCATAAAATTTTTCATTATTTCGGGAAGATATGCAATTCCGAATGCCGGAGTGCAGCAAAAACTCACGCCTGTTTTGTGTTCATATTCGTGAAGATCCTGAACCAGTTCCTTCTCTATAGCGATCATTTTATTCGCTTTTTCCATAACGATCCGGCCCGCTTCGGTAGGAACCAGTACAGGGCCGCTCCTGTCAATTAGCGGAAAACCGTAATGCTCTTCCAAAAACTGAATGCGACGCGAAACGGCAGACTGGGTTACAAAAAGTTTTTCAGCCGCCTTCGAGAAACTACCAGTGATTATTGCTTCCACAAGTGTTTGAAAATATTCGGATTTCATCTGTCACCCTTTTCTTCAACCTCATCTGTTGCGCAAAACGCATAGCAGCATGATAATATTTCGTTTTCCATATATCTAAAAATAATATTATATACATGATTGATACTGATTGTGTATACACAACAAGTTAATGAAGACATCCAGGTCAAGGTGATGTTTGGGTTTGAATGTGCAAAATCAACTGGTTACAACAAATCTGCAGACACTTCCCATCACCATTCATTTTCGTAAAATGGTTTTGGATTCTAACATTAATAAAGTAGCAAAGCAACACCCTCCTTCCTTTTGGTTGCCGGCGGTATGAGCCGTCGGCATTTTTTTGCCATTGCCCTCAAAATCAAAAATTATAGTCGAGGTTTTTATAAATATAATTTTGTTGAATAACGCCTGCTTTATCAAGGAGGTAATCAAAATAGCCGGTCAGAGATGATGAAGTCGAAATCCGGCCTTGGTTGTTGAACCCAGATCAAGTTTAGGAATCACACTAAAAAGGAGGATTCAATGAAGAAGATTGTACAAAAGCTGCTGCTCATGGCAATTGTCGCCGGGATGTCGCTTCCCATTGCAACGCACGCCGCTGAGGACGACCTGCAAAAAAAGCTCGACAAGCTGACCAGGGAAGTAGCTGACCTCAAGGAGCAGGTCAGGAAGGATGAGGACAAGGCGCTGAACAAGTGGCTGACCATCGGCGGTGAGTATCGCTTCCGGCTGGATTCGCTCCATGGCAAGACGGTTCCATATTCAGATGCGCTTGGAACGATGAGTAATCTGGTTGGCGGCTTTACCGGTCCGGCAGGGATTGCCGGCACAAACACAGGCGGAACATTTACCAGCCCGAATGCAACGCAATTCATTATGCAGGGGAAAGCCGGAACCCTTTTTACGCCGGCACAATTTAATACCATCCTTACACAGTACATGCCGCAAGCGATGTATGGCGGCATCCAGCAATTGATCACTACTGCAAACCCTATGCAGGCTTACTTCGCTCCAGGTGCAGCAGTACCTGCAGCTGTTTTGCAGGCGACCGCTCTTACGTCACAGCAGCAGAGTATTTTGAATACACTTTCGGCAAAAGTAATGCCGACCGTAATGGCAATGAGTGCAGCACCATTTGGCGCTCCTGGCATGACAGTCGGCCAGCTGTTTAACAGTGGAGCCTTCAGTGCTGATCAGGCAAAATTATTAAATAATCTTTTGATGCAGAGTTTTCTTGGCGCAGGTGGAACCAACCTCACCCAAGTGCCGGCCTACAAACCTAAAAACGAAACCCTCTACACCAACAAGTTTGCTCTCGATCTGACCGCCAAGGCGACGCAGAACGTCACCGTGCACGCAAAACTTGACATGTACAAGTCATTCGGCTCGCAGAGTGATTCGACAACGATGGGCAATTACTTTGCCGATCGCGTTGGTGCCTTCGATGGAACACTCAGTCATGTTCCCTCCGACAGCCTGCTAAACGTTGACCGCGCATTTGCAACCTGGAGCAATATTGCCGATCAGCCCATC
>JAQTRC010000088.1 GCA_028712665.1 Desulfuromonadaceae bacterium
TTATCCGCTCGTAAAGAGCACTCATTTCCTCTGTCGTCGGGACTGAACCCCCTGTCCCCTTCAGCCAGAATCTATCAAAGACAGCCGTTCCCTTGGTTGATATTTCCAGTTCCGTGGGGAAAAGCGAATAGAAGCTGAAGATTCTCAGTATCCCGTACAGGAATCCAATGCAGTCCTTTCCTGAAATCTCGGTATAGATGCAGCCTCCATTCAGTGTCGAACGCTCAATCTTGAAGCCGGATATTTTGAGCGAGGGGAGCTCGATTTGCTGATCCGGGGCGGTAAAGGCGGGGAGTGGATCGAATATCCTGAACGGGGCTGTATGGTTCTGTCTATCCTCGATCTCGAAAGATGATACCCAGGAGAGGGAGCCGCACTTCCGGGCGGTCCCCCATCTGATGTTGATTTTTTGGCGAGAAAGGTGTGACGAAAGTCTCCCCAGCCAACCAGGTTTCAATTCTCCGGAAAGCTCCAGGAGACCCGTGCCGGATGGTGATACTGCTAAGTCCCAGACGATTCCCTTATTGTCGTGTTCGAAGGACTTTACTGGAGAGATCGCTGCTCCTGTAGATATCATGGCTGCCTCCTCATATTGCATATCTGCTGATATCGTTACGTTCCTGCTTGCACTGTTCTGCACTATTTGGGCCAAGGAATGTGATGCTGTAACATCAAACAGTTAACTGCCGCCGGTTTTGCGGAAAGTGCTTAAAACAAGGTGTTCTGCTCAAGAATATAGCTGCTGGATTATTGAATAAGATAGAGAGCATCGTATTCGCTCTTTAAGTCTGCCCGTCAGGCAAAACTCATTACATAAAACAGTACTCCCGGTAACGGAGGTGTTTGACTTGCCACCAGCCGCCAGATGTGACAAACTTCCTTCAACGCAGAGCGCTAACCTTCCCGCCATCATTTAAGGAGAAAGTGACACCTTGAGTTTATTGTTTCCGTATTTAAAAAAATCATATCTATTCGCGCCATCCCTATTCCTGGCCATGAGCCTGATCGCTTCGCCCAAGGCCCAGGCCCAGGATAATTTCGCCACCTATCCCCCGCTGCCTGCCGGTTACACATCCATTAAAGTCTTTGACAACCGGGGACGTTTTGTCGGCCGGATCCTGCCGGAGAAAAGATACTGGGTTGCCATCGACCGTATTCCCGCTTTCCTGCAAAAGGGTGTGGTGGCCGTTGAAGACGCCCGCTTTTACGAGCATGGAGGGATCGACATTCGCGGGATCGCCCGGGCTCTTGTGAAGGATGTGGTCAAAGGGAGATTGGCCGAAGGGGGTTCGACCATCACCCAGCAACTGATCAAAAACAGGTATCTTTCCGGGGCTAAAACCTTCGAACGGAAGTTTGAGGAGGCCCGCATGGCCTTGGAGTTTGAAGAGAAATACAGCAAGCAGCAGATCCTGGAGATGTATTTCAACGAAATCTATTACGGGAACGGGGCGTGGGGAATTGCCCAGGCGGCCCGGCTCTATTTCGATAAAAACCCGGAGGAGTTGAGCGACTCCGAGTGCGCCCTGCTGGCCGGCGTGCAAAAAAATCCGGCCCGCTACAATCCCTTGGGAAAACCGGCTAATGTAACCGGGCGGCGGGACGTGGTCCTGAAGCGGATGGTGGATCTCAAGATGATTACGCCGCGCCAGAAACAGAAACTGAGAGTCCAGCGCGTGACCTTTTCGCCCCCCGGACAGGCCCCGCAGTATCTGGCGCTTGTCCGGACCAAGCTGATCGAACGCTACGGAGCGGAGATCATCGAGCAGGGGGGACTGGAAGTGGCCGCGGCCCTGGATCTGAATCTGCAGAAACAGGCTGAGAAAGCATTGCAGGAAGGGGTAAAACGGATTTCTCCCGAATTGCAGGGAGCATTGCTCTGCCTGGATCCCAATACTGGTGACCTTCTGGCGGCCGTGGGTGGAGTCGACGCTGTCAAGGGGGGGTATAACCGGGCCTTTTCTGCCAGGCGGCAGCCGGGCTCGGCCATCAAACCGCTGATCTTCGCTGCGGCTCTCGAAAAAGGGTTTACGGCCAGCAGCATTTTGAATGATAAACCTGCTGCCTACAATCGAGGGAACAATGAGATATGGAGGCCGCTTAACTATGGAGGAGAACAGTATGGGGAGCTTTCCCTCAGGCAAGCGCTGGCCTACTCCAACAACGTCATTACGGTAAAGTTGCTTGAGTCTGTCGAGGTTCCGTATTTTGTCGATTTTGCAGGGAAGATGGGATTGCCGTTACGGGTTGAAAATGGGCTCTCCCTGGCACTTGGGACAGATGAAGTAACCCTTAACGACCTTGTTCTGGCTTACGCCCCACTGGCCAACGGAGGGATACGCCCCTCGGCGCGGACGATTATCCGGGTGTATGACAGCAACCGCCGTACATGGTCGGAAAATCCACCGGCACTAACCACGGTTCTTGCACCGGCCACGGCCTTTGTCACAACACAGATGCTTAAAGACGTTATGACCTATGGCACCGCCAGGAGTCTCAAAAAATTCAGCCAGACGCATCCATCCGCCGGAAAGACCGGCACCACCGATGATTATCGGGATGCATGGTTCGTCGGCTATACTCCGCAGCTCGTAACCGGAGTCTGGGTCGGATATGACAAGCCCCGGCCTGGGGGAAAGGGATTTACCGGGGGGGGTGTCGCCGCCCCGATATGGGAACAGTTCATGCGAAAAGCTGTCGCAACAAAAGCTGCAGTTGATTTTGCGAGACCGGATACGGTAGTCGAAGTTTCCATCGACCCTGGGACCGGCTACCTTGCAACCGCGAATTGTCCGGTGAAACGTGATGAATTCTACATCGGCGGCACCGAGCCAAACGAATATTGTCCAAAGCATGGCGTCGAAATACAACCATTCACAAAAGAGCCGTAAAAGGTTGCATGGCCTGGATACGCGCGGATTATCCCGAACAATACCTCTGCCAAATGGAAATAGCCAATCTTGCCATTCCAAGGTCGCTGCTTCAGCCTCTCCTTGATGACATGCCAAATATGTAATACTTCTGCCGCACCCATTCTCTGGAGTTTTCGGCCTCTTGACAAACAGAAAATAAAGAGTAGAACGTCAAGATATCTTCTTTAGTTTATCTAAATCTTATCGGGAGGCCACTATGTTGAAAACTTATTCACGAAAGCGGATCTTGTTTTCTGCACTTCTACCTGTATCCGCTTACCTTTTGCTATCAGGTTGTGTCAGCACCGGCGGTTCAGCAATGGATACGCACAAGAAGGGGATGGAGAGTGTGACTGATGAAGAATATGTGGTTCCCAAGAATCCGATTGACAGGCACTCCATTGGCTGTGCCTGGTCGAAGCAGTTTGGTCCGGTGGAAGATCCGGGCGTTGCCGATATTCGCGTCAAGAAGGAAAAATCTTTCAGCGGTGTGCAACAGGATTTTGCTTATAACAGGGGAATCGCATTGGGCGGGACACCTACTGTTGCTCCTGTTCAGGCCGAAATCGGCTTGCAGGGTGGCAGCGTCGAAAAATCAAAGCTGGCCGGACTCGAAATCATTACTCCTGTAAATATCGGTGATGTCCCTTTTGAACCTGAAGTGCCTTACATCACGGAAGCGTTGCGTCTTGCAAATTTCAGGATCAGCGATGAAAAATCCAACAAGGCGCAGCTTAATGTTGGCGCGGGATCAGTGGCGGGCAACGCTGTAGCAACTGCCGAAATCGGTTCGCAGGCACGTCGGGGGACGGAAGGGGATGGCCTGGTGGTCGCATACAGACTGAATAAGATCGACATGAACACATACAAGAAGCAGGATACCGGCAGCATGAAACTGGATCTGAACAAGTCTGAAGAGAGAACCGGCATGATCGTCAGGACCAAATATCAGACAATTGAACCTGGCGCCAGCAAATCTCTGCCGCGCAATCTGGTTTGGGCCTGTGCGCGAGCCGATGCGATGAGTCGCGACATTGTCGCTGCATGGCTTGTCGAGTTGAAGTCAACCGATCCGAAACGAAAGTCCCTTACCATAGCGTTTCCTGCGCACCCGAAGGTTGACGATTGCTCCAATTACAGCAGCGTGATTTTCTCGAAGATAAATCCGGTTACGGATAAAATAGAGCGTCAGAAAATCACTGTCACGGTGATTGACGGAGAAGTGACAGACAGCCTGAAACCCAAGGTTTGGGATGCGCGTGCTTCACTGGTGGATGAGTCCTTCAAAATCAGACCTGTAAAACCGTTTGATCTGCAATGACCGTTAGAGCTGTGGCAATTATCTGCTCTTGAAAGGAGTTTCTCATGCGGTGGAACAAATATATCACGTCTGTTTTTGTGGCTACTCTGGCTCTGTTGACTCTTTGTATCGATATCTATGCCGGCGGTAGGCCTGAAATTACAAGCCACACTGTCCAGGCGCTCGATCGTGCTCTGAGCATAAATATTCAGTGGCAGTCTGAAAACCCTGTAGCCAGTGTAAAGATTATTGCCGGACAGGGTGAGAAGGAAGTCAAAATCGATGAATATGACAATCGCCGCAACCCTTCAGGCTACTCCGGTGAGGCTTCCGTGGTCATTCCTATTGATCCGGCTCTCTATCCCGGCATTATCCCCTACCAGATCCAGCTGGTGGATGATCTGAGACAGAAGAGCAACCTCTTTTCCGGTCAGACAAGAATGCAGGCCGTGGCGATGCCCGGTATGGCGCCTCAACCGGGAATGATGCCTCAGCCAGGGATGATGATGCCCCAGCCGGGAATGATGCCCCCCCAGGGTGCGGTAATGGCGCCTGGCGGAGTGATGGTCATGCCGGGTATGCCGGCCGGCCAGCATGATGACGGATGGGGCAAAAGCAATATCCGGGCCGGAATGGGCCAGGGCAATCAGCCGGGAAGCGATAAACCAAACGATATGGTTGACAAGCTGCTGACGGTTGCAGAGCGCTTTGATACACCGCCGGCACTGGAAGCAATACGGGTCAACGTGCTTGGTCCCGAGAACGTAACGTTCTCTTCTAAAGCAAATGATGACAAGGGAATTCGCGACATAACCTTCCGTGTCTACGACAGTGTTGGAAACAAGGTAGGGGAGCAGGTGTTTACAAATCTTGGCAGGAAATGGGAGGGCTCTACACAGCCGATTAAAGTGACAGGCGGAGGCGGTTTCAGGGTTGTTGCCCAAGCTGTCGACACAGCGGGAAACACTTCAAAAGAGCAGGTTGCGACCTTCAGTATGAAAGGGACTCCCCCTCCGACAACACTGCTTGTGACGCTTCTGCCGCCGGAAGCGGTTTCAGCCGGCGCCCAGTGGCAGTTTGACGGCGCTGCATGGCAGACAAGCGGCGCCAGCGTGACAACCGCTGCGGGCAGGCATAAACTTGCTTTCAAGGACACAGCCGGCTGGATAACACCTGCTATGGTGGATATTGACATAAAGGAGGGGCCCAATACCGCCTCTGGAACCTATACAACAGTTACAATCCCGAAGAGCGGAAAGCTGACTGTCAACATGCTGCCTGCCGATGCCGTCAATGGAGGCGCCCAATGGGTAGTTGACGGCGGTGCGCCGCAAAACGACGGCGCCAGCGTCACACTCCCGGTTGGCAAACATGCATTGACTTTCAAGCAGATACCTGGCTGGGGCACTCCCGCGTCTCAGGATATTGTCATTTCTGAAGGCGCCAACAAAGCATCAGGAATATATGCGGCCGAAAACGGTACGGTTACCATTGCAGTTGTCCCCGCTGCTGCCGCAACAGCAGGCGCGCAGTGGAGAATAGGCAGTGGTGCCTGGCAGAACAGTGGTGCTGTTCTGACTGCACCGGCAGGAGCGGTCACGGTTGAGTTGAAGGATGTTGCAGGGTGGGTCAAACCCTCGAACCTGAGCCTGACTGTCGTTGCGCTTAAGAATGTTGATGGAGTTGCTGCGTATGGCCGCACGTACAGTGTCAACAAAGATTTTGAAGAGGGGCAACTGGTCGGATTGGAAGACCAGACGGTCAAGGATCAGCTCCAACTCAGTAAAAAGTCTACCACTCTTCCATTTATCTGGATTCCCAACTCCGATCAGGGAACAATTTCAAAGATCAATACCGAAACCGGTGTCGAGCTGGGGAGGTATCGCATAAGTCCATCCAACGTTTATTCCGATCCTTCACGAACAACCGTAGATCTTATGGGGAACTGCTGGGTCGGCAACCGCCAGGCTGCCACAGCCGTCAAGGTAGGTCTGTCGGAGAATGGCCAGTGCGTGGATAGAAATGGAAACGGCAAGATAGATACATCGACTTCATCAACTCCTATGGCATGGGGAGAAGACGAATGCGTGCTCTTCGAGGTTTCGGTGAACAGCGGCGCCACCTATCAGCCTGGGAAAAATCTGTCCGATTACAGCAACGGCCCATACCCTAGAGGCGTTGCGATCGATGCCAACAATAACGTATGGGTAAGTACATTCAACAGTCAGAAGCTTTTCAAGATTGATGGAGCAAGCGGCAAGGTGCTGGATACTATTCTTCTCCCAGGACATAACTCCTATGGTCTGGTGGTGGATAAACAGGGCAAGGTCTGGTCTTCAGGCCACGGTGGCAACCATGTGCTGCGCTATAATCCTCAGGACCGCTCCGTAATAAGGATACCGACCAGGCATCTGGTCTATGGTATCGGTATCGATAAAAGCAATCATCTCTACGCGGCAGGTCTTAATTACAACAGGATGTCGCGCATTAACACCGTTACCGAACAGCTTGAGATTGATGGTGTCAGCATTGCCCGGAATCCCCGGTCGATTGCAGTAACCAATGACGGAGATGTCTGGACAACCAACTATCAATATGGATCTGTAACCCGTCTTTCCAGCGATCTTCAAATCAAGACTGTTGTGCAGAACAGTGGTGAGCTCGCCGGCGTTGCGGTGGACTCAAACGGCAAGGTGTGGGCGGTGGATTACAACAGCCGTCTGATCAGGATTAACCCTGCCACCAATGCGGTCGATATGGAAAAGTCCATTCCGGGGTTTCATTACAGTTACAGTGATATGACCGGTTTTGTCGCACGGACCATGACAACCCAGATAGGAACCTGGACGCTATTGCTGGACGCAAAAGCTACCGGCAACAAGTGGCAGAAGCTTTCCTGGAATGCAAATGTGCCGCAAAACACCTTGTTGAAGGTACGTGTCCGTTCGACAAATGACCAGAATAACTGGTCTGCCTGGGAAGAAGTCGCTAAAGATGCAGAGTTCAAGTCAACACCGGCGGGACAGTTTATTCAGGTAGAATCGACTCTGCAGGTTCTTTCAGGCGATGTATCACCCGTTCTGAGCGATCTGACAGTGTTTTCAAAACAGTAGAAGATGATACAAATTCCGGGGAGGTTCGTTATGAAGGTTTTAGCTGCGTTTACGGTATTTTTTATCATGTCGGTAGCGGTTTCACAGGCTGAAGATATTCTTACCCTTGGAAAGTATGTCATGAATGACGGCAAGATGAATGTGGCTTTTGAGGTCAAGCAGATAGCCGGGGGGAAATATTTTATTGAAGGGGGAGGAACCGGCAGTTCCGGTGCAATGTGCATGATGAACGGTGTGGGGGAGTTCAGAGGAGGCCTGTTTGCTTTCGGCTACAACTGTGATCTCAGGCTGACACCGGTAAACGGAAAACTGGAAATCAGGGATGAAAAGTCATGCACGCCGTGTGATCCCGGTGCATATATATCCGGCGTTTATGAAAAAAAATGAACTTAACTACGCCAAGGAGTGACTATGAATTCCGTTAAAATCTTATTACTCGTTACGGTTGTTTTTCTTGTATCAAACAGCCAGGTTTCCTTCTGTCAACCCATAGGTGATGGCAAGGGTGTAGTCAACTGGACGGATGGATTTATCGAGTCTGTCGGTTATGGCACAGCCACTCCAAGCGGACAGAGGGGCAAGGACAGAATAAACAGCCGCCGAGCGGCGGAGGTTGCGGCACAACGGGCGCTGCTGGAGACTATCAAGGGGGTTATGGTAGATTCACTTACGACGGTTGAAAACTCAATGCTCAAGGAAGATTATATCAGGACGCGCGTTGACGGGATTGTAAAAGGCGCCCAGATAGTTGACGAGAAGTTGACATGGGAGGACAGCGCACCGGTCTACATGGTCAAGATGCGGATCTGCTTGAATGGCGGCGTGCTGGAGTGCAAAGGAAATTCACTGGTAAATGTGCTTGATTTGGAGAAAAGGGCCGAACCGGCGTTTGTGCCGCAGAAAGTCCTGATTGTCGTATCTCCGCCGCAAGCTGCCGTTGATAAGGCGCCGCCTGTAGATAATCCCCCCCGTTCGTATCCGTTCGACCCTTCTAAACCGGCTACCGGAGTTATTTTTACACTTGACGGGAGATACTTCGAAAAGTCTCTTCTGCCGGTTGTGGTTACCTATTCTGCACAGGACGGACCGGTGACTGTCTATTCGGCAAAAATTGTCAAGCCCAGCGTTATAAGGTCATACGGGGCTGTCCGTTATGCCGAGACGGTTGAGAATGCGTTCAGGATTCCCCAAATCGGTGGGAATGCCCTGGTTGTACAGGCTGTTGAAATAACGAAAGAGAACATGATCGTCATCAAGGCGCAGGATGCTGTCAAAATAAAGGAAACACTGGCGCATGGCAATAACTACCTGAGTGATGCCAAAGTAGTTATTACCGGACGATAGCAGCCAACATCATGGCAAAGACGGTGGTTTCCGTTTGGCCGCCTTTGCCATGTTTAATTACCGCTTAAGACGGTCCCTCGGACTTCGCTCGTTTGCACCTTGCTGCTGTAGCGTTTTGTCAGAATCGGTTATAAACTGTTATCTGCTCTTTTTCGGCGGGAAACTATTTTCCGCAGCACTTCTTGTATTTTAGAGCGCTTCCACAGATGCATGGATCGTTTCGTCCTACCTTTGTCACGGTAAGAGGTTTCGGCCTTATCATGCTCCCCTCGGTGAAAAACCAGATCCCGTTTTCCCGAACAAATCCTGCGTTTTCATGATGTTCCCGCAGTTTGCCATTTTCACTGAAGCGGGCGATAAATTCTACCTGGCCGGAAGTATCATTGATACCCCCTTTGATGGTGTCGATAATCTCAAGCCCCTGCCATTCCGATTTTTCAGCCCATTCTTTTGTCCCGTCATGGTCATATCCCTGCCGATGGCCGGGATGGGTTGTTTCGAAGATGAAGTCCATCTCCACGCCAACATATGCCGCATAGCGAGCCCGCATAAGCAGTTCCGCAGTTTCGGCGGTTCGTGCTCCGGATATAAACGGTTCGCAGCAATCGGAATATGCGGCGCCGCTCCCGCAAGGACAGTTGCTCATCTCTGTTTCTCCTTGAATTCATCCTTGATTTGAATTGGTATTACAAAACAATGGAGGCGACCGATTGGGCGCCTCCATTGTTAAATATAAGTGCGGCGAGAACGGCAGCTTATGCCAGCATATAGCCTACCATTTTTTTTGTTTCATGCATTACTAGTTCCGGATCCTTGCACTCTTCTTCAATCAGGCCCCTCAAGTGGACCAGCGAATGAATATCCATCCTGTTTATCTTCATGCCGAGGCCGGTTTCCTCCTGACGAACGGCTGTCGCACTAAGATAGAGGTACTTGTTGCCAGTGTGGTGTAAACTAACCTCGACCGGAATGTTCAGTGGAATTTCCTGATTTGTCTCGACGAATAACCCTCTCAGACTGATATTTTCTACCAAGGCGCCAAAGAGTTGATCCTCATAAGAGACGGTAGCCCATTTGGATAAACCGATCCTTGTGAACACTCTGTTTTCCAAATTAATACCCCCTTATATGGAATCTAAATTGGAGAGGACTACTACATGTGGTAGTTACTTAGCATGTTATTTCTTGATATGCAATAATTACCTTCGAAATAAATCGAGATTCAAATTAATTGAAGCGGGCGAATAATAATACGCAGGCCGTTAGATTTCCCCTCATTTTTCCGCAAAATACTCATCTGCCCGAATAAACATTTTGACTTTCCACCTAAGATTCTGGTAATTTGAAAACCTCAATCAATTGAAAAGCAGTGTTGGATGAATTTCTGACCCAGATAAACAGGGTCTCCAGAGCACAGCCGGGTTGACGGATTATCTTCAAGATAGCCGATACCGGTTTTTTTGTGTCCGTTCTTTCTCTTTCTAACCCTGTGCTGCAGTAGAATATCTGAAGGAGTATTTATTGTGAAACAACAATTTCCGATCATTAGTGCAGGGTTTTTATTACTTCTGATGCTAGCCATGACGGCCTGCACAGACAACAAAACCTTAGAATTAACCACCAATACTACAAAAAATAGCGCACTCCAAAGCACCCCTACGGTCTTCTCGGCCACCAGCAGTGCGGTACGCAAGGCTGAAGCGGCCTTTGCCGCCAGCAGCAGCGCCGTACGCAAGGTAGTTCCTTTCTCTAACCAGACCGGCTCCGACCGCCGGGTGGTTCCAAAAGTAAAATATAACGCGGGTGAAAATCCGGAATATGCAAAAAAATATGGTTGGCCGGTGAACACTCCCGCATCTCTTCAAGGCTCAATCCTGCCTAAAAAACGAATTGTGGCTTACTACGGGAATCCGCTTTCGAAGAAGATGGGTGTGCTGGGCGAGTTTCCGATGGACGATATGCTGAAGCGGCTTAAGGGTGAGGTGGTCAAATGGCAGGCGGCCGATCCGGGCACTCCGGTTCAACCGGCCCTTCACCTGATCGCAGTGGTGGCGCAGGGAGCGCCTGGAAGAGAGAACAAGTACCGCATGATCATGCCGGACAAGATCGTCAATGAGGTATACGGTTGGGCCAAAGGGGCCGGCGCGATCATGTTTATCGACATCCAGACCGGGCATGACGACATCCGCTCGATTCTGCCGCACTTTGAATGGATCTTGAAGAATCCGGACGTGCATTTGGGAATAGATCCGGAGTTTAACCTGATCAAGAGCGGGAAGAAACCTGGCAAGAAGATCGGCACTTACGATGCGGCGGATATCAACTTCGCCTCCGGCTATCTGAAAGAACTGGTAAAGAAGTACAACCTGCCTCCCAAGGTTTTCATTGTGCACCGTTTCACCAAGGGTGGCGTCACCAACTCAAGGGATATCCTGCTGCGTCCGGAGGTTCAGATCGTCATGCATATGGACGGCTGGGGCGCACCCTGGCTAAAACGTGATTCTTACAAGTACTACATAGTCGCCGAGCCGGTTCAGTTCACCGGATTCAAACTCTTCTACCACAATGACACAAAGAAGGGTGACCCGCTATTGACTCCGCAAGATCTGCTCAGACTTAATCCTAAACCGCTCTATATCCAGTATCAGTAGTTTTTTTCCGGTCCAGCTCAGATAGAGAAAGGCGGCTATTGGCCGCCTTTCTCTTGTATGTGCGACAGGTATGGCTCATGGGGTGTAGCGCAACCTATTGTAATTTTCTGATTGAAGCCTCATTTTCATAGCGTTGCAGCAACGCCTCATATCGGGAGGCGAAGCCGGCCGGAGTCCGGGCCTCTGCCGCAGAGTACCCCGCGAGGATGTTTTCTCTCAGGGAGTCACCCATGACCCGCTCGGCAAGCGGATACAGAATATCATTCTCTTTGGAAATATGTTCCCGCAGCAGCTCTGCGTAAGCCATGGCATTCCCGGTCAGAAGTTCAGGGTTGAATTCACGCCCGGCGACCGCTTCCCCCGTTGCCGCTTCCATGGCAAGAACATGTGTTCTTCCCTGGTCATGTTCCATCAACATTGCAGCTATAGGGCTGTTTTCAACCGGCATGCCGTTCATGGCCAGAGCCTCGAACAGCACATCCTCCTCTTTGGCATGATGGAAGCGGTCGGCGTAATTGCGGATGAAATCGACACCGTCCAGGTAGAACTGCCAATTGCAGTAGCTCCCCTCCGCCGTTAATCGGGCATTTTGGTCCAGAAGGGCGATCATTCTCAGGATAAGCTTGTGCTCATCTACCAGCGCAGAGGTGATATCGGCTTTCATCAGTTTCTCCGTTCCCCGTTTATCCCGACTATGATCGATTCAAGCGGTATCGTTTTGGCACTCTTTTGAAGAGCTTCCCTGACCATGATATCAAGACCGCGACAGCAGGGGACTTCCATGATCGCAACGGTTATGCTCTTGATTGCGTTGACGCTGAAGATATTCGCCAGCTTGTCCACGTAGGAGGTGGTGTCGTCAAGCTTTGGACATGCGATAGCCAGCGCCTTCCCTTTCAGCAGATCCTGATGTGTGCTCCCCATCGCAAAGGCCACGCAATCGGCACAGATCAGGATGTCGGCATCCTGGAAATATGGCGCCGTAGGTGGCACCAGGTGCAGTTGCACCGGCCACTGGCGAAGTTCTGAAACCGCTTTTGCACCGCTTGTCTCTGTTGTTTCCGTCCTTTCAATTACCCTCGCCATGCTGCCTGGGCAGCCGCATCCCAAATTTCCCATGTTCATTCTCCTTTTCCGATAAGATGGTTGTTAATTTCCTGTTCAATTTTTGCCTCGTCCTCTTTGGATAACCCATGTATAGAAACCACATCTTTAAGCAGACAGATGCCGACTTTGCATGTTACACAGGCTATGTCGTAGCGATTGAGGATTTCACCGATCTCCGGGTCACTCTGAATAACGTCCTTAATTGCTATGTCGCCGACTCCGCTTTTGAATTCCATTTTCTGCCTCCCTGCATCTATTGATGCTTGCAGGATAACCCGGCATGCGGGAAATAATAATGACGCCGGTCAAATTTTGGTAATAATTCTTGAGGTCACAACCTTCATCCAGCATAATGCCGCACATGCTGCTCATCTTTCCACCCGTTGCCAAGGC
>JAQTRC010000089.1 GCA_028712665.1 Desulfuromonadaceae bacterium
TGTACGCCTCCGCGCAATCCCTTGATTTCCTTGCCATGACGAAAAATTTCACCTTTCCGGACCGGAAACCGGTAGTTCCTCATCCGGAGTTTCCGGATGGGAACTATCGAATTGCAGTTAACCAATCAAATACAAAAGGAAAATTATTCCATGAAATACATATATCTTTTCAAAAAAAGCTTGTTGGTCATTTCAGCCATTGCAGCACTGTTTCTTGCCTCCCCTGACGATGCTTCGGCACATTGTGACACTCTTGATGGGCCGGTTATCCAGGATGCAATAAAGGGGATCGAAGCCAGGGATATTACCCCCATTCTCAAATGGGTAAAGCCGAAGGATGAAAAAGCGGTTAAAACCGCCTTCAATAAACTGCTTGCAAGCAAGGCAAAGGAGCATGAGGCAGCTGAAAATGCATTCTTCGCGACGCTTGTTAAAATTCATAGAGCCGGAGAAGGAGCTCCATTTACCGGCCTGAAACCTGCCGGCGCAGTTGAGCCGGCCGTTGCCGAAGCGGACAAGGCCTTGGCAAGCGGTTCATCCGACGAACTTCTGAAACTGATCACCGGCGACATTGCGGTCGGGATCAAAAAGCGTTACGATCATGCAGCTGCTACGTACAAGCATAAGGATGAGAGTGTCGCGCAGGGGAGGGAGTTTGTGGAAGCCTATGTTGCGTTCACCCATTATGTTGAACGGATTCATCAGGATGCGACCCAAAAAGATACGCATGGCGAACATGCCGAACATAGCGGACATGTCAAGCATAATAAGGAGCAAGATCACTCCAAACATTGAACTCGGATTCAGATATATGCCTGAAAATTAATAATGATGGAAATTGCCTGGCAGGGGATGCTGCCCTGCCAGGCGGCTTTTTCGCAACACACTGTCGCTGTTCCATGATAAATCAATCGATTAAGTGTCTGAATGCTATCAACATGACAGGAACAAATAAACGATGAAGAGTAAACGGGTTGTCATAGCAGGGATGGGTTTTGGCGGAATCCGCGCTGCAAAGGTTCTGGCAGGGAGTGGATTGGATGTGCTGCTTCTGGATCGGAACAATTATCACCTGTTCCAGCCGCTGCTCTATCAAGTGGCGACCGCAGGACTTGAACAGGAGTCAATCGCCCATTCGGTGCGCGCTATGGCCCGGAGTTGGTCCGGTACAAAATTTCATTTGGGAGAGATGACCGGAGTCGATTTTGCCTCGCGTGAAATACGGACCGACACCGGAAACCTGCAGTACGACTATCTCGTCATCGGCGCCGGCAGCGTCACGAATTTTTTCGGTCTGGAATCTGTCGAGCGCCACTCTTTCGATCTCAAGGAATTAGCGGACGCAGAGACACTGCGCAACCATATCCTCACCTCCTTCGAGCGGGCGGTCATTGAACCCGACCCGGCACGCAAACGCGCATTGATGACTTTTGTTATCGTCGGCGGTGGGCCGACGGGTGTTGAGTTTGCCGGAGCGCTTATCGAGCTGGTCCATTTTGTGCTGGCCAAGGACTACCCTGATTTGAGCACCGATGCGGCCAGGGTGGTGCTGGTGGAGGCGACCGACAAACTGCTGGCGTCAATGCCTGAAAAACTGCGGGCATACACGCTTAAAAAACTGCGAAGCATGTCCGTGGAGGTACTCTTAAATGCCCGCGTGGTGGATGCGGGCCCCGAACGTGTCGTTCTGCACGACGGCGCTGTAATTCCAGCGCACACACTTTTCTGGTCGGCCGGGGTGAAGGCCGCGCCATTAGCCGCCGTTCTTGACATCCCTCAAAAAGCTGGGGGGAGGATTCCTGTAGAACCCGATCTGACCCTGTCCGGCCACCCTGATGTCTATGTAATAGGCGATATGGCTTATCTGGAGCAGGATGGCTCTCTGCTTCCAATGATTGCTCCAGTAGCGATGCAGATGGGCATTTATGCCGGCAGAGCGATTCTGGCAAAGCAGGCAGGCACAACTCTTCCCCCGTTCTGCTACCATGACAAGGGGAGCATGGCAACCATTGGCCGGAATGCGGCGGTGGCCAGCGCCTTCGGCATGAACTTCCGTGGATACTTTGCCTGGCTTGTCTGGCTGTTACTTCACCTCTATTACCTGATCGGCTTTCGCAATCGCATTGTCGTCATGCTGAACTGGGTTTGGTACTACTGGTTTCATGAGCGTCAGGTGCGTCTAATTACCAGACGAGCTGGCCAGTCATATGAATGAACTTTCTATAAAATGAAAAGAGCTGTTTCAATCCTCAAACTACGCCAAAGAGGGCTACCATGAACTGAATCAAAATATCTCAACCATCTTGCGCTGATACTCTGGAGTAAGATGGTTCGTATTTTAGCCCCCTGATGAATGCCGGTTCCGCTTCAATGCGCCGAGAAGATAGATAAAGAGGAGAGGCAGAAGATGGCAAGATTAATCGAAGAGCTAAAAAGAGACCATGCCGCGATTGAAAGTATGCTCGCCAAGGCCAAGAATTCGAATATTTCTCACAAGGAAGCTAACAAAATCCTGGTAGCAGCGCGGGCGAGTCTGCTCGCACATCTGAAAAGGGAAGACGCCCAACTTTACCCGCTCTTGAACAGGGCCGCGCAAAGCGATAAGGCCCTGAAGCAGACTGTGGATTTTTACGCGAAAGACATGACTGAGATCACCGACTATGCGATTGGCTTCTTTGACAAGTATTCAGCAGCAGATGCGGATATCGACATGGAATTTGCCAGAGCATTCGGAAAGCTTTATTCAACCATAACGATAAGGCTGCGCAGCGAGGAGAATATTCTGTACAAAGAGTACGAAAAACTGAATCCGTAACCGTTTACAACGATGATTCGCAAAAAAAAACACGCCATTTTCGCAGGCGTGTTTTTTTCGTCTGGTTCCAGAGGTACTATCCCTCAGTCAGAACCCGATCCTCATAAATTGCCTCAATCTTCCGGCGGTGGCCAAGTTCGACATCGGCAAAATTCATCAGCACCTTCTGTAATTTCGGATCATCAGTCATACCGGCAGCGGCCTTGTAGAGCTGATAGGCATTCTCCTCCGTTTTGAGTGCACTCGCCAGGATCTCGTTGTAGCACATGTCCGGTCGGAAGGGGACATCGGCCAGGTATTTGGCGACGCTAGATTCCGGCAGGGTGCAGAGTTTGTGCTGCTCGGCTCTCTCCAGATCGATTTTTGTAAAAACATCCTTGTGGGTAGCCTCTTCAGCAGCCAATTCCTCGAACATCTTTCTCGACGAGATGCTTGTAGAAAGTTCTGCCGCCCGCTTGTAAAGGTTGTAGGCGCTCTCTTCACGTTCAATTGCAAACTTAACGACTTCATCAAGGGTGACAAATTTCATTTCCGGTGAACCTCCATGGTTGAAAAATTCGGTATGCCTCAAGCTTCGCCATAAGTGCTTTAACGAAGTTTTTCCCTGACATATAACCGCAGGAAATAACATCTAACTTACTAAGGAGCCGGAGGCATGCCGTGAATAAACCTGACTGATGGATATTATTTGTTGAGTTCCGCTTCAATTGAAATCTGAACTTCATCTCCAACCAATACACCTCCGGCATCAAGTTTCTTGTTCCAGCTGACGCCGAAATCCTGGCGGTTGATCGATGCAACTGCGGATGCCCCTCGTTTTACGTCTCCCTGAGGCGTTTTTATCTCGCCGCTCGGGCCGTCTACAGTCAGAACCACCTGTTTTGACACCCCTTTGATAGTCAGGTTGCCGGTTACTTTCAGCCGGTCTGCCCCCGCACTTTCAACTTTGGTTGAATCAAAGGTCATTACCGGGTATTTGGCAACATCGAAGAAGTCGCCGCTGCGCAGATGCTCGTCACGCTTGGCGATGTTGGTGTTTAGCGAAGCGGTTTCAATGCTTACATTAACCTTCGAATTTGAAATATTTTTCTCATCAATCAGAACCGTTCCCTTGAATTTTTCAAAGACGCCTTTGACGTTGGAAATCATCAGATGTTTAACCTTGAATCCGATGGAGGTATGAGCAGGGTCGAGCGAATATGTTGCCGCCAGGGCATTAAGCGGTGACAGCAAGGCTGCTGACAAAATGAATACTAATAAGCGTTTCATGACATCCTCCTGTTTTGTTTATGCGGGCTTCAGCCCCCGCAGATATTCCAGCACCTGATCCGGGTGCTGCTCGGCCTTGGCAACTTTTACCCACTGTTTTTTTACTATTCCATCCGGCCCGATAATCACGGTAGAGCGAATAGCGCCGTTGGTTTTCTTGCCATACATGACCTTTTCTCCGAATGCGCCATAGGCTTGCATCACTGTGGTATCCGGGTCACTTAGCAGGACAAACGGCAGTCTGTAGTTGGTAATAAACTTGTTGTGGGCAGCAATACCATCTTTGCTGACACCAAAAAGCACTGTTCCTTTATCCATCAGCTCTTTGTAATTGTCGCGGAACCCGCAGGCTTCCTTTGTGCAGCCGGGCGTATTGTCTTTGGGGTAGAAATATATCACCACCGTTTTCCCGGCGTACTGATCCAAGCAGTGCTGTTTCCCGTCGCTCCCTTCAAGTAGGAAATCGGGTGCTTTCTTTCCTTCGAGTGACATGGTATATCCTCCTCGTAACCAAACAAGACCATTTGAGTCCACTTTACCACTATCCGCTAAAACGTCAAGCGGAAAATTAGCGATCTTATCTCATTTGACGTCGCAGTTCTTAACGAATACTGGGAAACAAATTACTACGGAGCAGCAAGCAGCAGAGTTTGATGAAGTCCGTTGAAGAGAAGGGCGGCATCTCATCAAAACGGATGGCTTCCAAGAATGATAAAAAAAGTATATGGCGAAATCGTTGATAAATTTGTACTCAAACGGATTTGACTTGTGTTACATATCTGTAACAATTGCATGTTTGGAGAGAGAATGGAAACATCCCGCGACACGACAACAATATATCAGGCGATTCTGGAGAGCATGGGTGAGGGGATCATCTTCGTAGACGAAGAAGACCGCCTTGTCTTTATCAACCACACTGCAGAGATAATAAGGGGGATCAGGGCGGAGAAGTTCATCGGCCGCAGTCTCCTTTCCATTCATTCTCCAAAAACGGCCGAGCGGCTTGGCAAGCTTCTGGAGAGCCTGAAGGATGGCACGCTCCTCCAATCGCGGCGGATTATAGAGGTCAAGGGAAAATATTTCGAAAACAGCTATTACCCGATCCGCCACTCAGACAACTCTTATCTCGGCACCCTGCTGGTGAGCCGTGACATAACCGAGAAGCAGCGCCTCAAGGAAGAGAACCAGCTGCTGCGCGAACAGATGAATCTGGGGAGCGCCTTCGAAGGGTTCGTGGGGAGCAGCCAGGCAATTCTGCAGGTATTCAGGACCATCTCTGCGATCGCCTCGTTGGATTCCACTATTCTGATCACAGGGGAGAGCGGAACCGGAAAGGAACTTGTTGCCGCGGCAATCCAGCAGCATAGCAAACGCCGCAATATGCCGATGGTCAAGGTGAATTGCGCCGCCCTCCCCGAGCACCTGATTGAATCCGAACTGTTCGGCCACGAGCGGGGAGCTTTCACCGGCGCCATATCCAGTCATCGCGGCAAGTTTCAACAGGCCCATGGCGGCACTATTTTTCTGGACGAGGTGGGGGACCTGCCGCTTGGCGCCCAGGCGAAGCTGCTACGGGTCATTCAGGAAAAGAAAGTGGTCAGGGTGGGTGGTGAACGGGAGATTGACCTGGATGTACGCATCATAGCAGCCACCAACAAGGATCTTAAGGCGCTGGTTGCTGCAGACCGCTTCCGGGAGGATCTGTACTATCGCATCAATGTTATCACGATCCATGTGCCTCCCTTGCGGGAACGGCGCGAGGACATCATTCTTCTGGCCGAGCATTTCGTCAGGCACTATGCTGAAAAGATGGGGCGCCAGGTACAGGGGCTTTGTGAAACGACCAGCCATCTCCTCCTCAACTATGACTATCCCGGCAATGTGCGCGAACTTCAGCACGCCATCGAACGTGCAGTTGCCCTCTGCTCCGGAGAGTACCTGGCCCCCGAGGACCTCCCCGCCGGTTTTATCACGGCCCAAAGCGAAAATATCCCGTCATTTGGGCACGAAGGAGATGCTGCGCTACCTTCGCGCTCTCTCTCGCACTCAATGGAGAGCTTTGAACGACAGATGATTCTCGACGCCCTTACCAGGACCGGCGGACAAAAATCGGAGGCCGCTCTCCTGCTCAACATCTCCCGAAAGACTCTCTGGCAGAAACTGAAACAGATGGAAAACGGGTAACATCGGTAACATGGTGTTACCTCCCGGTAACACTGAAGAAAATACGCAGTTCCTCCCATTACACTCAAATCCCATTAATACCCCGTTATTACTGACTTTATTTCAATATTTCCTCTCTGGCACGATCCCTGCTAAAACGTAAACACAATCTTCGAATACGGTTACATTACTACTAGTACCCAGGAGCACTTATTATATTCGCGGCTAACCCCTCTAAATCTCCCCTTATCTAAGGGGAGACTTCAAGGCTTCCCCCCTTATCTAAGGGGGGATTGAGGGGGGTTAGATTTAGATGTTACAGAGTACGAGTACGCTGAAATATTTTTGCCTTGCTTTCTATCGACAATATCTCTGGTAAAATTGAACGGCTACAACCAGTTGTTTTTTAATTTTTTACATAACGGGAGGAAACGACGCATGGTTACAACATTCAGAATTTTGTGCCGTTACACATTGTTGCTGCTTACCTTTGCAGCGATCTGTTCTGCTGCCTGGGCAGACCAGGGCAAGGAGTTGTTTGACAAGCAGTGTGGCGGTTGTCACAGCATCGGTGGCGGCGATGGCGGTGGCCCGGATCTGAAGGGGGTGACCGGCAAGCGGACACATGAATGGCTTGAATCGGTCATCATCGAACCGAACAAGCTGACTGCCAACAAAGATCCTATCCAGGCCGGACTGGTCAAGAAATACGGCTTCGAGATGCCGAACCTGGGGATAGGTCATGAAGATGCGTTGAAGATCATCACCTATCTTTCGGGAGCAGATGCCGGAGGCGCTGCAACGGCCTCTCCGCCGGCCGGGGAGCAGTTGGCAGCCGTTGTGACACCGGAGCTGATCGCTCAGGGGAAGGCGCTCTTCACCGGGAGCAAACGTCTGACAAAGGGGGGGGCGCCCTGCCTCTCCTGTCACCCTTTCACCTATCCGGGTATCGCTGGAGGCAGTCTCTCTGTCGCCGACCTGAGCAACTCGTATCAGAAAATGGGCGATTCCGGAATGAAGGGTGCGCTAAAAGCCCTCAAATTCCCGACCATGAAAAAGATATATGCCGACCGGCCATTGACAGATGACGAAATAGCGGCGCTGATGGCCCTTTTCAAAGACTCTGCAGTACAGAAGAGTAGCGCAGGTTCAACCCCCTTTCCGTTGTTGGGCGCTGGTCTGTTTGTCTGCTTGATAGTGGTATTAATTCTCTACAAGAGGAGGATCATATAATGTCTAATGAGCGGATCAAGGATGACCACAGCCCATGTGACCGGGGGTGGGAGGAGTTCTACCGGAACCGGTGGCAGTACGACAAGGTGGTGCGGAGCACCCACGGTGTTAACTGCACCGGTGGCTGCAGCTGGATGGTGCATGTAAAGGACGGTATCGTCGGTTGGGAGTTGCAGGCCAACGACTATCCGCAGTTCAACGGAGACCTTCCAAATCACGAACCGCGCGGCTGCCCCCGTGGAATCAGCTATTCCTGGTATCTCTACAGCCCGCTGCGCGTCAAGCATCCGTACATGCGGGGTGTTCTGATCGATCTCTGGCGCCAGGCCCGCGCAGTTCATGACGACCCGGTCGAGGCATGGAAGAGCATCGTCGAAAACCCTGAGGCCCGCCAGAGCTATACGAGCAAGCGCGGCATGGGCGGGTTCCGGCGCGCTTCGTGGGACGAGGCGACGGAGTTGATTGCCGCATCCTCACTCTACACGGCCAAGAAACATGGCCCGGACCGGGTGATCGGTTTTTCGCCCATTCCGGCCATGTCTATGATCAGTTATGCGGCCGGCACCCGCTTCCTTCAGCTTTTAGGCGGCGTTGCCATGAGCTTTTACGACTGGTACTGCGACCTTCCACCGGCATCTCCCCAGGTTTGGGGGGAGCAAACCGATGTCAACGAATCGGCCGACTGGTATAACGCCTCCTACATCGTCCTCTGCGGCTCAAACGTTCCGATGACCCGCACGCCGGATGCCCACTTCCTTTCCGAGGTCCGCTACCGGGGGACCAAGGTAGTGGTCATGTCGCCGGATTACAGCATGGCGAGCAAATTCGCCGATGCCTGGCTCCCGGTCGAGCAGGGGCATGACGGAGCATATTGGATGGCGGTTAACCACGTCATTCTGACAGAGTTCTATGCCAATCGTCAGGTCCCCTTCTTCGAGGAGTACGTCCGGCAGTTCACTGATCTCCCTTTTCTCGTCAAGCTCAAGGAGAAGAACGGCGCCTTGCAGCAGGGAGAATTTTTAAGGGCGGACGAAATTGAGCGGAGCGCCGGGATAGAACATGCCGAATGGACTCTCTGCGTGGCCGACAAAACCGGAGAGGTGCGAATCCCTCACGGCAGTATAGGATCACGCTACAGCAAGCAGGAGGGTAACTGGAATCTGGATATGAAGGATATGGTGGACGGCCGAGAGATCGACTGCCGGTTGAGTTTTCTTGGGGAAGAAACCGAACAAGTTCGCTTCAGTTTCGAAGAAGATGGCGATTTGATCCGGGAGGTTCCGATCAAGCGTGTCATGACGAAGAACGGTGAAATAGTGGTCACCACCGTTTTCGATCTTCTTATGGCGCAATTCGGTGTCTCGCGCGGTTTGGGAGGGGAGTATCCGAAAGACTACGACGACTTCGACCAGCCATTTACCCCGGCCTGGCAGGAGAAATATACCGGGATAGCAGCCGACACCTTGATCACGATGGCGCGTGAATGGGCAGTGAACGGCGAACAGAGCAACGGCCGCAACATGATTATCATTGGTGCAGGCGTCAACCACTGGTACCACAACGACCTGATCTATCGCGCCGCCATCACCGCCCTTATCCTGACCGGAAGCGTCGGCCGGAACGGCGGCGGTCTGGCCCACTATGTCGGACAGGAGAAGGTGGTGCCGCTTGCCCCCTGGACCTCCGTTGCAATGGCTCAGGACTGGACCAAGGCGTCGCGGCTGCAGAATACCCCGAGCTTCTGGTATATGCATTCGGACCAGTGGCGTTATGATCGTAATTTCGTCGATTACTTCAAGCCGGAGACCGGCGAGAATATGCCGATGCACACCGCCGATTTCAACGCCAAAGCGGTCCGTCTCGGCTGGCTCCCCTTCTCTCCCCATTTCAATGATAGCCCGATCCGTCTGATGGAGGCCGCCAAGGCGGCCGGAGCAACCACCGACGACGAGGCGCGCGCCTGGCTGATCGCCCGTTTGAAGAGCGGCGAAACCCGTTTCGCCATCGAGGATCCGGACGGAGAGGGGAACTCTCCCAAGGTCTGGTTCATCTGGCGCGGCAACGCGATCTCCTCCAGCGCCAAGGGGCACGAATTTTTCCTGAAGCATGTCATAGGTGCTCCGAACAGCAGCTTTACCGCAAAAGAGGTCGCCAAGGGGCAGGTCAAGGATATCGTCTGGCACGAGAAGGCCCCCACCGGCAAGATGGACCTGGTGGTGGATCTCAACTTCCGGATGGACACCTCGACCCTCTATTCCGACATCGTCCTGCCGGCTGCCACCTGGTACGAGAAATCGGACCTGAACACCACCGACATGCACTCCTTTGTCAACTGCATGGATGCCGCCGTTGATCCGGCCTGGGAATCCAAATCCGACTGGGACATCTTCGGCAGGATCGCCAAGAAGGTCAGCGAGCTTTCGCCGAAGCACTTCCCTGTGCCGTTCAAGGACATCATTGCAGCGCCTCTGATGCACGACACGCCGGGTGAAATTGCCCAGCGGAGTGTGAAGGACTGGAAGCTGGGCGAGTGTGAGGCGATTCCGGGCAAGACTATGCCGAATCTGCCGATTGTCGAGCGGGATTACATCAATCTGTACAACCGTTTCATGTCGCTTGGCCCCAACATCGGCCACCTGCACGCACACGGGGTAAGCTGGGAGGCTGACGACGTCCACGAACAGCTCCTAAAAACCATGCCGACCCGCTCCTGGGAAGGCAAAACCTTCATAGATATGCAGGACACGCGGAACGTAGCCGACGTGCTGATGGCCTTTGCGCCGGAAACCAACGGAGAGCTGGCCTATCGAGCCTACCAGAATCTGGAGAAACGGGTCGGCAAACCGCTCAGCCAGATTTCAGCCGGTGACCGCAACTTCCGCATCACCTGGGAGGAGGTCACCCAGAAACCGCGACGCCACTTAAGCAGCCCGGTCTGGAGCGGGCTGGTCAACGAGAATCGCCCCTATGCTCCTTTCACCCTGAACGTGGAGCATGGTGTACCTTGGCGGACACTCTCCGGCCGCCAGTCCCTGTATCTCGACCACCCCTACTACGCCGAATTCCACGAGGGGCTGCCGACCTTCAAAGGGAAGCTCAACCCCGCTTTCCTGGACGAAACTGATGGGGAAACCGGCCTGATTCTGAACTTCCTGACCCCGCACGGCAAATGGAGTATCCACTCCACCTACAGCGATAACCTCAGGATGCTGACCCTCTCGCGGGGAGGCCCCGTGGTCTGGCTCAACCACGAAGATGCTGCGAGCGCCGGGATCGAGGACAATGAGGCGATCGAGGTCTATAACGCCAACGGCGTTGTGACAAGTCGCGCCGTAGTTTCGTCACGCATTCCACGCGGTGCGGCGGTCATGTATCACGCTCCGGAACGAACGCTTGATGTCAAAAAGTCAAGGAAGAGCGGCAAGCGGGGTGGAGTGCACAACAGCCTCTCCCGCATCCGCCTGAAGCCGACCCTGATGCTCGGCGGCTACGCGCAATTCAGTTATTACTTCAATTATTGGGGGCCGACCGGCGTAAACCGCGACAGCTTCGTGGTAGTCAGAAAGTTGAAACTATAAATCCCACAAGCCATAACTCCCCCCGCCCCCTCTTAGCTTAAGAGGGGGAAGATTCTCTCCTCCCCTTGAGATAAGGGGAGGCAGGGAGGGGTTATGAGATTTCGGAGTCAATCATGAACGTACGAGCACAACTGGTAATGGTATTCAATCTGGACAAGTGCATCGGTTGCCACACCTGCAGCATCTCCTGCAAGAACATCTGGACCGACAGGAAGGGCGCCGAGTACATGTGGTGGAACAATGTCGAAACCAAGCCGGGCGTCGGTTATCCCAAAAAATGGGAAAACCAGCAGAAGTTCAAGGGGGGATGGCTGAAAGATGGCGGCAAGCTTAAGCTGCGCGCCATGGGGAAAGGGCCGACGCTCCTCAATATGTTCTTTCAACCCAACATGCCGAAGCTCGATGATTATTACGAACCCTTCGACTTCGACTACAGCAACCTGTACAAGGCCCCTCCCGGCAGCGACCAGCCGGTGGCGGAGGCATTCTCCCAGGTGTCGGGCGAGCGGATGGAAGAGATAAAGGGGGGGCCCAACTGGGACGACGACCTCTCCGGATCGCAGATCTATGCTGTCGAGGACGTCAACCTGGAAGACCGCAAAATCGTCGAGGATTTCGGCCGCATGTTCATGCAGTATCTCCCCCGTATCTGCAATCACTGCCTGAACCCGGCCTGCGTCGCCTCCTGCCCGTCACGGGCCATTTACAAAAGGGGCGAAGATGGCGTGGTGCTGGTGGATCAGGAACTCTGCAAGGGGTGGCGTTTCTGTACCAGCGCATGCCCGTACAAAAAGGTCTATTTCAACTGGCAGAGCGGCAAGGCGGAGAAGTGCATCTTCTGTTTTCCACGCACCGAGACCGGCCAGTGCAACGCCTGCGCCCACAGTTGCGTCGGCAGGATCCGCCACGTCGGCGTTCTCCTCTACGATGCCGACCGGGTGGAAGATGCGCTGCTCAAACCTGACGATCAACTGGTCGCGGCTCACCGCGAGGTTATCCTTGATCCTCGCGATCCGCAGGTCAGGGAATCAGCCCGCAAAAATGGCGTTTCCGACCAGTGGCTGGAAGCGGCCGAGAAGTCGCCGGTTTACGCTCTGGTGAAGGAGTTTGCCGTGGCGCTGCCGCTGCATCCCGAATTTAGGACCATGCCGATGGCTTACTATATTCCGTCGCTCTCGCCGGTAATTTCGAGCGGCGGCGACCTGCACGAACTGGCCGACCATGGCACGTTCCCGCTTCTCGAAAAGATGCGCGCACCGATCAGTTTCCTGGCGAGCCTGCTTTCCGGAGGCAATCAGGAGATCATTGCTCAAATTTTAAGGAAGCAGATAGCCCTGCGCCTCTTCAAACGCGCCGGCAACCTCGGCCAACCTGTCGAAGAGTCTATCCTGAAAAATGCCGGACTGGATGAAGCGGGAGCCAATCGTCTCTACCGTCTCTTCACCATCGCCCCCTACCGTGAACGGAACATCATCCCGAGTCAGCAGAGGGAAGAGCAGGATCCGCATCAGCGCAAGGGAACAGCCGGTTTCGGCATTCTCAAGAAGAGCAGGGGGCTAAAATGACAATAGCCGAAAGCTA
>JAQTRC010000187.1 GCA_028712665.1 Desulfuromonadaceae bacterium
CTGTGAGTTATCCAATCAGCGTTTGCTTTATCGTGGAGGAAGCGTTGATCTTCGAAGTGTGCCCGCCGACCGGCGAACTCTTTGACCATGACGGGACGGCCCTTGACGCGAACGACTGCATAGACTCCCCTGCTGTAGTTGGCGGCAAGATGATCGTTACCAGGATGCAGATTGCCGATGGAACATGGCGATGGTCAACGGATACCGTGCGTGGCGCATGGACCGACACGGGGGCAAGCGACTGATGATAAGGAGATTTTTTTACATCCTCCTTCTGCTTTTTTTGCTCCCTGCGGCAAGCGCGTGGGGGACGACCTACTATGTCCGAGCTGACGGCACAGTGACCTATGCCAACCGAGCAGGCGCCACAAATCCGGCGTCCGCTGATAGCTCCATGAACGGAACGACATGGGACGATGGGGTATATTCTCCGGGAGACAGGATTCAGTTCAGCGACCAGGGGGGGAGTTATACGTCAGGCAGCATGACCCCGCTCTCTTCCGGAAATGCCAACACAGAGGCCGGGCGGATACACCTGGAGGCTGTTCCTGGGGAGACTCCAGTTTTTGCGGATGAGGGAACGAGCAGGACATTTAATATCAACGGCCTAAGTTATGTCACGATTAAAGGATTGTCATTCGCGCCCAACAACGCAGGGGCCGGTTACGAGGCCATTCAGTTTCGGACATCAAATTCTTCGTACATCACGATTCAGGATTGCTCTTTCAATTTTTTGAATCAATCCGGTACTCCGAATCAGGGAATAAACGCGAATACTGATATCGCTGTTACCAATCTAATCATTGATGGCTGCACGTTCGCGGGGATCAAGAACAATAGCATCTATCTGGTTTATGCGGGCAATGAAAACATAACAATCAGCGATACGACAATCGCAGCCGGAAGTACCAGCGAATACTCTGCCCTAAAAAATGTGGCCGGAGTGACCCTTGAAAACGTCACGTTTTCCGGCGATGGCGCGGAAGCATATTGCTTTACCTTGGAGACGATCAGCGGCCTGCTAGAAATCAGCGGTCTGACTCTATCTGAGACCAACCCTTTCCAGGTCACAGACTCGACACTGGACGCAGGGAGCTATCTGGAGGCCACAGCCACCAACGCCCTAAACTCATCCGTGCAGGTCACCGGCACGACCAGCAACCTCGCAATCCGAAACGGGACATATACCGGGGGCGGAATTGCAGTCAACCTGAATGGATGCAGCGCAATTACCGTTACCTCTAATGTTATATCTGGAGCAGTCGCAGGATTTCGGCTGAAGGACGTTACAGATTCAACAGTTTCGGCCAACGAAATAAAAAACTGCACTGGCAATGCAGGGTTGATTTATGGGGATACGATCGGCTGCACGATCACCAGAAATTATATCCATGACAACGGCACCGACAGCGTTCAGGAGGGCGGAATCGCCCAACATGAGACCGGATACAACAACACCATCTCATATAATACTTTTGCTAATAACATCGGATACGCACTTTCTAATCACGACACAAGCGCGGGCACCGTTTCCAACAATTATTTCTACCGGAACGCTTGGCTGCCCGGCGCTCTCCAGGCGTGCTATTTCTCTGACGTGACCGCCGTAAACGGCACCTCCGGAACATCATGGGTACTCAGGGAAAATAGATTTATCCAGGGGAAATTGGTTGATGTGCATCTATCGGCGGCTGCTGCCGCGATTATTGACTCTGATTACAACCATTTTTTGGCGTTTGATCCGGCTACGATGGCGATTGTGGATGGCTCCACTCCAATATCGTGGGCGACCTATTCAGCGAGAGAACCGCACTCAATTTACGGCGGCGGTGGTGTTGGAATGATGGGATTTTAGGGTACGTAGTTATGAGCAAACGCAACCCGGAGCATAGAGCATGAAAGCACAGCTTTACGCGGCTCCAGTAATCGAACCGATCAGCCTTGACGAACTCAAGATGCAGATCAGGGCAGATAGCGGCACTCTGGATGACAACCTGACCATCACTCAGAGCCTGGCCTATGGCTCAAAGGCGATTCAAAACAATTATACCGTCCATGTAGGCACAGGCGTAGACGTCCTTGGAAAGCAAGCCGAAGTTCTCCTCCATTGCGGAACAAACGGCGCGGGCGGCACGAATGACACGAAGATCCAGGAGTCTGACGATAATGTGACGTTCACCGATTACACGGGCGGCGCTTTCACTCAGGTCACCACGGCGAATGATAACGTGGATTACAAACTGCCCTATACCGGTACGAAGCAGTACATCCGGACGGCCTCAAAGGTTTTGGTTGCGGCTTGCGAGTTTGGGACGTCCATTCTGGAAAACGAGGCTGAGACTGCGGAAGACGACAAGCTGAACAGGGATATTCGCGCTGCACGGCGTCACATTGAGAATATCACCCGAAGAAAACTGCTCACCCAAACATGGGACTATTACCTGGATGCTTGGCCTCCTGGAAATTACATCAAACTCCCCTTCGGCAACCTGCAAAGCGTGACCAGCGTTTCATGGAAAGACACCGACGGCACGGAAACGACGCTGACCTTGACCACCGACTATCTGGTAGAGACCAACGGCGAGGAATGCGGGCGGATCGTCCTTCCATACGGTGAATCATGGCCGAGCGGGACGCTTTACCCGAGTAATCCGATCAAAATCAGGTTTATTTGTGGATGGACCACAGCAGCGCTTGTGCCAGATGAAATAAAAGCTGCCATGTTTTTATTTTGTGGTGATTTATATGCCAACCGAGAGGCGCAGTCGGTAGGACAGGCGCAGATCTATTTTAAAAATAGTCGGTACGATGAAATGCTAGCCAGTGCGCGGTTGTGGGATGAATTCTGATGAGGATAGGCGCCCTAAATAAACGGATCACGATCCAAATTCCAACCAAAGCACCGGATGGAATGGGGTCCTTTACAATCACCTGGACCGACCATGCAACCGTCTTCTGTGCTATCTGGCCCTTGATGGGCAAGGAGCTCGTTCAGGCGATGCAGACGGACATGGTTATCAGTCACCGGATCCGGATCAGGTACAGAAGCGTTTTCCGGCCTGACTGGAAACTGCGTTTCGGTCAACGCTACTTCAATATTGTTTCAGTTACGAATCCTGGGGAAAGAAACG
>JAQTRC010000188.1 GCA_028712665.1 Desulfuromonadaceae bacterium
GGATGGCGGGAATCGTCACGGTTGATGACGTTCTAGCCCACTATCTGCCGCAGATCATCAAAATTAAACGCCGATAGGTATAACGGACAGATGTTTACCGGAATTTCATTATCTAAAATATTGCGGCCGTTTAAATGCTTCAGCCCGAAAAATGTCATGCTTTTTCTGGCAATTCTCGGGCCGGGTATCATCACGGCCAACGTGGATAATGACGCTGGGGGCATCACCACCTACTCGCTTGCTGCGGCAAACTACGGCTATGCAATCCTCTGGTTGATGATACCGACTACAATTGCACTGGTTGTGATTCAGGAGATGTGCGCCAGAATGGGTGCGGTAACCGGCAAGGGGCTCTCCGACCTGATCCGCGAATCATTTGGTGTCAAAGTCACCTTTTACGTCATGATCGCCCTGCTCCTGACCAACATGGGCAATTCCATCTCCGAATTCGCCGGCATTGCAGCCAGCCTTGAAATCTTCGGTATCAGCAAATATATATCCGTACCGATCTGCGCAATTCTGGTCTGGCTGCTGATCGTAAAGGGATCCTACAAGGTAGTTGAAAAGGTCTTCCTGGTAGCCTGTCTGGTCTACATAGCCTACCCGATCGCCGCTTTTATGGCAGGACCGGACTGGAATGTAGTCATAAAAGCGACCGTAACCCCCACATTCAAATCGGACAGTGCTTACCTGATGACCCTGATCGGTATCGTCGGTACGACAATAGCACCCTGGATGCAGTTTTATCAACAGGCGGCTGTTGTTGAAAAGGGGATCACAGCCGATCAATACAATTTTTCGCGGATAGATGTCATCTTCGGATGCATAATGGCTATCGTGGTTGCTTTCTTCATGATGGTGGCCTGCGCCTCCACCATTCACATCCACGGGCTGAAGATCGAGACCGCCGCCGATGCCGCCCTTGCCCTGAAGCCGCTTGTCGGCCAGTACGCCTCGACGCTGTTTGCTTTTGGACTGTTCAACGCGTCTCTTTTCGGCGCCTGCATACTGCCTTTGTCGACCGCTTATTATATCTGCGAAGGGATGGGATGGGAATCTGGCGTCAACAAGGATTTTGAACAGGCGCCGCAATTTTTCTGGCTCTTCACTATTATCATCTTCGTCAGCGCCGGATTGATTCTGATTCCAAATGCGCCTCTCATGACCATCATGTTCATTTCACAGGTAGTAAACGGCGCGGTACTGCCATTCGTACTGATCTTCATGCTTAAACTCATCAACGACAAAAACCTTATGGGATCTTACACCAACGGTCCGTATTTCAACATCATCGCCTGTCTTACAGTTGTTATCATGATAGCCCTGACCGCTGTCATGACAATCGACATGGCATTTCCCGGCCTGGTAAAACGTCTGCTTACGTTTTGATTTACCTCTAAATCCCGCAAAAGACCCTACGGAATATCCTGTCCGAAGGGTCTTTTGCGTTACAAATCTGCAGATGCGGTCTATTTTTTGATTCTTACCATAAAACCAGCCTTGCGAGCCGACTCGATCAGCTCACCGTAAGCCTTGTATTTTTCTTTATAAGTTGCCGTTGCGGCATCATAATCCTTCTTCAAAATCTCAAACTTATCTCCAGCCAACACAGGTTGTTTCTGGGACTCCTTGTACAACAGGTCCAGACGCTGCTCCAGCTTCGTCAGTTCAGCCTCAAGGGCATCAAACTCCTCACGCCAGACGGCTTCAGTTTTCCCGTTATAGAGTTGTTTATCCTCAACAGCTGCGGAAGGCGCTTTTAGCTTTGGAGTTTCTGTTGGATCAGGTTTCTTTTCAGGAGACGCAGATACCTGCGAAGCGGAATCTTTCCCCAAATCACCAAGACGATTCACTTTTTTCAGATACTTCTTAGGCACGTTTGAAAGGTTTTCGGTAAAGTTGTATGTGCCACTGTCATCGACCCACGAATAGGTCTCCGCACCTGGTTCTGTTGTCAACAACAGTATGAATACCAAGCTGGGTATTAATTTCATGATTCGCCTCAATTCTAGCCCGGAGGCCAGGTGAATGCGCGCCCCGCCAGAAGATGGAAATGAGCGTGAAAGACCGATTGTCCGGCGCCTGCGCCGTTATTCTGCACCAGGCGGAATCCGGACTCGGCAAAACCTTTCTGCCTGGCGATCTCGCCACCCTTCCTGAATATATAACCGACCTCCCCATCCTCTTCCACGGACATATCCAGAGAGTTGACAAAATGCCGCTTGGGGAGGAGTAGCAGGTGCAGCGGCGCCTGGGGTGTTATATCCTCGATAACCAGTATCCGGTCGTCCTCAAAGAGTTTCTTCGACGGTATCTCTCCCCGTATGATCTTACAGAAGATACAGTTCTCCATTTTCTCCCCCTATGGAATTGTCTCGGGCAGTTGTAAAAGAATCAAAAACTCGCGGTTGCCATCGGCCCCGGTAATGGGCGATTCACATAACCCTGCAACCAGAAGCCCCATCTCGCAGGCCGTCTGCCTGACAGCATCTACGACCCTCTCATGGGCAGCGGAGTCACGTACTATCCCCCCCTTCCCCACTTCGCCCTTCCCCACCTCAAACTGGGGCTTGATCAGGGCGATGATCCGGCCTCCCGGCTTTACAATCCGGACTGTAGCCGGCAGAACCTTGGCAAGCGAGATAAACGAAGCATCGATCACCGCCAGGTCAGTCAGCTCACCAATCTGCTCTTTAGTGAGGTAACGTATGTTGGTCTTCTCCAGACTGACAACTCGCGGGTCCTGCTGTAATTTCCACGCAAGTTGGCCGTAGCCGACATCCACCGCGAAAACCCGGGCCGCTCCGGCCTGAAGCAGACAATCGGTGAAACCTCCGGTGGAGGCCCCTACGTCGATCGCCACAAGAGAGGTAACATCAACAGCAAACTCATCAAGCGCCCTGCGCAACTTAAGCCCGCCCCTGCTGACATATGGAAGCAGCTCCCCCTTGATGCGAATATCGGAATCGACAGGCACCTGCTGGCCTGCTTTGTCGACGGTGTGATCGCCGACCACCACCTGACCGGCCATGATCAAGGCCTGGGCCCGCTCCCGTGATGATGCAAGAGCGCGTTCGACCATCAGCTTGTCGAGGCGCTTTTTTTCGGGCATCAGCC
>JAQTRC010000189.1 GCA_028712665.1 Desulfuromonadaceae bacterium
TCTCTGGGAATGGAAGCGTCAGCTCATGCCACGGGAGTTTGTCTTGCGACTCTCCGGGATTCGGATCTGCGTGAAGACATACCATCCGTAAAGGTTCCCACAGTACTTTTTCATGGTCTGCATGACCAGATATGTCCGTTTAAACTTTCTGAAACAATGTCCTTACCGACTGAAGTCATGCCAACTGGCGAGGTGGCAATGGCGGCTGGGTCTGAAGCGATATCGGCCGGAGCAGAAACAGCCGTCAGGGGAATAAAGGGCGCAAAGCTGATCAGCTTTGAAAACAGTGGGCACGCCCTGTTTTATGAGGAGAGAGAAAAGTTTAATGCAGAATTGATAAACTTTATTGAAGGAAAAACCTTCACAGAGGAGAAATATTTTGGCCCTGCAACGAGCTGAATGCAATGAAACGCGGAGGAGATCTCCATGAGCGAAGAAGCAAAGATCAAGGGGATGGGGGCTATCCTTCACGCGGGGGGGGTCGGGTTCAGAGTCTGGGCGCCTCATTCAGAGCGGGTATCCGTCATCGGATCGTTCAACGGATGGGACGGCGATAAACATCCGCTGCAGTCTGAAAAGAACGGTTACTGGTACGCTGATGTGGCAGAGGCAGGTATCGGAGACCAGTACAAGTTCCTGCTGAGAACTGAAAAAGGCGAATTCAGCCGCATCGATCCGTATGCCCGGGAGGTGACCAACTCGGTGGGCAACGCTGTTGTTCACGATCCAGCCTTCGACTGGGGGGGGGACGTTTTTCATCTCGCGTCCTGGAACGAACTCGTCATCTATGAACTGCATGTCGGCACGTTCAATGATCTGGAAGACGTCGATCATCCGGGCAAGTTCCCCTCGGTATCGGCGCGCCTGGGACATCTGAAAAAGCTCGGTGTCAATGCGATTCAGATCATGCCGATAGCCGAGTTTGCGGGAGACCGGTCGTGGGGCTACAATCCCGCCCATATATTCTCGGTAGAAATTGCCTACGGAGGCCCTTTGGCGTTCAAACAGTTTGTCAAGCGCGCCCACCATGAGGGGATAGCGGTTATTCTGGACGTTGTGTACAATCACCTGGGCCCCGGCGATCTCGATCTGTGGCAGTTCGACGGCTGGAGCGAGAACAATCGCGGCGGCATCTACTTCTACAACGACGACCGGGCTATAACACCGTGGGGAGAAACCCGCCCGGATTACGGACGTGGCGAGGTCCGGCAATACCTCCTCGATAACGTCATGATGTGGCTCGAAGAGTTCCACGTTGACGGCATCCGCTTCGACTGCACCCAATTCATCCGCACTATCAACGGCGCCGGCACGCAGGACCTTCCCGACGGGTGGAGTCTGCTCCAGTGGATCAACAGCCGGGTCGCAGAAAAATTCCCTGGCCGGATCACCATCGCCGAGGATCTGCAACACAACAGGTGGCTCACCAAAGATGTCGGCGCCGGAGGAGCAGGGTTCAGCACGCAGTGGGACTCCATGTTCGTCCATCCCATCCGCCAGGCGGTGATAACCCCGCAGGATCAGCAACGTTCGCTCGAAGCCATACGCGACGCCATCTGCTACCGCTACAACGATGATGCCTTCGACCGGGTCATCTACAGCGAATCGCACGATGAGGTGGCAAACGGGAAAAAGCGTGTGCCGCAGGAGATCAGCCAGGATGACCCCAAGGGGTGGTATGCGCGGAAGCGTTCGACGCTGGCGGCTGCCATGGTCTTAACGGCGCCGGGAATACCGATGATCTTTCAGGGGCAGGAATTTCTCGAAGGGGGATGGTTCCGCGACACGGTTCCGGTCGATTGGGACCAAAACGACGAATTCCACGGCATTGTCCGGATGTACCGCGACCTCATCCGGCTGCGAACTAACCGGGACGGCGTCACACGCGGCCTCTGCGGGCAGTTCACCCAGGTGTATCACCTGCACGACGAGCGCAAGGTCATCGCCTTTCACCGTTGGGACGTAGGGGGGGCGGCGGACGACGTTGTGGTCGTCGCCAACTTTTACCATGAGCCGCAGGATGGTTACGTCATCGGCTTTCCGGCAGCAGGGACCTGGAAGCTCCGTTTCAACAGCGACTGGCACGGTTACAGCGACGATTTCCAAAATCATCCGAGTGCCGACGTCGTCGCCGAACCGGGTGATACGGATGGTTTCCCCTGCTACGCTGCGGTTTCCATTGGCCCATACAGTGTGCTGATCTTTTCGCAATGATTCGTTGGCAGATTTTACAAAAGGAGATTACTATGAAGTACGCTATTGTCATGCTGAGCATCATATTCATGACCAATGCCGGAACATGTTGGGGTATTGATCAATCGATCTGCAAATCCGGTTCTGAAAATATCTTTCATCCTAACGGCACATTGAAAACGTGCATCCTCAAAGATAATTTTGTTATCAATGGCGTTACCTGTAAACAGTATGAACCGATCAACTTATACGAAACTGGAATGCTTAAAAACTGCGTCATAGGTGAATATTTCAATTATAATGAGATCGGTTGCAATCAGCACAGCCAGATCAGCTTTTACCAAACGGGCATATTGAATACCTGTATTCTTTCAAAGACAATACAGATTGATGGTAAAAACTGCGAGCAGTTAAAACCGATTTCTCTCTTCGAAAATGGAAGGCTGAAGTCCTGTAGTTCGCCACTAAAGTAATTTTTTGTTTTCATAGTTTCCCTCGATGCCTGTGCCGGTTGTTTTTTGATTCCAATGGCGTAAAGGACCCCGATGACGACAGGCCCAGAAAGAGCAGATAGTTTACATTCGGCACTTCACAAAGGTAACACTTCACCTCTCGGGGCAACAATCTGCAACGGTGGCGTAAACTTCAGCGTGTTCGCGCGCGATTGCACCGGCATGGAACTCCTCCTTTTCGATCATGCCGATGACACGGTCGCTTCCCGGATCATCACTCTCAATCCGCGGCATAACCGCACCTACCACTATTGGCATACCTTTGTTCCGGACATCGGAGCGGGCCAGCTGTACGGATTTCGGGTGGCAGGCCCCTTTGACCCGCCGCGGGGACTACGCTTCGATCCTGACAAGATCCTGACCGCTCCCTATGGCCGTGCGGTGGCGGTACCTGCCG
>JAQTRC010000011.1 GCA_028712665.1 Desulfuromonadaceae bacterium
GAACACTCAGTCATGTTCCCTCCGACAGCCTGCTAAACGTTGACCGCGCATTTGCAACCTGGAGCAATATTGCCGATCAGCCCATCTGGTTCTCGGTTGGACGCCGCCCCGCTACGAACGGCGCCCCAAGCAACCTGAGGCTGAACAACGAACGCCCCGGCAATGGCGGAACTCCCGCTCTGCTGGTTGACTACGCCTTTGACGGCATGACGGTCGGTTATGCTCCCGACATCGACATGCTGCCGGGTGCCTATGCCAAGGTCTGTTACGGTCGTGGCTTCGACAGCGGCATAAAAGTCTCATCTAATAGCATTAAAGACACAGATATGCTTGGGATTGCCGTGATTCCGGTCGATACAGATCCTCTGCGTGTCTGGCTGCAATGGAACCGCGGATTTGATATTTTCGATTTCCCGGCCATGAACAACACGATATTCGGCAATACCGCCCCTGCAGTTAATCTCGGCAGTATCGACTGGTACGGCATTGGCGCCATGAGCACCCTCAAGAAAGTCGGCCCAGGCAACCTGAATATTTTCGCCGACGTCGGCTTGAGCATTACCCATCCTAACAACAATGTATCCAATAACGCCGGTTTCCAGGGTTTGATGACAGGCGAATTCTTTGCGCAGGATTTTGCTCCAAAAAGCAAAACAGGTTGGGCGGTATACGCTGGTATCCGCTATGACCTCCCGTCGAAAACCAAGATCGGTTTCGAATTTAATCATGGATCCAAAGACTGGATTACCTTTGCCCCGGCTGCAGACGATATGTGGACAAGCAAAGTCGGTACCCGTGGCAATGTCTATGAACCTTACATAATCCAGGAACTTAACCTCAAGCCTATTTCGTCGTATCTTAGCAAGGCATTTTTCAAGATCGGCTACCAGTACTATGACTTCGAGTACTCAGGTAGTAACAACTGGGTTGGCGCTTCGAAGAAGATATCTTCTATCCAACCTACCGACTTGATGCTGCTGGCCCCCTTGAAATCAGCCCATGACGTCTATGGCACTTTCGAAGTGAAGTTCTAGACTGAGCTTTACCCGGGCAGGAGACCGCCTGCCCGGGTAATTCTTTATTTCAGTCGCATGCAGATTTACGGCACTCTGGTATACTTATTCAAATAATCAATAACAAGATATTAACGAGTAATAGGAGTAAAACATGAAAAAAATAGTCTCAGTTGTAATGCTGCTAGCCGTGATGGTTGTTTCGACAGTTGCATTTGTGCAGACCGCCAGCGCCGAAGAAGTGAAGATGGTCGGCACTATTTCGAAAATTGAGATGGCTGCCGATGGCAAATCTGCTACCGCTATTCTTAAAGACAGCAAAACCGAGGAAAGTGTGACAATTATCGTTTCCGATGAACTGACCCTCGACAAGTTCAAGGATAAGCGCATTGTTGAAGGTGATGAAATTCGCTGCAAGTTTGACAAAGCAGATGGCAAGAACAGCAGCAAGATGTTTAAAAAAACTGCCGGTTGTTAGCAAGTTAGAAAATATTTTCTCCGTTTTTGAACAGAAATGCTTTACTCAACGCAATTATTCTTTTTATCACTGTCAGGCCCCAATTTGTAGAAGAGGAGAAGATTCATGACCAAGAATACGCTTCTGTTTACTCTGGCTCTCTGTATATCAGCAACAACAGCATTTGCGGCTGGGCCGGCTGCATCGGCAGCTTCAGCTGCCAAACCTGCTATTGCAAAACAATGCGCCCTCTGTCACAAGGCCGAGCCTGGTGCAGTTCGCGGCAATTTTGATATTGTAACGTTCAAAGCCAAAACCATACAGGTGAAGATCGACGATGCGGTTGAACTGCTCAAATTTGATGAAGATGATATCAAGGTCGTAGACGGTGCGGGCAAGACCGGTGATGGAGAGTTTTTGAAGGACAACCTGGTTAAAAGAGGGCATGAAATCAAGGTCGAATTCAGTGAAAAGGATGGCGTCAAGACAGCGGTGAAACTGATTGTGAAACCTCCTGTCAAGATCTCTGACGACATGCTGCTGAAAACTGCCGATATCGAGAAGCTTGTTGCCAAAGGACCGGAAAAAGGGAAATATTTTCTCTATGACTCACGCCCTCTCCTCCGCTTCCAGGAAGGCGCCATACCTACCGCAATCAATCTGCCGTTCCCCTCCTTTGACAAGATGGCTGAAAAACTGCTGCCCAATGACAAGAACGCACTTATCATATTTTACTGCTCAGGTCCCACCTGTAGCATGAGCCCAGGTTCGGCCGCCAAAGCCGGGAAACTCGGCTATACCAACATCAAGGTTTACAGGGACGGCATGCCGGGATGGCAAGAGAAAAACTATGGCGTTATCTCAAGCCTATTCCTGAAAGAGGCATGGATTGACAAAAATATCCCCCATGTTCTTTTTGACGCTCGCAGTTTGAGAGGAGCCGCCAAAGGCTTTATCAAGGGTGCTGTATCTTTTCCTGCAAAACAGGCAGCCAAGCTTGTCAAGGGAGTTGACGTCAAGAAGAATGCCCCGATCATAGTGTATGACCAGAAGGGGGGCAAAGATTCGGAGACGGTCACCAAGGAGCTGATCAAAGCCGGATTTAACAGGGTATCGCTGCTGTCCGGCGGATTCGAAGCATGGCAGTCAGCCAAATATGATGTTGCGACCGGCAAGCTGACGTCTAAAGCAACCTATACTCCAAAACTCCGTCCGGGCGAGATCAATCTTGACGAGTTCAAAAAATACGCTGCAGAGCTCCCCTCTTCCGTAATGATCATCGATGCCCGTAGCACTAAAGAGGGGAATGCCGGCATGCTCAAGGGCGCCAAGCTGATCCCGGTCGATGAGATCAAGGATCGCCTAGCCGAGATTCCAAGGGAGAAACTGATTGTATTTTACTGTAATACCGGAGTGTTAGCGGAAATAGGCTATAACACGCTCAAGGAACTGGGTTACACCAACGTTAAATTTGTTAATGCCAGGATCAAATTCGAGAAGAACGGCACTTACGAGATATCACCAGGTTGAAGTAATTGCGTGTGCAATTTCCTTCGCATTGAGGAATTGCACACGTAATGCTTTCTCACGGTTAGCCCTCTTTTTTTTAGCTCCAACTATATATAAATCAATATAATTGGAACATGCACTGCGTTGCTGGCATGTCATTTTTAAATGTATGAGTGTGCCTGAAATCGAAAGGAAGAAATTATGTCTGGCAAAATTATAGCGATCTTAATGGGATGTACTTTGCTATCAACAGCCGTTCAGGCCAAGGAGCATCCAGGAAAAGAGAAGATACTCAAGGATGGTTACCAGGGTCCCAAAACGTGTGAAAAATGCCATCCCGGAAAAGCCGCTGAGTTTCTTAAAACGGTCCATTGGAAGCATGCCTCAAAAGTGGATCATGTTGACAACATCAACCCAAACGAAGAATACGGCATGAAAAACCGTATCTACACTATGTGCAACGGCAACGACATCGTCAATAATCTGAAAGAAGTGCCGCCGAACGCTCTCGGAAAGACCAAGTTTACCGGTTGCAATACCTGCCATCCGGGTGATCACACCAGTGATGTCGGTAGCACCGGACCCCAGGCCGAACAAGCCATAGACTGCCTGATATGCCATTCTACGAAGTATGATTTCAGCAAAAGAAAGCCGGTCAAGGACAGTAACGGCAAGGTCGTGATGACACAGGATCGGAGCACCGAGGCAGCCGCCAACGTTGGGAGGCCTACCATAAAAAATTGCATGGTCTGTCACGAGGCGGCCGGTGGCGGGGCCATGATCAAACGTGGATTTTCAATGGCCAAGGATGCCGAGGTTCACGTTACAAAGGGTATAATTTGCATTGACTGTCATCAGGTAAAAAACCATAAATTCCCAACTGGTCGTGATCCCAACAACTGGGCTCATGACGGTATCTACATGACCTGTGTTGGTGAATGCCACAGTGTCAAACCACATAGTGATGCCGATTACAACAGGCATACAGCAAAAATTGCCTGCCAAACCTGCCATATCCCGAAAACTGGCGGGGCATTTTCGAAAGACTTCACCAAATGGGAGAAGCAATCTAACGGTTTTTATGAGCCTTCCACGTTGAAGCGCGAAGTTAATGAAACTGCTCCCGTGTACGCTTGGTACAACCTGACCGTCAGCAATACGCCAAAGTTTATCGGCCCTAAAGGGAGCAGAACCGATGGTAAAAGCAAGATTTACCCGTTCAAAATTTTCCAGGGTAAAGCCTATTTCAACAAGAAGAACGGTCAGCTGCTTTCAATGGATTTTGCTCCGCCCATAGCAAATGGTGATTCACTTGCCGGAGTTGCGTCTGCCGCCAAAATACTTGGCATAAAGGATTATGAACCGGTTCCTGGATGGCAGACAATATACTTTGGAAGCAACCATCAGGTTGCACCCAAGAACAAGGCGCTGATCTGTGCCAACTGCCATGCGCTAAATGGAGTGCTTAATTTTAAAGAGCTGGGATACAGCCCCAAGGAAGCGGAGAAACTTACCAATCCAGAACTATATTTTGAAAAATTGCTCAAACTGCAGCAGGAGAATGAATAGTGACCTGACCCGAAGGGGCGTGCCTGAATCACGCCCTTTTATTCATGAAATAGAGCCGCACAAGCTTCAACCTTTAACAAATATCATCATACACCAAAACAATATCAGGAGGTAAATGTGTCGCTAAAATTTTCACGCAGGACATTCCTCAAGGCTACAGGTGCGGCCACAGCAGGTATAACTGTCGCCGCAACATTGCCGAAGGTCTTAAAATCATGGGCAGAAGAGGAGGGGCAGAAGGAGCTGAAACAGATCCCGACCTTCTGCGAACTCTGTTTCTGGAACTGCGGCTTGATCGCCAAGGTCGAGAACAACAAGGTCGTCAAAATCGACGGCAACCCGTTGAGCCTTCGTGGACGGGGCCGTCTCTGCGGTCGCGGCAACTCGGCGCTGGGGGCGCTCTATGACCCGGACCGCCTCAAATTTCCGATGATTAACGTAGGCAAGCGAGGTGAACCGGTCTGGAAAAGGGCAACCTGGGATGAAGCACTCGCTCTGATCGCGCAGAAGATGAAAGGGATCAAGGAGAAACATGGTGCAGAGTCCATGGCGCTGTTCTCGCATGGAACCGGTGGAGCTTTCTGGAAGCACCTGCTCAAGGCATACGGTTGCAGCAACTACACTGCCCCCTCGTTTGCCCAATGCAGGGGTCCTCGTGATATAGGGTTTTACCTGACCTACGGGGCAGATGTCGGTTCACCCGAATACTACGATTTCAGCAAAAGCAAGTACATTGTTCTGCTCGGCTCGCACCTCGGAGAGAATGCACATAACAGCCAGGTGCAGGACATCATGGGTGGGCTGGCCGATGGTGCAAAGCTGACAGTGGTCGATCCACGCCTCTCCAATATCGCCTCCAAGGCCGACCGTTGGCTGCCGATCAAACCTGCTACCGATATGGCGCTACTATTGGCCTGGATCAGGATTATCATTGAAGAGGGTTTGTACGACAAGGAGTATATTGAAAAATATGCTTCCGGATTCAGCGAACTGCGCGCGGCTGTGCAGCAGTATACCCCGCAATGGGCCGAGGCCGAGACAACCATCCCGAGCGACACCATCGTCAAGGTCGCCCGCGAGATGGGTAAGAACGCTCCGCATGTCTGCGTCGGCGCCGGTCGCTACTCAGTCTGGTATGGTGACGATACCCAACGCAGCCGGGCCATCGCCATACTCAATGCCCTGCTCGGCACCTGGGGGCGCGAGGGTGGGTATTTCTTGCCTGCCAAGGGTGGTGTGCCCGAATATCCGGGCCTCCCGGCATATCCGCCCCACGAAGATGTCCCCAAGCTGGATGCCGCCTATCCGTTTGCCGCACTCCAGACGACTACCTCCATCAAGCAGGCCTCTATCACCGGGAAGCCGCACCCGATCAAGGGGTGGTTCATCTACGGCTGCAACCTGATGAAGACCATGCCGGACAAGCAGGAAACCATCAAGGCCCTCCAGAACCTCGATCTTGTCGTTGCCATTGATGTGCTGCCGGTCGACATCATCGCCTGGGCCGATGTAGTTCTGCCGGAATGCACCTATATGGAGCGCTACGACAACCTCAATATCGGCAAGTTCAAGGATCTGGAGATATCCCTGCGGCAGCCGGCGGTTGATCCGCTCTGGGAGTCCAAACCATCCTGGTGGATCACCAAGGAACTTGCCGGCAAGCTTGGCCTGGCCTCCTACTTTCCATGGAAGGATGGCGAGGAGTATCTGGCCAAACGTTGTGAGGCGGGTGGCATTGATTTTGCCGAACTAAAGAAAAAAGGGGTCCTCGTAAAGACGGACAAGTCGGCCCCTTACATCACCGCCGACAGTCAGCCGGAATTTGGCACCCCTTCCGGTAAGATAGAGCTGTACTCCAAACAGCTGGAGGAGAAGGGGTTTGATCCAGTACCGAAATACACCAAACACCCTCAGCCCCCTGCCGGCCATTTCCGTCTGCTGTTCGGTCGTTCACCGCTGCACAGCTTCTCACGCACCACCAACAACTTTATGCTGACCGATCTGCAGAAAGAAAACGCACTCTGGATCAACGCAAAAAAGGGGAAAGAGCTGGGATTGGCAAACGGGGAATATGTCTTACTCGTAAATCAGGATGGGATTGCTGCACCAGGCAAGATCAAAGTCAAACTGACCCAGCGTATGCGCGATGACGCCGTCTATATGTACCACGGCTTCGGCGTTCATTCAAAAGGAATGACCCGGGCCAATAATCAGGGAATAGCGGATGATGATCTGATCTCGAAATATGTAATTGACCCGATCATGGGCGGTACCGCCATGCGCGGCATTTTTGTCAAGATTGTGAAGGGGGCCTAGACATGCAACTATTTGGAGTTCTTATTCCTGAAAAGGCACAGTTAATGTCTACAGTGAACGATGTGGCCAAAGGAAGAGCCGGCATCTCACTGTACGCATCACTCTTTGGCCTGCTGATCGGATTCTACGCTATCGCGGCCATCTTCATCCAGGGGCACGCCCATACCATCAACACCTCCAACCTGGTTCCATGGGGATTGCAGATATCGACATATATCTATTTTGCGCTACTCAGCACAGGCTGTACCTTCGTCAATTTCTTCGGGCACCTATTTTTTGAAAAGCAGTACAAGCCATTCGCGTCCCGGATCATTTTTGTCGGTATTATTACAGCCTTGGCAGCATTCTTCTCTCTGGCAACCGAGATGGGACGCATAGACCGGATGTACAATTTCATACTTTCTCCCAACCCGAAGTCTCCCATGTTCTGGATGGGCATCTGGTATACCTGTTACCTGATTATTATTACCTGGGAGTACATCAATATCCAGACCAACAAACATTCCAGCAGGATCATGTGGGGCGCTTTTTTCATCGCCGTATTCACCCACAGTACGCTGGGAAGCCTGCTGGGATCGGTCAGTTCACGTGTCTACTACTACAGCGCACTGATGCCGATTTACTTCCTTTTCATCGCCTTCCTGACCGGTTGCTCGCTGACTACGATCATCGCCGCCATAACAGTCAAGCAGAAAAAACTGGACGAGAACTTTCATCTTCATCCGTTTATAACATTGCTGAAGGTTGGATTGGGCCTGGCGCTTGTGATCTCCTTCTGGCGAACCATGATCGGTCTCTCGGCTCATCTGGAGGGATCCGAGGTGTTCTCTCTGACGTTGATTAATAGCGTACTGTTCGGTATCGTGGTCGTCATCATAATCCCATATATTCTGCTCAAAATAGGCAAAAGCGCAAACTGGCTGCTTTTTGTCGGACTCTTCATCATGGGAACCCAGCTTAAAGCCCGTAACGATCTGGTTGTAGGCGCGTTCAAGGTTCCGGTCTTCAGGGTCTATGATATGCCTGAAGTAGTCCACTACACACCATCTATTTACGAGAATCTCGTAGTTGTGGCATCCGCTTCGCTCGTTATGGTGCTGTATATTGTATTTGAGCGCTCAGGCGTTTTTGATGCCCGGAACATCAAGGAGGACCACTGAAAATGGAACAGTTTGAAGGTAAAGATATTTTGGAAATCATGCAGACTGATCTGCAGCGCGCCCTGAAAAAACCGCGCAAGGAGCGGCGCTGGGCCATGGCAATTGATTTGAAGAAATGTATCGGTTGCCACGCCTGCACCACTGGTTGCATGTCTGAAAACCTGACTCCGCCCGATATACACTACCGCCCGGTCAAGGAAGAGGAGATCGGCGAATACCCCAACACCAGCATGCGCTTTCTACCCCGCCCCTGCATGCAGTGTGATTCCCCGACCTGCACCCCGGTATGTCCGGTTACGGCCACCTATAAACGGGATGACGGCCTGGTGGTCATCGACTATAATAAGTGCATCGGCTGCCGTTACTGCATTGTAGCCTGTCCCTACGGAGCCCGTTCGGCTGATTCAGGACATTACTACACCGGCGATTTTCACGACAAGACATACGAGGTGGAGAACTCCGGCGAATATGGCAAGAGCTTCAAACGGAAGAGCCACTGGCATTCGCCCATAGGCAATGCCCGTAAATGTCACTTCTGCATCCACCGTGTTGAAAAGGGTGAATTGACCCGCTGCACCACGACCTGCCTTGGTGGGGCTACCTTCTTTGGCGATATCAATGATCCGGAGGCTTTAATCACCAAGCTGATATCCAAGCTTAATGTGTTCAGATATCGGGAAGAACTGGGAACTAAACCTATGGTGTATTATATAACGTAATTCATTACTGAAAATCCTGTCGAGGGGGGAATCATGAGATTCAAATTTATCTGGTTATTGATAGTATTGACTGTAGCGGTCTGCGGGCTTGCTTACGGGGCCGCCATGCAGGATATCATCTATCAGGGCGATAAGGCTTCGGACGAGGTAATATTCCATGGAGACAAGCATCTGAAGAGAGGTTTCAAATGCGAGGCCTGCCACAATAAGGAGATGTTCCCGATAAAGAAAAAAGGGGCGACGGTAATAACCATGAAGGCTATCCAGCAGGGTAAACTCTGCGGGAAATGCCATAACGGCAAGACAGCTTTCGGCATTGACCATAACTGCAACAGATGTCACCCAAAAAAGGGACCTGATACAATCATTTATGACTAATTGCAGTCAATTACGTCGGTTGGACATTTTAGATAAATCTGTTAAAACTTACTGTAATGCTTAAACCGGTTCGCCGGAAAACAAAAAAAGGAGAATTAGCATGAAAAAAATCGTAACGATGATTGTAGCAGCAATGATGGCCCTGAGTTTCTCGATGGTTGCCGTGGCAGCAGAGGAAAAAGCAGCTGATAAATCTGAAATGAAGGACGCCAAGAAGGTGAAAAAAGACGCGAAAAAGGATAAGAAAGACGCCAAGAAAGTCGAGAAGAAAAAAGATGAGGCCAAGCCTGCCGCCAAAGGCAAGAAGGAACTCTCCGGCTGCTAACTGCGGCTCTTCGGCAGTAAAGAGGCACGTGATTCACGTGCCTCTTTTTTCTGATTGAGAGGAGACACAAAAATGAACTACTCACCACGGTTGAACATGCTCTGTGTTACTCTGTCGCTGCTCCTCTTGCCGGCATTCACGACCTGGAGCCGGGCAGCTTCGCAGGGCGACATCATGGAAAGGATCAGGCTGCTGGAAATACAGATCCAACAGCTGAAGACGCTCAAGGAACAGCAGAAGCTCTCCGTGGATAAGGAGCAGGAGTGCCTTAAGCCGGTCGGAAACGCGAAGTTCTGCAACTGCATCGCCGAAACGCTGCCAAGGGAGCTAAGCTTCGAGCAGTACGTCCACTTCCTCGTTACGAGCAAAGAAGTATTGAAATATGACGCGATGCAGCCTGAATCGCGGCAGGCTGTCGATGCTGCAATCGCAGCCCGCGAGAAATGTGTCGACAAAGGATGGATAAAGTAGGAATCGGATACTTGCAGCCGTGGGTCCTGTATGCCGATTGCTCTTCTCAAGAAAGACGATCCCATTAAGCCGGATGGGTGTATTATGTTACAAGAGCCTCCGGCATGAGAATATATTTGTTCCATTATGAGGTAACCTGATGAAAGATCTGCTGTTGATAATCGGCTTTTTTGCAATCTGGATCGTTTTGCAAAAATTCATTCTCCCCCGCCTCGGGGTACCCACCTGAATGTCCAACTCCTGTGACCTCGGGGACCGAGGTACAAAAAACATAGAACAGTCGACAGAGAAGAAAGAGCCAAACATTCCTCAACCTTGATGAATGCGGCGCGCTAATTATCGTTGATGTTTAAGCCACTATCAAGAAACCAAAGGTCTTCTCCGGAAATGCTGATCCGTACCGCCTGGCAAGGCAAAATCCATTTCACAATTCTCCTTTTGTTCTCTCTTCAAACATTCCTGTCAGGATGCCAGATAGGAATGAAAGAGTCCTCATGCGTCCGTTGTCATAAGGGTCTTGAGCATGTTTCGAAAACCCATGGTGACTGTGTTTCATGTCACGGCGGCAAGCCGCTGGAAGAGGCGAAGGAAAAGGCGCACCAGGGTATTTTCGGCATCGCCAATCCTGAATATATCGGACGATGGGAGAATGGGTGCGCTACCTGCCACAGGTATCAGTTCGAGAGGATGAAGAGCAACCTGATGTACACTGCAGCAGGAATGATCCGGAATATCCAGCTGACTTGGGAGGGGGAGGATGGCAACAGTTATACCACCCATGGCGAAAAGCAGTTCGATGCTGCCGGCAAGCCGTTTTCGCCCAAACCGGTGGCTGAACTGGATAACCTTTCCGGCGAGCTGTACCGCAAATTTTGCGCCCGCTGCCATGTCGGAGCTGAAACTACAGGAGTCTATAGCGCCAGTCATGCCTCCGGATGTGCCGCCTGTCATTTCCCATGGAACGATACCGGCACCTATCAGGGAACCGACCAAACCATGAGGGGGAAGGCGGGGCACTCAGCAAGCCACATCATGACCCCACTACCGGATATTCAGGTCTGTTCCCGCTGCCACAACCGCAGCGGACGTATCGCTCTCTCCTATCAAGGGCTGTATGACGGCAACAATGGAATGGTGCCGACCAGTAACGGCGAAGCCGGACCGGTCATGGTCAGCGGCGCCAGAAACCTGACCCACATTACGGCTGATGTCCATTTTGCTGCCGGTATGGAGTGCATCGATTGTCACACTTCGCGCGATCTGATGGGTGACGGTTTCGCCTATCTCAACATGTACCTGCAGACAGAAATATCCTGTGAAGATTGCCACGGCAGTGCTGCGGAGATTCCGCGCTACCGCGAAATTATCCGCGAAAATGATGAGGCAGCGCGCGAATCGCGTTCATACAAACTGCCAATGCAGTCCGGAATGCGTATGATTCAGACTTCGAAAGGGCGCAGCTATTCAAATGTTTTTTACAGTCAGGGCACGATCTGGCTGCAGGGGAAGCGAAGCGGCAAACTTCATAAAAGCAAGGTTATAACAGCCACTCCGGAACATACTGTCGCCGGTCACGAACGCCTTGAATGCTACAGCTGCCATTCACGAGCTGTTCCGCAATGCTATGGCTGCCATACCACCTATGACACGCAGCAGGACGGGCATGATTTCATCAAGGGGGACTATACCCCAGGTTCGTTCAGCGAAACTGAGGATTACCGGATGCTCTACCCTTTTCCGCTGGCGCTAAACCAGCGTGGTCGCATCTCTCCGGTTACCCCCGGTTGCCAGACGTTTATAACCGTGATAGAGCCGGATGGTAACCACTCTAAAACGGAGTATGTCTCAAAATTCAAGGGGAAACAACAACTCCGCTTTGCCCCGTTTTATTCCCATAACACAAGCAAAAAGGCTTTAGGATGCGCCGAATGCCACAGCAACCCTGCATTCCTCGGTTTCGGCCAGCATATCGTTGAGGGAAACAGCATAAAGGGGACTCTGATCTGCGAACGCTCGGATAATAAACCGCTGGATGGCTTTCTTACGATGAGAAACGGGCGGGTAAAATCCTATTCCGCGATAACCCGCGAAAATTCCCGCCCCTTAAGCGGAGCCGAAGTGAAGCGAACGTTGGCTGTCAATCTCTGTCTCCCCTGCCATGACAAACCGAAAGACCCGATCTACCGGAAAGGAGTCGATTATCGTGCGCTTGACGATGCTCTTCATCGCCGCCTTCTGTCTGGGCCTTAGCTCGGAATCCGCGGCTCTCCACAAGGGGCTGGCATGCGGTTCCTGCCATGTTCAGGGTGGGGCTGCCAGCGATCCGGCTGCCGCTTCCGGCAGGGCAGCCGGATGTATCGGCTGTCACTCCGGCCATGATCGGATCTTCGATCACGCCATGACGACCCGTAGCGGAGAAAAAACTTTTGTAGAGCGGAGTTACGCCAAAGTCGATTCGGGTTTCTGGGAGAAAAACTGCACCTCCTGTCACGTAGGAGGATGCCTTGATTGCCACGGCACGCGTGACGGTATTGCAAAACCGTCGGTTGCGGTATGTCAGAGGTGTCACAAAGGATATTTTACCGGCTGGGACTACTCAGGACGTGCGCCACGCGAAGACAACATGCGCTACCAGCGGGGGATCGCTGTCAATGGCGAAACCTTTCTGAAGATGCTTCCCGATGTACATTACAGCTCCGGCATGACCTGCGGAACCTGCCACTCGATGAACAGTTTGGCAGAAGGGAAAACATCATCCAAAACTTGCCGCGATTGCCATAAACCGGATCGGAAGGTGATCGAGCATCGTATTACGGCACATATGGAACGGCTGGAATGCTATGCCTGCCACTCGGCCTGGGGAGCACAGGAATACGGCACCTTCTTCCTCCGCTTTCGCGACCAGCGTATGAAAGAGGATTTCGACCTTAAGCCGGGGAGCAGCGCTGAATACCTCCGAAGCGCCTATCTGAAAAAACAGGATGCGCCGCCGCTCGGGATCAACTCCCGTGCCAGGGTCAGCCCGATCCGGCCGATGTTCATTGCCTATTATACCGATATCATGACCGCCAGAAATAACGGCCCTGAAAATATACTGCTGACTGCCGAGTGGCGGGCATACTTTCCGCACACTGTTCAACGGGGGAGCGTTACCTGCGAAGGGTGTCACGACAACCCGGCCCGCTTTCTGCTGGAACCGGAATCCATGCGGGTATACAATCTCAAGAAGGATGGCATGGGGCTGGAATCGTTCTGGCTTCAGAAAGGTCAACGGGTAATCAATGGCAGTTTCATGGAGTTGGCTCGCTATCAACGCATGAGCGGCAAAAGCCCGACTTATAAAAAGGCGTACCTGGAAAAATGGAAAATATTCCTCAATCGCGTCGAAGATTCATCACGTCATTAGCTCTGCTGATTGTATCTGCTGGAGCCCTGGTGCGCTACCTTACCCCTCGCCTTTCCAGGAAAAGAGAGGTATTGGTCAGCGTTGCCAGCGCGGACGTACCGATTAACGGAGCTCTGCTCTTTCGCAGTGAACGCCTGGCCCTGCTCCGGGATGAGAACGGTTTCAACGCCCTGAGTCTGATCTGTACCCACCTGGGGTGTACGGTCACCGTCACCGAAGAGACACTTTCATGCCCCTGCCATGGCAGTCTGTTCGATCGGCGGGGCAGCGTGCTGAAGGGGCCGGCCGACAAACCTCTCGAAAAATTGGAGCTGATTGAGCATAATGGCATGATAAAGGTCTACGGCAGATGATACAGGATTTCCTTAAACATCTATTTCCTCACGTGGTGCTGGAAAAAAACCTGCGCATAAGCTACACCTTCTGTCTGGGAGGCCTCGCGTTCACCGCCTTCCTGATCATGCTAGCCAGCGGCATGCTGTTGATTGTATACTACCAGCCAACGCCCGAAAGGGCGTTCAATTCCATCCTATTCCTGGAATCATCAGTCTGGGGGGGAAAATACATCCGGAGTCTGCATCGCTTGACTTCCCATCTGCTACTGCTGTTGATCTTCCTGCATACCCTGCGGGTGATCCTGACCGGTGCCTGGCAGCGTCCCCGGCAACTTAACTGGATTATAGGCTGCATGCTGCTCTTCCTGGCCCTGTTTGAGGCGTATACCGGCTACCTGCTTCCGAGCGATCAGCTGGCTTACTGGGCTACCCAGACCGGCATGGAGCTACTGGCTGTTGTCCCGCTTGGAAGCTTTCTGCGCTCATTGCTCGTACCGGACGGAGTCGGACAAGGTTTGTCCCTGCTCCGGTTTTATGCCCTCCACATAGTCATAATCCCATTGCTTCTACTGTCATTATCCTTCCTGCACTTCCATAGGGTCAGAAAAAACAAGGGAGTCCTACCATACCTATGAAAAATGGATTCATAAAAAGTTCTCCGCATTTTTTCAAACTCATAACCCGTTCAATGTACGGGTTTGTTGTTATTCTCCTATTACTTGCAACATTTATCACCGCACCGCTACAGATGCAGGCGAATCCTGCAGTTACGCCAAACCCTGCCAAGTCGGCCTGGTTTTTGCTCTGGATTCAGGAAGTGGTCAGCTGGTCTCGCCTGATGATTTATCCGGTAATGCTGCTGGGTTGTCTTTTTCTGTTTCTCCCCTGGTTGCCAGGCTCCGTTCGCATCCATCGGGCGAGCTGGTTTCCACGTGGGCAGAGGATTGTTTCAGCGGCCACAATCTTTTTGGCAGGCGCCATCCTGATACTTACCGTCATAGCTCTGTTCTTCAGGGGATCCAATTGGTCTTTGGCATTCTAGTCATCGCAATGCTTCTTATCCATAACCATGTATGGGGGGGAGAGCCCCCTCAGACCTGCCTGTCGTGCCATCCAGTTCACTATATGGAGCAGGGCAGATGTCCTGACTGCCATCGTGGAAATCCGTATTCAGAGCGCAAAAATATTGCTCACGCAGGGTTGATCTCTGCAAAATATGCGTTTTTTTCACTAAATGACCAGCCGCATGTCAAAAACGGCAATCGCCTTATCGATCAGTACTCCTGCCGGCGCTGTCATGTAATTGATGGGCGCGGGAACCGTCTTGCCATAACTCTGGACGGTGCAGCAGCCGGTAAAACAGCCGAAGAGCTGGCAGAGTCCATTCGGCGGTCGGTTGATAATATGCCGAATTTTGGCATGGATGAAGTGCGGATAACGTACCTGGTTAATTCCATCCTTGCCGGTTCGCAGAGGCGTAATACACATGAAGGCGCTCCTGTCACCGTGCACTTCAAGATTGCGAATAAAAAGGGGGGGGATGTCTTCTCAATCAAGTGCGGTTCCTGTCACCGTTTACTCAGTGAAAAACGAGGAGCACTCGGCATTGGCAAGATCGGCCCAAACCTGTCCGGGCTTCTTTCAACCTATTACCCTAAGACCTTCAGGAACGGCGAGGCCTGGACATTTCGGAACCTCGAATCATGGTTGACAAATCCACGTGAAATCCGTCCCTGGGCAAGAATGATTCCGATCAAACTTACAAGGGAAGAAACAGAGGGGCTTGAATCGATTATACAACTCTCTCCGAATCCGGAAAAGTGAAGTCTAAACTTTCACGTGGCCCGGCAGATGGAGCGCCGTAAGCTCATCGAACTGCTGTTTGTCAACAAGAATTGGATAAATGAGTACTATTTAGTTTCGATCCGGGAACTCCGGATGGAAACTATTTCAATCCGTACAACTGCCGGTAGGTCGCAGCGGAAGCATAAACTTTTTTTACATAATCGCGGGTTTCCTGATAGGGGATGCTCTCTATGAATTCGTCTTTTTTAAGCCCGTTAAAGCTTTTTCTCCAGCGCTCTACCGCTGCCGCCCCGGCATTATAGGCCGCCGCCACATATACCACATCGCCGTCGTACTGCTTCATCAGGTCATGCAGATGTCGTGTGCCCAACCTGATGTTGTACTCAGGGACAGTGAGGCGTTGCGGGTTGAAGGTTCCTTTCACTCGTGCGGTCTGCTTTGCCGTGGCCGGCATCATCTGCATCAGGCCGATTGCTCCGGCATGCGATTTTATCGCCGGCGAAAAACCGCTCTCGGCACGTATCAGGGCATAAACAAGTCCTTCTGAAAGCGAGTTGGCAGCTGCATTCTGGGCCACAAGATCGCTATATGCCAACGGATAACCGGCCGTCCAAAGCGGCAGAGTGCTCTTTTCCCATGCAATCGGACGATTTTGCATAAATAGCGAGATGGCCGACATATAGTCCCCCATCTCCAGGTATATTCTCGATAGAGCCGGGAAAAGCCCCTTCTTGTCGCCGTTTTTTTTGCGCGCCACCGTCATTTCGCTGCGTGCCTCTTCAAGCATCCCAAGTGACGCCAGAAGACGCGGCTTCTCAAAACCGGCTGTTACCGGCAGTTCCGTCAATGCATTCCGCTGTCCGAGTGATTCACGGGTATCTTTCACCCCTTTACGCTCACGATACCAGGACGCATAGAAACCGGCCGGGTATTCTTCGAGAAGCTTTCTATAATAATGTCCCGCGTCGGGATTTTCGGAGTTTTCCAGGGCTCTCCCGGACCAGTACAGAACCTTCTCCCGCTGGCTTTCATCCTTCAAAAGAGTTTTGAATAAGTTGACAGCCGCGTTATATTCGCCTGCAAGATAGCGGCACCACCCGGCTTCCCATATCGCTCTGGGCAGAAACTTTGACCCCGGATGGAGTGTGACAACCTGCTCCAAAAGAAGAGCCGAATCGGCATAAAGTCCCATTATACGGCGCAGGCCTGCAGCCTCCATCAGTGAATCGTCTGCAAATTCCTGTTGTTTGCCCTCTGCCGCCAGCTCCATATAGAGGGTCAGGGCACGTTCATTCTGATTCTGGCGTTCAACGGACTTGGCCATCCAGAAACGTGCTTCGGAACTGACGCCCGGCAGAGGAGTCAGGGCGGCCCTGGCAAGAAATTTTTCAGCCAGCTTGTACTGCCGCAGCCGATAATGGGCCATTCCTTCCCTAAGCTCTACACGGCCGGCAACAGCAGGCGACTGGACATCGGCTGTAAGCATTCCCAGCGTTTTCAGAGATGCGCTGAACTCGTTCTGCGAGTAGAGGTATGATGCCCGCTTCAACAATTCTTCAGGCGAATATGCGCCGTTCTTTAAACCGCTTTTTTCAAGCTCTTTAAGACGATCCTGAGACTTTTTTGCCTGGACGGATGCCGGATTATTAATCCAGATATTTCGATAGGTCTGTACAGCTCCAGTTTTGTCACCAATCTCTTCACGGCAACGGGCCGTATGGAATAAAGAATCAACAGAATCTGCGCCGGCTGGGTATTTCTCGACAAAAGCCTGGAACGCGCTGAAAGCCCCCTTGAAGTCACCCGCCTGAAATAAAATATCCGCATACAACTTTTCAGAGCGGCGCAGCAACGAGGAAAGTGGATATAACCTGGCAAAAGATAGACCCCTGGCTGCCGCCTCCGGGTATTTTTTAAGCTTCAGCAGGGCCTCCACCTGATACAATACTGCATAGTCAGCCAGGAGCGGCAGCTTCCGTTCTGCTTCCGCCAAAAAAATCAGCGAATCTTCGGGCTTTCCAAGGCGAAGCGCGGAAACACCAAGTAAAAAAGAGCGTTGAGGGGATTCTTCTGATTTTCCTGCAAGAAGATATGCTTCCCCAAAATCTTTATCGCGGAACTGGGCGGCAGCCCTTGACAACAGGGCATCGGCGCCTGCCGACAGGATGGAGAGGGAGAGATAAGACAATCCGGCAAGAATGATCAGAAGCGACTTGAAGTGATACGGCATTCAATTGCCTTTCGTGAAAAAAGGCCGTGAGCGCCTGCCCATGGCCAAGAGGATTAATTGAATCAACTACGACTTTATTAATATAGGTACTCAGAATTCCGTATATCACAACTTCCTTCTGGCCATTTCGTCCTGGTAAAATTTCTGATACAGAGCCTCCCAGTCACGGCTGCCGGGCGCCTTGTTGCGCAGTTTTGCACGGACCGCTTCCTCAATCTCCTCCACCGCGCCAAAGAACGCCTCCAGAGATTGCTTTACGCAGCTCAAAGCCCTTCTCTCGTCGGTCACGTCTGCCAGATCATCCCGCCAGATCCGCTCGGTGATCTCATGGGCAATTGTTGATATACGGTCTTCCGATAACGACATACTCAGCGCCTTTAAAGAACTATCTTCCGTTCTTTTGCCAGTTTCTCCTTGATCATCTTCAGCATTCTGCGCCGGTCAATATCTGCAGCGCCACGCCCCATACCTGCAATAGTCTCATCCAACAGCCGTTCGGCGTCTCTTTCCAGACTCTGTTCAGCGGCAAAATTGCGCGCAATAACGCTCGAGATAGCATCCACGACCACTCCTCGCTCACCGCGCAGTGTGATCAGACCATTTTTGGAGAGATCATTATACACTTTTCCAGCCAAGCGCTGAATCTGCTCCTGTCTAAGCTTCATGAAAACCTCATATGAAAATGACCCCGCCTTTCAGCAGGCCCGATCCCGTTTAGCAGAAATTATTTCAAGGTTTTCAGATATCCAATCAGCGCATCCAAATCGGCCTTGGGCAGAGTATTAAATGAAGGCATAGGGGTGGACGGATTCCGTTTTTTAGGGTTTTCCAACTGCATCCTGATGTTCTTTTCCTTCATACTGGAAGCTATTTTAGTTAATTCCGGACCTATTTTGCCACCTTTGCCGTTTACAACATGGCACATGGCACACTTCTGCTTGAATATCTGCTCACCCTTGACTTCCGCCTGTGCGACAACCGTCATCATTGCCACGAATATAAAAGCCACAGCGCCCACAATCGTTCTTTTCATCTGATATCTCCTCATATGGGATATATAATATTCCGTTACTCTACCCTATACGTCCAAAATTGCAATCCTGAATCTAGTTAAGAGAAAAAATGTGTATCCAAATACGTTTTTATGTTATTAGAGAACTACAAAATAAACAGCCCTGCAGGGGGCTGCGGGGCATCACATCAGCATTTGTTTTCTCTCATAGACTCAGGTTGCCGGGGATTACATCAGGAGAGATTAAATCACTGTTTTATTGGCTAATATCAGTATGTTATTATAGCAATAATCTATAAGAGACAATAACGATATTTTCCGTTATCGCTCCCAAAAGGGGCATGACCAGATTAGGACGGAGCCATGGACTTTCTGTTTAAACTCTACAGGAAATTGACAATTCGTACTCGGATTTATCTTCTCAGTGCCTGCTACAGTCTCTGCATCATCATTGCCGTCGTCGCGGGGCGTACGTTCTCGACCCCTTTAGCGGTTGCCTCTACCACCGTTTTCGTCCTTCTAGGCATGTTTTTCAGCGGGCTGGTTTTTTGGACCCTAAACGATGCCCTCAAACGCATCATCGGTTATCTGGGCAAAATGACAGCTGGAGACCTGACCCAGACGATTGCGGCCAGAAACAATAACGAAATCAGCGCCATAATTCGCTCAATCGACAGTCTTCAGACAACCATGCGAGACGTTATTTCACAGATATCGAGGACATCTGAAGAAGTGGCCATGGCGTCCAGGCAGCTACACGCCAACGCAAATCAGATCGCCGCCGGGACAGAGGATATAGCCGGCCAGACCAATACGGTCGCTGTTGCCAGCGAACAGATGGCCTCCACCTCCGGCAGCATTGCCCATAATTGTCTGAGCGCTGCTGAAAACTCGAATCGTGCCAGTGACGCCGCACGTTCCGGGGCCGAAGTGGTCCGGCAGACCACGGACGGAATGGAGCGCATCGCCAACCGTGTGAAGAATGCAGCAAATACTGTTGAGGAATTGGGCTCGCGGTCTGACCAGATTGGTCAGATCATCGGCACTATTGAGGATATCGCCGACCAGACCAATCTGTTGGCCCTTAACGCCGCCATTGAGGCCGCCAGGGCCGGCGAACAGGGACGTGGTTTTGCAGTGGTAGCCGACGAGGTTCGCGCATTGGCCGAGCGTACTACACGTGCCACACGCGAGATCGGCGAAATGATCAAGGCCATTCAGAGAGACACCAAGGGCGCTGTGGCTGCAATGGAAGAGGGTGTGGCCGAAGTCGAGAAGGGGACAGAATCCTCATTGAAATCCGGCGAAGCTTTGGAGTTGATCTTGGCCCAGATCAATGATGTCACCATGCAGGTCAACCAGATCGCTACAGCCGCCGAAGAACAGACGGCCACTACCAATGAGATTACCTCCAACATCCAACGGATCACTAACGTAGTTAAGCAGACTGCACAAGGGACCACTGAAACAAGTTCGGCCGCGGCGACGCTTTCGGCGCAGTCAGAGGCGCTCCAGCGTCTGGTTGGCCGGTTTAAACTGTAATCCGTCACTTGTGACAACGACGCGGCTGTTTTTTATAATTTGAGAAGGGGGCCGGATTCATCCAGCCCTTTCTTTTTTCGCCACCGGTTATCCTTAACAGATTTGCCAGAGCATAAACATTTAGCTGGACAGTTATGCAGCATTTGTAAAATCAATCTATTTATACGGCAAGTTGTTAAAATTGCGATATTGAACTTAAATGATGTTTACACGATTATATCTCCATATTCCATTCTGTCTGCGTAAATGCGGGTACTGCGCCTTTAACTCTCAGGAAATGCTGGTTAATGATCTAAATAGCTACGTTCCGCTTCTGCTGGAGGAGATGCGGCTGTTGGCGGCAGACGCTAATCCGCGGCAACAGCTCGATTCAATCTATTTCGGCGGCGGCACTCCTTCACTTCTGGACGCGGAACAGGTGAACAGCCTGATAGTTAAGGCAACAGAACATTTCGGCCTGGACCCCTGCAGCGAGATCACGCTGGAGGCAAATCCGGGAACAATAAACCAGAGAACTCTGACAGCCTTCCGTACCGCTGGCATCAACCGCCTCTCACTGGGAATTCAATCTTTCGACGACAACTTTCTGGAGTGCCTTGGGCGCGTCCACAACGCAGATCAAGCCCGCAAGGCCATCTTGGAGGCTAGAAATGCCGGTTTCGAAAACATCGGCATCGATCTTATGAACTCCCTCCCCTCACAAAACCTCGCACAATGGCAAACTGATCTGAAACAGGGCATCGAGCTTTCACCAGAGCATTTTTCGATCTACGGCCTGACGATTGAGGAAGGAACCCCTTTCTCTCATCGCTACCCTTATGGAAGCACTGAAATGCCGGATGAAGACCTGTCGGCCGACATGTTCGAGATGGCTGATGATCTTCTGACTGCGGCGGGCTACGAACATTACGAGATTGCCAACTATGCACGCCCCGGACACCGTTCACGCCACAACAGCGGTTACTGGCAGAGGGATGGCTGCCTGGGACTTGGCGTAGGAGCACATTCCTTCTTTAAAGATGAGAATGGAGTACGTTTGAGTAATGTGAGCACTCTTAAGGAGTACAAAGAGGCGCTCAATGCCGGTCGTCTGCCCCATCTTGACAACCAACGCCTCTCAAGGGATGAGGCTATGCAGGAATATATGTTCCTTGGTCTACGACTGGCTGACGGTGTTTCAATGGATAAATTTGAACTGGAGTTCGGTTGCTCCTGTCTTGGCGTGTACGGCAAGGTTATAGATGAACTCGTCTTGCTCGGCCTGCTGTTGTGCGACAAAACTAATCTTCGCCTGACCCGCCGCGGAATGCTGCTCTCCAATCAGGTTTTCGCAAGTTTCCTACCTTGATTCCAAATGTTTTCCTCTTGCCTCGCGGAGCAAAGCATCTATAATGCCGCTCCATACAAATTCAGTTGAAGGATTCATAAAAACATGAAAACAGCTATTCTGATAATGGCCCACGGCAGCCGGATTGCCGAGGCCAATGATGTTGCCCTCGAAGTTGCGGCAATTGTAAAAGAGATGACCGGCTTCGTGATCGTCGAGGTTGCTTTCCGTGAACTTCACAAACCTAACATCCAGCAGGGCATCGACGTCTGCGTCGCCCAGGGAGCGGAGCGCATCCTGTTGATGCCCTACTTCCTCTTCATGGGGGCTCATGTCCAGCATGATCTTCCAGAAGAGATCGAAACGGCACAACAGAGGCATCCCGGCTTGATCATGCAGATGGGTTCACACCTGGGTGTACACCGCAAGCTGGCCGAGGTGGAAACCGAACGCATCGGTGAGGCGCTGGAAAGATTGGGATGGCACTGATGGATTCACTGACCATGAAACCAGAGGAGATAGAGACCGAATCATTCCGCATCATAGATGCCGAGGTCGGCGGGCATGAATGGCCCGGAGCAGAATGGCAGGTGGTGCGTCGCGTTATCCACACCAGCGCAGACTACGAGTATGCCGGTTCGATGTTGTTTTCCGACGGAGTGGTCGAAAAGGCGATTGAGGCGCTGAAGAGCGGTGCCGGCATCGTCACCGACACTAAAATGGCACTCTCGGGCATCAGCAAACCGCGCCTGATTCCCTTCGGCTGCAGGTTGACCTGTCATGTGGCCGATCCCGACGTGGCCGAACTGGCTTCCAGAGAGGGGATCACCCGCTCAATCGCTGCAATGAGAAAGGCTGCCTCAGATCCGGTCAACCGTATCTTCGTAATCGGCAACGCCCCGACCGCTCTGTTCGAACTGCTGCGTCTCATTCAATCCGGACAGGTTGAGCCGGCCCTGATAATCGGCTTGCCGGTCGGCTTTGTCGGAGCAGAGGAGAGCAAAAACTCTCTGGCCACCTCTGGACATGGCATCCCGTTCATAACCAACATCGGCCGCAAGGGTGGCTCAAATGTAGCTGCCGCCGTGGTTAATGCACTCGCAATTTTGGCAGGAAGGCGCTGATAATTCATTATGTCCAATATCATCCTTCTGGCGGTCTGTCTTATGGCAGGCACCGGACTCAGAAAAACCGGGCGCTTCCCAAACAACACACCTGCTGCGCTGAACGGCTTCATCATCCACATCTCACTGCCGGCCCTGACAATCCTGCATATCCACAGCCTGAACATTGATAGTTCACTGCTTCTAACGGCCGGCATGGCCTGGCTGCTGTTCGGCTCTGCCTGGTTGATCTTCGGGGCTGCCGGAAAAATATTCAAACTCGACCGGGAGACAATCGGCGCACTGGTACTGGTGGCCGGACTGGGCAATACATCCTTCGTCGGTCTGCCGATGATTGAAGCCTATTACGGCAAGGAACAACTGGGCATCGGCATTATCGCCGATCAACTGGGCTCTTTCATGGTGCTCTCAACAGTTGGCATTTTGGCTGCTACGCTCTATTCGTCCGGCAATGTAACCCCACGCCGGATGGCCCGCAAGATACTTATGTTCCCGCCATTTCAGGCATTGATTCTAGCTTTTATACTGAGACCTTTCTCCTTTCCCGAGTGGACAGTACCGCTCCTGGAGAAACTTGGCAGCACTCTGACGCCGCTGGCGCTCGTCTCGGTAGGATTTCAACTCCAGTTCGGCGGTCTGAGGCAGGTACTGAAGCCGCTCTCAGCCGGGCTGGTTTATAAACTCCTCCTCGGTCCGGCCATTATATTCGTCTTGTACAGTCTGTTACTGGGAGCCTCCGGGACCGTGATTCAGGTAACAATCTTCGAGGCTGCGATGGCGCCGATGATCACTGCCGGTATCATCGCCATAGACCATGAATTGAGGCCACAACTGGTCGGTATGCTGGTAGGAATCGGGATTCCGCTTTCCTTTGTAACACTCCATATATGGCACATGTTTCTGACGAGGATGGTATGAAAAAGCCGCTGCGTTCCGGATACACGACCGGAGCCTGTGCCGCCGCTGCCGCCAAAGGTGCGGCCCAGATGCTGGCCAATCAGGCAGTTGTCAGCGAGGTAGCTATCAAGCTGCCCGCAGGTGTCGAAGCAACCTTTCAGATGCATGGCCAGTCGTTTTCGGCGCAAAAGGCTAGCTGTTTCGTGGTTAAGGATGCCGGTGACGACCCGGATGTGACCAACGGTGCAGAGGTGTGGGCAACGGTGTCTGTTACTCCTCCTCCCTTGACGGGAGGGGATATTGTTATATCCGGCGGGACCGGTATAGGCAGGGTAACCAAACCGGGACTGGCGGTACCCCCCGGCGAATGGGCCATAAATCCCGTTCCGCGTCGGATGATCGAGGAATCTGTCGGCGATCTGCTGGCAACCTTCAACCTTCAACCATCAACCTTCAACATTGTCATCTCTATTCCCGACGGCGAAGAACGGGCCAAAAAAACACTCAACCAGCGCCTGGGGATAATTGGAGGGCTTTCGATCCTTGGCACCACCGGCATCGTCCGTCCGATATCGGTCAAAGCCTGGACAGACACTATCGATTCGGCCCTGGATGTGGCCAGGGCCTGCGACTGTGAAACGGTGGTGCTCTCGACCGGGAGAACGAGCGAGATGGCGGCGCAAGAGTTTTTCACCCTTCGCCCTTTACCCTTCACCCTTCCCGAAGAAGCCTTCATCATGATGGGTGACCATGTGGCCTATGCCCTGCGGGCATGCGCTCTACGCGGCTTCGAGCAACCGATAATCGCCTGCCAGTTTGCCAAGCTGCTCAAGATCGCCTGCGGATATCAGAATACCCATGCCGCCGCTTCGGAACTGGATCTGGCAATATTCAGGGGATGGGCCGAGGAAGCGGGCCTTCCTTCCGGCATCATATCCATTATCGCCAACGCCAACACCGCCCGTGAAATTGCTATCGCCAGTGGCTTTGATACGAAACTTATGGAACTTGTCGCCGACCGCACCAAACAAGCCGCCACACTGCATGCGCCCGGCATCGCGGCACAGCCTCTGCTATGTGGCTACGACGGCACTATCGCCATGTCACTATAAAAGTTGCTTCACATTGAACCCTTTTCGCCGTTCCTGACCAGTACAAGCAGCAGATAGAGCACGACGCCAAGGTTAACGACGAGTACAGCGACTCTCGGCCAGGTTGCACTACTGGCAACTTCAAATATCTCGATCGGGATATACATGCCGCCGGTCAGGACGGCAAACCACTCTGCCCATGATTTTTTAAGCCAAAGCCCGACGGCTTCTACCATTCGCACGACAGAGTATAGAGCCGCCGCTACCGCAATGCCCCAGAGTTGAGTGTCATGCATCCGTTCCGAAAGGTCGAGGAATATTCGCGGGTAATGGCTGGCCGGGTTTAAGTGAAAGTGTTCAACCAGCCTTATGGCTGCTTCATGGATATCTTTGTGGATGAATGACAACAGGCCAAAGCCTGCTACGAGGACCAGCAGACCTTTTGCCCCTTCAAAGAGCGCGACGATGTGCAATCCTCGCGCATGAGAATTTCTGGTAAAATGTTTGTGGCTACGGGAGCGGCTCATTCCGATATCTCTGCTTGAGCTAAATTTTATTACCGTCTCCAGAATTGATTGTCCATATCAGACTTTGGAGAAAATAGCCACCGAAACCTCTTCATTAAAACTGTTTTGGCATGATTTTCAGGATGATGGAGTTGATCTCGTTTCATGGATATTTTTTTTACCCAGGCGTAAAAAATATGCTAGTATTGCGATTTTTTACGCGACATCCTGATTAAATAGGATAAGTGCGTCAACGAAGTTATTTTCTGCCAGCCTCGATAAAAAGGGATAAGTGCGTAAAAATGCAGAAAGAAACTTCTAACTTACTAATATCCGGGAGGTAGTCATGCCACAGTTCTATGAAGGTAAGCTTGAGGCCAAAGGGCTGAAGTTCGGTATTGTTGTCAGCCGCTTCAACAGTTTCATCTGCGAGCGCCTGCTGGAGGGTGCTGTCGATGCGCTTATCCGTCACGGCGCTGATGACAAAAACATCCATGTTGCACGTGTGCCTGGTGCTTTTGAGATCCCGCTCTTTGCTAAAAAAATGGCTGAAGGTGGAAAGTATGACGCCCTGATCTGCCTGGGCGCCGTCATCCGCGGTTCCACCCCCCATTTTGACTACGTTGCCTCGGAGGTCTCAAAGGGTGTTGCAAGCGTTTCCCTGGAGAGCGGGGTGCCGATCTCGTTTGGCGTACTGACGACCGACACCATAGAGCAGGCCGTGGAACGTGCCGGTACCAAGGCCGGCAACAAAGGCTTCGAGGCTGCAGTTACCGCAATTGAATCAAGCAACCTTCTGAAGGCGTTAATATAATGGGTCTTCGCCGCGAAGCGCGTGAACTGGCGCTGCAGATACTGTACGCTCTGGATTCAAACACTTCGGTCGGGTTAAGGGAAACCCTGCAGACCTTCCGTGATGAACAGACCGAAGTGACTGGCCGGGTGCGGGAGTTTGCAGAAGAATTGGTTCTAGGAGTGCAGACTCAACGTGAGGTTATTGATGAGGCCATAAAGGCTCGATCAAAAAATTGGTCTTTATCCCGGATGCCGCGGGTTGATCTTAACGTCATGCGCATGGCAACCTATGAACTGATGTTCCGCTCCGACATTCCCAAAAAAGTGAGTATAAACGAAGCGATTGAGATTGTCCGCCGCTATGGGGACAAAGAATCACCATCCTTTGTGAACGGCATTCTCGACGAGATAGCAGAGTGCGTAAAAACCGAGACAGCAAGTGAGGAACAATGAACGATATTCAGGTTGGGCTTATAGGTTTCGGCAACATCGGCGCGGGAGTGGTCAGGATGTTGCGCGAGAATGCGGAAGTGATCCGAGGGAAGGTCGGAGCCGGGATTGTACTGAAGCGCATTGCCGATCTGGACATAACCGGTGATCGTGGGGTAGCCGTTGATCCGGCTGTTCTGACAACATCTGTTGATGACATTTTTAATGACCCCGAAATCTCGGTTGTGATCGAATTGATTGGTGGTTATGAACCGGCCAAGAGTTTTGTACTGAAGGCCATTGAAAAAGGAAAGCATATCGTTACCGCCAACAAGGCGCTTCTGGCTCTGCATGGTCACGAAATTTACTCAGCCGCCGCCCGGAAAGGGGTCGAGGTTCAGTTCGAGGCATCGGTGGGAGGGGGCATCCCCGTGCTTACCGCCATCAAGAGCAACCTGGCCGGCAACCGCTTCGGCAGCGTATTCGGGATCATGAACGGCACCTGCAACTACATCCTGACACGCATGACACAGGAGGGGGCAGACTTTGCCGAAGTACTCAAAGCCGCACAGGAACTTGGCTACGCAGAACCTGATCCAACCTTTGACATCGAAGGGGTCGATACAGCCCACAAACTGGCCATCCTGGCCTCGCTCTGTTTCGGAACCCGTATCGACTTCAAGGATATACACACCGAGGGGATTTCAGGAATAAGCGGTGAAGATGTAAAATTTGCGGGGGAATTCGGGTACCGCATAAAACTGCTTGCCATCGGCAAATTAACCGACGGGAAGGTTGAAGCCCGCGTCCACCCCACCATGATTCCGCTCCACAATCCTCTGGCCGACGTAAACAGCGTCTTTAACGCCATCCGCCTGACCGGTGATTTCGTCGGGCCTGTCATGTTTTATGGCCGCGGCGCCGGGCAGAACCCCACTGCCAGTGCGATTGTCGGCGACCTGATCGGCCTCTCACGCACAATGAAGGCCGGCGCGGGACGCCGGATGTCGCCACTTGGATTTTTGGATGACAAAGTAGTTACCATCCCTGTCAAACCTATGTCCGAGATAGTCAGCAAGTACATGCTCCGTTTCAGCGCACTGGATAAACCGGGTGTGCTGGGAGCCATTGCAGGTGCGCTGGGGTCACATGGCATCAGTATTGAATCGATGGTGCAGACCGCCCATGAGGCGAACGACGCGGCTCCAGTACCGATCGTCATCATGACCCATGAGGCCCGCGAAGGTTCTGTTCAGCAGGCTCTGGCGGAGATCGATCAGCTTGATATTATCTGTCAGAAGACCAGTTTTATTCGTATAGAAGACAATCTGGAGTAAAATAACCACCCCCCACCCTCTCCTTAATTAAGGAGGGTATCTATTTTAGGAGGAGTCATGAACACAAAAATTCTCTTGCCTGAAGAGCAGATCCCGCGTCAGTGGTACAATATCATCCCCGATATGCCAGGCCCGCTGGCGCCGGTCATCAGCCCCAGAACCATGCAGCCGGTCACTCCGGACGACATGCTTGCCATCTTTCCGATGGCTTTGATCGAGCAGGAAATGTCGCCACAACGCTGGATCGATATACCGGATGAAGTCCGGGAAATCTACAAACTTTGGCGCCCTTCACCGCTGTTCCGCGCCCACCGTCTGGAAAAAGCGCTCGGTACACCGGCCAAGATATATTACAAATACGAAGGGGTCTCACCCGCCGGTTCGCATAAGCCGAACTCAGCGATTCCTCAGGCCTATTACAACAAACAGGCAGGTATCCGGCGTCTTGCAACCGAGACCGGCGCTGGTCAGTGGGGCAGCGCCCTCTCTCTGGCCTGCTCGATGTTCGGACTGGAGTGTACTATTTACATGGTCAAGGTTTCCTGCACCCAGAAACCATACCGCAAGAGCATGATGCAGTTATGGGGGGCCCAGGTGATCCCTTCGCCGTCAGAGTTTACGAACTCGGGCCGCTCCATCCTGGCGCACGATCCGGACTGTCTCGGGAGTCTGGGTATCGCCATATCGGAAGCGGTCGAGGATGCCGCAACTCATGCCGACACAAATTACGCCCTGGGTAGCGTTTTAAACCATGTCTGCCTCCATCAGACCATCATCGGCCAGGAGGCCCAGGCACAGCTGAAGATCGCAGGCGATTATCCGGATGTAGTAATTGCCTGTTGCGGTGGCGGTTCCAACTTTGCCGGTCTGGCGTTTCCATTCATCGCCGACCGGGCCAACGGTAAAAACGTCCGTTGTCTGGCGGTGGAACCGGCCTCATGTCCGACACTCACCAAGGGGGTATACGCCTTCGACTACGGTGACACCGCCAAGGTGGCGCCGATCGCCATGATGTACACACTTGGACATGACTTCATGCCGCCCGGCATCCACGCCGGAGGGCTGCGCTATCACGGCGAATCACCTCTGGTTTCTCAGCTCTACAACGCCGGTCAGATTGAAGCCAAGTCCTATAAACAGAATTCCTGTTTCGAGGGTGCGCTCCTCTTTGCCCGCAGTGAAGGTGTGATCCCGGCGCCGGAATCGTCACATGCGGTACGCGCAGCCATCGACGAAGCGGTTCTCGCAAAGGAAGAGGGAAAAGAGAAAACCATTCTTTTTGGCCTTTCAGGGCACGGTCAACTGGACATGGGCGCCTACGACTCCTATCTCTCCGGCAATCTCGAAGACTACGAATACCCGAGTGAAATGGTGCGTCAGGCGCTTGAACGTCTGCCGAAAATCAACCTGTAGGGGCGGCGCTTGCTCCGCCCGGATCTGTTATGGCTGGGCGCGGCAAGCAACGCCCCTACGAGAGCATTATGGTCAAAGTAAAAATCTGCGGCATAACCAATCTGGAAGATGCGCTGATGGCGGTCGAAGCCGGAGCCGACGCTCTCGGCTTCGTTTTTTACCGGGACTCCCCGCGACATATTTACCCCGAGCAGGCCGCACTCATAATTAACAAACTACCCCCCTTCGTGCAGACCGTCGGTCTTTTTGTCAACGAGGATTTTACAACTGTCAACGAAACTGCCGACCTCTGCGGCCTTGACCTTTTGCAGCTTCATGGAAACGAAACTCCGGAATATTGCCAGGCTGTCAACCGGCGGGTCATCAAGGCCTTCCGCGTAAAAGAGATAAGCAGCCTGAATGTAATTCATAAATATAATGTAGCTGCCTTCCTTCTGGATGCCTGGTCTCCTTCCGCTCCCGGTGGCACCGGAAAAACCTTCAACTGGGAAATTGCTGCCGCAGCAGCTACAGAGCGCATCATTCTTGCGGGTGGATTGACGCCTGAGAATGTTGCCGAGGCTGTCCGAATAGTCAAACCTTATGCAGTCGACGTATCAAGCGGCGTGGAATGCGCGCCTGGGAAAAAGGATGCCGGACGGCTCCAACTGTTCTTCAGATCTCTAACCCTGTAACCAGGATACTTTTGTTAACCGGACTGTATTCTGCCGGATACATGCAAAAAAACAATTCGTAACTTACCAAGGAGTCAGAATATTGAAGCTTCCTGATAAAAATGGCCACTTTGGCGTTTACGGCGGACGCTATGTTCCGGAAACCCTCATGCCTGCCCTGTTGGAGCTGGAAAAAGCTTACGAGCATTACAGGCATGACCGGGAATTCAGACAGGAGTTCGCGTACTATCTACGGCAGTATGTAGGCCGCCCCAACCCGCTCTATTTCGCCGAAAAACTTACAAAGAAATTCGGCGGCGCTCGAATATACTTGAAGCGCGAGGACTTGAACCATACCGGCGCACATAAAATAAACAACACCATCGGCCAGGGGCTATTGGCACGGCGAATGGGGAAAAAGCGGGTCATTGCCGAGACCGGCGCCGGTATGCATGGCGTTGCAACTGCCACTGTCGCCGCCCTATTCGGGATGCAATGTGAAGTTTTCATGGGAGAAGAGGATACCCATCGTCAGGCGCAGAATGTTTTCCGTATGAAGCTGCTTGGGGCTACCGTGACGCCGGTCACGGCCGGCACCGCTACTCTTAAAGATGCGATGAACGAGGCGATGCGCAACTGGGTCACCACAATCCATGAAACCTTTTATGTGATCGGCACCGTTGCAGGACCACACCCTTATCCGAAGATGGTCCGTGACTTCCAGTCCGTGATTGGCAAAGAGGTCAAGAGGCAGCATAAAAAGGTCGAGGGACGTCTGCCGGACATTCTGGTAGCCTGCGTCGGCGGCGGAAGCAATGCACTGGGACTTTTCTACCCATTCCTGAAGAACCGCAAAGTAAGGTTGCTCGGGGTCGAAGCTTCCGGGCACGGTATCGAGACCGGCAAGCACGCTGCCCCACTATGCGCCGGATCGCCCGGCATCCTTCATGGCAACAAGACCTATCTTCTGCAGGACCAGCATGGCCAGATCAACCACGCCCACTCAATCTCTGCCGGACTGGACTACCCCGGAGTCGGGCCGGAACACTCCTGGCTGAAGGATTCCGGTCGGGCCGAATATGTTTCTATTACCGATGCCGAAGCTCTGGAAGGTTTCAGCACGCTCACCCGAGAAGAGGGAATTATTCCGGCTTTGGAATCATCGCACGCCATAGCACACGCCATGAAACTGGCTCCCACTTTGAGCAAAGATACAACAATAGTGATCTGCCTGTCTGGACGAGGCGACAAGGATATGCATACAGTTGCCGAGGCGTCGGGTGTAAAATTTTAACTTGGATGTAAGTTGTTAAGCACCGCTAAAAGCCTGAGAAATCAGGCTTTTTTTATTGACCGGGCAGGCCGGTTTCGATTATAAGCAGATACATGTAAATTTTTTCGAAGGAGGGATGAAATGCATCTTGTCGATCAGATCAAAGAGAAGGCCAGAAAAAACCTGCAAACGGTCGTATTGCCGGAAAGCTATGATGAGCGAATGTTATACGCTGCTGAGAAAATAGTCACGGAAGGGCTGGCCAAGATTGTAATTCTGGGTGATCCGGCCAAGATCCAGGCCGAGGCGACCGCCAAGGGGATTAACCTGGCAGGTGTAGAGTTGCTTAACCCGGCTTCATCCCCCAAACTTGAGCAGTACGTGGCGGACCTGGTTGAACTGCGCAAGAGCAAAGGGCTCACCCCCGACGAAGCAAAAAAACTTCTCGTTGCCGACGACAACTTGTATTACGCCGGCATGATGGTCCGTAACGGCGATGCGGGAGGCGAAGTGGCAGGCGCCACCGGCACGACCGGCAACGTCCTCAAGGCCGCTTTTCAGACAGTCGGACCGGCTAAAGGCATCAAGACCGTCTCTTCCTTCTTCCTGATGGTCACCAAGACACCCAGCTTCGGTGAAAACGGCATTATCCTTTTTGCAGATTGCGCCGTAAACCCCAATCCGGACGCACAGGCTCTGGCGGAAATCGCAGTAGCCACTGCCGGTAATTGCAAAGCGTTTCTGGATGTTGAAGCCCGCGTTGCCATGCTCTCCTTCTCTACCAAGGGGAGCGCCAGTCACGCTGACTGCGACAAGGTGCTAAAGGCGTTGGAGATTGCCAGGCGGATCAAGCCGGACATGCAGGTTGACGGCGAGTTGCAGGCAGATGCGGCCCTGCTCCCCAAGGTGGGTGAGAAAAAAGCACCCGGCAGCACAGTCGCCGGCAAAGCCAACGTCCTGATTTTCCCCGATCTCGATGCCGGCAACATCGCATATAAACTGGTGGAAAGAGTAGCTGGCGCTGAAGCTGTCGGCCCGATAATCCAGGGTCTGGCCAAACCGGTCAACGACCTTTCACGCGGCTGCTCGGTCGACGACATCGTCAACGTCACCGCCATCACGGCTGTGCAGGCGGCACAGGGGTAGTATCCCAATTATTGCTGCATTTGTGTTCAAAGGGCGCGCCATATCAAAGGCGCGCCTTAACTTTTTAACGTTTATGATTGGTTCCAAACTACTCCGCATATCTTAGCGGATCGATCAGCCCCGCCTCTGCAAACCCCTTCAACCGCAATCGGCACGAGTCGCATTGTCCGCAGGAGAGTCCTTCTGCGGTCGGATCGTAGCAGGAGTGCGTCAGGGAATAATCGACTCCCAATTCAAGACCGCGCCGGATGATCTCCCCCTTGCTCATACTGATCAGCGGAGTGTGGATTTTGAAACTCGTGGTTCCTTCCACGCCCGCCTTGGTCGCTAGGTTGGCCATCCGTTCATAAGCTTCGATATACTCGGGCCGGCAATCAGGATAACCGGAATAATCGAGTGCGTTGACACCGATAAAAATGTCGGAGGCGCCAAGCACTTCGGCCCATCCCAAGGCAAAAGAGAGAAAGATGGTATTTCTTGCCGGGACGTACGTAACCGGAATATCCTGTCCCACCCCACCCTTTGGAACATCTATTGCTGCAGTCAGGGCGCTCCCTCCCATCAGGCGCAGATCAAATTCCACCACCAGATGTTCTGAAGCCCCCAGTTTTTTCGCATTCTGCCTTGCAACCGTCAGTTCATGGTTGTGACGCTGACCATAGGAGAAACTGATCGCAAAAATCTCGAAACAATCCTCCCGCGCCAATGCCATGCAGGTACTGGAATCAAGGCCACCGCTATAAAGAACAACCGCTTTTCGTTGCATACTTATATCTCCCTGTAATTGGGCAATTGCCCGGCATATCTTCAAATTTGTAATAGAGTCCACACTCCCCTCGCGGACCCAAAGGGCCTAAGGGAGGTGAGGCAAAAAGCATGCTATAGTTGAAAGAGTGATTACATCCTGTTACATTATGGCATGTCCAACCTTGTACGAAAGCACTATCAATGCTATCCATATCCGCAGTATCCGCTGATTGCCTCAGTACGGCGCTGCGATACTTATGCCCTCAATCTGAACGCACTATGGTGCCATTTTAAAGGCAATCTTCCTCCGGTCAGCGCAAAAAAAATCCTCATCGCCGGCTGCGGAACCTTTGCACCCTACCCCTGTTCTGTTGCCAATCCGGACTCAAAGATTACAGCGCTTGACCTTTCTGAACGCAGCCTGCGAAGGGCCAGACTCCACTCTTTTCTGCACGGGTGTAGAAATGTAGTTTATCAATGTGGCGATTTGCTTGATAGCAGTGCAGCCTCGGGCGAGTTCGGCCTGATCGATTGCTTTGGCGTTCTGCATCACCTTGACGACCCACTGTCCGGCCTTAAGTCGCTTGAGGCAAGGCTCCTGGACGGTGGAATTCTCAGGATCATGGTTTACAGCCGCTATGCGCGGAAAGAGGAGGAGTCGATCCGCCGCGCCCTGCGACTGCTGGGAATCAGTAAACTGTCGCAGGCCAGAAAGCTCCTGGCTAAAGCCGCGGCTGGATCCCGGCTGGCCCGTTATATCGCTGCATCTTACGAAACTGACTCCGGCGCAGGTATTGCCGACGCGCTGCTACATCCACAGGTACACACCTTTCGGATTGACGGACTGTTGGATATGATCAGACAAACAGGCATGGAACCGCTTCTGTTCGCGCATCATGGCGCCCTTGAAGATCTGCAGGAGGAAATCCGGAGGCTTCGTGCATTTGAGAAAGATCGCCTCTCTCCCGGAAACTTCATTCTTTATCTCGGCAAGAATGTTGTGCGCCCCAGCGAAAGCCATAAAGAGAGTATGATTATGCTCAACCCCTGTCTGGCAACCGCAGTCAGTCGATTCGCACTGGGCACCCTGCATATTCCGGCGAGAACAGGGATCAGCAACCCGGCTCTCGGACAGAGTGAACGGAGGTTCTTAAGAAGATTCATCACGCCGGTTCGTAGGAGTGAGCTGGCTAACGATTTAACGGAAACGGTTGATGTTTACAAACGCGCCCTTTTTCTTCTGGAATACGCAACATGAGTTACTTCCACCAGTTTATTTACCTGTTAGCCCTGCCAGGCTAAAACTAACGGTAAACGACTCGCTTCCGGGACGCTCATGGAAAGAGATGATTATGCTCCAGCATTTTTGCCGATATTCCGCAGAGTACACCGATTCCAGAAAATTTCCACGGTCGAATGAGTAGCGGGCTGTATAGGAAAGCGCCATCGGCTTTATCAACTTGGTTGACAGTCGGCCTTCGAAGTATTCCAACTCGTTGCGGGCCATTCTGTAACCGGCTCCAATCAGATTCCCCTGTTTGTCGTCAAATTCGATACCTGCGGCAGTGCTGTCGATACGTCTGTCGTAAATGTTGTAGCGAGCATCAAAGGTCAAACGCGCCAATCTATGCACCCACGTGTCCGATTCCAGTATGAGATCGGTCCATGCACGCCTTGAATCTACAAGCGTCAGCAGATCCCGTCTCGTTCCCTCAAAACTGTATCCCAGCAAGAGCTTGATTCGGGAGATATCCCTGTACTCGCTGGTCTCGCCATTTACGAATTTCCCATTCAGCAGGTTTGTAACCGACAGATAGGTCATATTCTGCCACACCAGCCGATCTGTGTAATCAAAGAATGGCAGGCGTTGCTGACCTATATCCGGCACATAACTGTAGGTTATTTCAGGTATAATCTCATGGCGCAGCTTATTAAGCGCTCCGGTTTCAAGCTGGTATACCCGACTTAATGAGGTCGATAAGCGGGCGCCGGCTTCAGGTGCCATAATCCCGTCGTTTTGCTGAACTCCGCCACCGGCTTTTCCGCCGTCGGTATGGTACCCGGTTACGCGCGCCCCGGCAAAAAAAGATGCGTTGATATAACCATTGTGAGATTGGAGCAATGTCACACGAGGGAAAACAGTGAGGCGCTGACCGCTCGGTAAAGCTTCGCGGGAGAGGTTTGCAATGCCGGCATCGATATCAAAATAGAGAGGCGTGTCAAAAACAGGTTGCCGAACCCCGGCCACTCCGATTTCCGGGAGTGTCTGAAGTGTGCGACTGTTATCTGCAGCGTACAAATCTTCAACAAATAGGAGGTGGGTTGTCAAGGCATAATGTTGCCAGGTTTTAAGAGCGTTAATCGTTGTATCAATGCTTTGCCGGTTATATTCGCCGCTCTTTTCGCCGAAATCGCCTGGGAATGCTCGATCACTGATAAGATTGACATCCAGACGAAGATTCATATCCGGCGAAAAGATTTCCTTATGGCTCTGTCCTATCTGCCATCGCCAGCGGTCCTGCAACAGATCGTATATCTGATATCCGCCAAAATGACCTTCGCTGCCACGAGCCCGAATGTATCGGTAATCCAGAGTTGTGCCTACGCCCCTCTTGGATAACAGATCAAGATCGAAAAGTATGTCCTGACTTGGAGATATTACCCAGTAAACCGGGATGCCCAACTGAACTCCCCTGGTATTGGAATAACCAAAGCGCGGAAAGAGAAGACCGGATTTTTTTTCGCGCACTGCCGGAAAAGCAATCCAGGGGAGATAAAGTACCGGGACATCCTTTATATAGAAGACTATGTGCCTTCCCGTAGCGTATCCCAGCAAATTTACCTTGAGTTTATCAGCCCCTAATTTCCAGCTTGGATCAGGCAGTTCACAAGTCGTCATCTCAGCATTACTGATCTCAAACTCCGTGTCGCTTATACGTATTATTTTTTCGCCGGTTAAGTTCAGACTTGCAGTAGGGGGAGAGATTGCACCAGGAGCAGAGATTGCACCAGGGGCTGAAAGAGTCGCCTTGTCCATCTCGCCTCGACCGTTCTCAAGGTCGAATGTTATCGATTCACCCTTTATGACATCGTTGTTTTTTGTAATGACCACATTACCGGTTGCATTCAGCAACCTTGTACCGCTGTCGTAAGTGGCCCTGTCAGAGACAAGGTAAAGCCCTTGCCAGGTTATCAGAACGTTGCCGATTGCCTTAAATACGCCCTCTGCCTGTCCATGATTTATTGAATCTGCCTTGATATGGATATTATCGTCCGGAAATGTTGAGTCGGCGGACCACGCATAAGAAGCGCACAGACAAAATATAAACAACAGCGTGTTGGAGAGCATTTTCATATCGGAAAGTCAGCCTCGAATGCCTGAATAGTTTGAGTTATCAAGCCATGCTTTTGTTTCGCCCACAATAAAGAGGGAACCGCAGACCAGTATCATATCCCCTTTGACAGATTCGCTCCTGGCCTTTTGGATGCCGTCGGCCAGAGTAGCAAATGGCCTGGAGTTAACTCCCATATCGGTAAAAAACTGCGAGAGCAGTTCTGCTCCCATAGCGCGATCAACCGATGGAGTAACCGTATATATCCGTTCAACCAGTGGTATCAGGGGAGCATATATCTCATCTACATCCTTGTCCGAACAGACACCGGTCACCAGCAGGATGCGTTTGCAGGGATAGTCCACCAACGCAGCGGCCAGGGCTTTGGCTCCGGCGGGGTTGTGGGCGCCGTCCATAAGAAGTGGAGGATTGCCCGGCACCAGTTCCATGCGGCCCGGCCAGTAGGCGCTCGTAATACCCTTCGATAGAGCATCAGGCGCGACTGTCATTCCGGCGGCATCAAGCAGCTCGGCAGCGGCAAGGGCCAGGGCGGCGTTCTGGGCCTGATACCGGCCCGGTATACCTGGAACAAGCTTCATCAGCGATGTATGAATACCCTGGTAATCAAGGGTTCCTCCATTATTCCATACAGCTGAAAAATCTCTGCTCATATACGCAAGAGAGCTATTGGCTGCCTTGGACTTCTTCTCGATCACCGCAAGTACTGCGCCTTGCTGCTCGGCAGAGATAACTTTTGTAAATGGTTCTATTATGCCTGCTTTTTCGTCCGCAATCTCAGACAGCGTTGAGCCAAGATATTCGGCATGGTCGATATCAATGGATGTAATGATCGTCATATCGCCATAAATTGCAGCCGTGGCATCGGAACGCCCACCCATACCGGCTTCAATAACAGCAAGCTGAACATTCTCTCTGCTAAAAACAAGGGCGGCCAGAGCCGTTGTAATTTCAAAGAATGTGGCTTCTTCAGGGGCGGCATCCAGAACTGCTTTCAGGTTGTCGGCAAGTTTGTCTGGCGGGCACTCAACTCCATCCACTCTGAATCGCTCGCTGAAACGTACCAGATGGGGAGAACTGAACTGGGCTGTGCGATGACCGGCACGCGTCAATATAGAGGAGAGGAATGCGGATGTGGAGCCCTTGCCGTTTGTACCAACAACGTGAATGCTCCGGAACTGTTTTTCGGGGTTACCAAGCCTTGCAAGCAGCGTGCTCACCCTGTCGACACCAGGCTTTATGCCAAAGCGCCGACGGGCGTAAAGCTTCTCCAGCAAAGCTGTCAGAGGCATGTCAGGCGGTTGGACGATGCAGCATCTTTAAAATTGAAGCGATCTTTTGGCGCATCTCCGTGCGAGGAATGATGGCATCTACCATGCCATGATCCAGAAGATACTCCGCCCTTTGGAAACCTTCCGGCAGCTTTTGGCGGATAGTCTGCTCGATTACGCGCGGGCCGGCAAACCCTATCAGTGCCTTCGGCTCGGCAATATTGACATCACCCAGCATTGCAAAACTTGCAGTGACGCCACCGGTAGTTGGATCGGTCATCAGCGAAATAAAAGGGATTCCGGCCTTTTTAAGCTTTGCCAAAGCAGCGGACGTCTTCGCCATCTGCATCAGAGACAGGATACTCTCCTGCATGCGTGCGCCGCCGGAAGCGGATATTACTATGACCGGCTGGTTGTTTTTGAGGCCTCGCTCGATCGAACGGGTGATCTTTTCACCCACTACGCTCCCCATGCTGCCGCCCATAAAGGAAAAATCGAAACAGGATACCTGAACGCCAAGCTTTTCTATGGCTCCCTCGACACAGATGACCGCGTCTTTCGAGCCTCCCTTCGAAACTGCAACGTCAATGCGCTCCTTGTAGCTCTTGGCATCCTTGAAATCAAGGAAATCTATTGAAGTCATACCGGCGTCAAACTCTTGCCAGGTACCTCCGTCAAGCAGAGCCTCAAGACGTTTCCGCGCAGATATGCGGTAGTGATAACCGCACATGGGACAAACCTGAAGGTTTGCCTCGATATCCTTGCCAAGAATAGTTTCCGAACACCCTTGACATTTCACCCACATCCCCTCAGGAACCTTGCTCTTCTTCACGTCAGATTTTTCTATCCCGGCTTTTTCTTTACTAAACCAGCCCATGGCACCCCTCACACCTTTCAGAACCTTTTGGATTTACGTTGCTTTTTCCCTCCCCTCCCTTGACGTGAGGGGAGGAGTTTAAGATGAGAACCGGTACCCTGTAACAGATATTTTTTCGCGGCTAACCCCTCTAAATCTCCCTTTAGGCCCCAGAGGGTCCTTATCCAAGGGGAGATTTCAAAGCTTCCCCCTTAGGTAAGGGGGGAGGAGGGGGGTTAGTTTTGGATGTTCCATGGTACTAGTGCTGTATTGTAAAGAAACTAAATCGCCTGTTTCATTCCGTTGACAAATTTTTTGAGCTCTTTTCCAAGCCTCTGACCCGAATATTGCTCAAACAACTTCACAATGGCGCTCCCTACCACCACCCCGTCTGCCAATGCTGCCACCTTCGCAGCCTGCTCCGGAGTCGATATGCCAAAGCCGGCCATTACCGGCAGCTTGACTTTTTTCATCAACCTTCCGAGTTCGTGAGGCAATGAATCCGAGACATTTTGACGCGCACCGGTAACACCGGTCACTGTCACATAGTAGATAAAACCGCTCCCCAATCTTCGAACCGAATTGATACGGGCTTCGTCAGAAGTCGGGGTCAGCAGAAAAATGATATTCAGGCCGGTAGCCCGTGCATAAACGAGCAACTCATCTGATTCTTCAGGCGGCATATCAACAAGCAAAAGACCGTCTACCCCGGCATCGACGGCATCCCTGCAAAAGCGCTCGTATCCGTAGGCATGTACTGGATTTAGATAACCCATCAGGATAATTGGAATCCTGGAGCGGAGACGCACTTTTATAACCGTTGCGAGAATCCCTTCCAGAGTGGTGCCGACGGCCAGCGCCCGCTCGGATGAAAGTTGGATCGTCGGTCCATCCGCCATCGGGTCGGAAAAAGGAACACCCAGCTCGATTATATCGGCACCTGCGCTTTCAAGCAGGTAGATCATCTCCTCTGTAACAGAAAGTTGAGGGTCTCCGGCTGTTATAAACGTAACCAGTGCCTTGGCGTGCTGCTTTTTCAAGTCTGAAAAACATTTTGCTAGTCTATCCATAAATATTCCCGGCAATTCAGTCACTCTATGTAACTACTGAGGAGTCAGGAGTTAGAATTCAGGAGTCAGAATAAAGCAGGAAGTTACAGCTGAAATTTCATGAAAACCCGGGAGGAACAGAGATAACTATCCGAGTGTCGCAGAACCTGACCGCTCTCCTACTGAATTCTGACTCCTGTAATCTGACTGCTGCGTAGTAAACATCAAATCTTGAAGCCGGTCATCTCCTTCTTTAGCAGATCGATCTGATGCGACAGTTCAGAGACTGATGAATCCATGACCGCGGTTGTATGGCTGCTGGCCGCAGTGGAATTCTTGATGTTGTCGACAGAGTTGGAAATCATTTCGCTGTTCTCGACCTGTGATCGGCATGCGTCGCGAATTTGGTCTACCAGTGAGCTCACATCTTCGGTTGAACGGGCTATCAGGGAACTGGCGCTACTTTGCTCCCGTGTCGAGGTTCTCAGCTGGATGGTAAGATCCTTCATACGCTCAACCGCCGAAGTAATCAAATCGGTACCACGTGAGTGTTCCCGCGCAGAGATGGCAATATGCCCGACCATCTCCTCGACACTCTCCATCGCCTCTCTGATACAATGACTGCCACGCGCCTGCTCTACCGTTGCCTTGGCGATCTCTCCAACCTGAATACTGGATCGATTGACACCAGTCACTATCTTCTGCAATGCTGCACCTGAGCGCTGGGAAAGCTTTTCACCTTCGGCTATGCTCTCTTCCGCCTGGTTGATGGTTTCTACAGCCCGGGTGGTTTCTTCCTGGACCCCCTTTATTACCGCTGCAATTTCACGGGTAGAACTGCTGGTACGTTCGGCGAGCTCTCTGATCTCATCCGCTACCACCGCAAAACCTTTGCCATGCTCTCCAGCCTGTGCCGCAATAATAGCCGCATTAAGCGCAAGCAGGTTTGTCTGCTCCGCCACTTCGTCAATGACTGAAAGGATCGCGCCAATATCGGTGGCCCTCAGAGACAAGTTCGCAATTACATCAGCCGTTATCTGTGACGAAATACGGATCGCCTGCATACCGGCAATAGCCTCTTCTACAGCTTTTTTCCCTGTCTCGGCATCATTTTTGACCGACTCGGAAATAGCTGCAGAATCCATGGCATTTTTTTCGACCTGCTTGATGGTGGCATCCATCTGCGCAATGGACGATGCGGTAGTGCTTGAGGCATCCAGCAAATTTACTATATTGCTGCCGATCTCTTTAATGGACGTGGACATTTGAATGATCGATGAACTGACCTCTTCCACAACCCCCTCCAGCTTTTCGGCGCTTATGGCGACCGCTTCGATGCTGGAGGACATCTCATGAGCAGATGATGACGTTTCTGCAGTCGCGGTGGAGAGCATATCGATGCCATCGAAAACTTCTCTGACGGACTCGTTAATATGGGCAACAGCCTGAGAAGTCTCCAATACCGCCTTTTCCTGCAACTTAGCTGAGTTAACGACCTGCCTTGATGCCTTTTCTATGTTATTGTCTATTGAGGTAAGCACTACTGAAGCGGAATTGACACGCGAAACCATGCTGTGCAGGCTCGCGGCCATCTTATTCATTGCAGCGGCCAGCGCAGCAGCTTCACGTCCGCCATTGACCTCAAGACGCTCATCCAGTCGGCCATTGGCAACTGTCTGAGCAAAAACCAGGCAGGCGTCAAGTGGACCGGTAATCGATTTTGTCACAAAATACGAAAAAAGGGCTATGATGAATATGGTGCCTGCCGCGACTAGTGCTGCTATGGTGATTTTACCCACAACCATCCCGGTCACAGCCTGTTCCTCCAAAAGAACATCACTTCTGATAGCGTTGATCATTGTTGCCACTATTTTAATGAATGCGTCGAAGCGCTGGGACTGCACCCCGACCAGCAGATAACTTGCTTTAAGCGAATCCCCCTGATTGACCGCCGGCAATATATCGTCCAGCAGCGTTTTTTTATAATCCTTCCAAATTATTATGGCCTTGCCAAGTGAATTCTTGTGATGCTCTGACGTCATCAGCTTCAAACTGATGTCAAATCTCTGATCCATATCCTTTGTGAGTATTTTTATGTTTGCTACTGTTTTACTGATAATCGCACTGTCAGTTTCCCCAATTACGCTCTGTACATTATTGCTGATCTGGAAAAGATCTGAATTTATCAGCGCCATGTTCTCGTGTGCATCCTTATCGTTACTGATATGCATGTACGCCTTGCCGCCGATGCGGATTTCGTTCATCAAATAGAGAGCGATCGCCGTCACCAGCAGAATGCCGACAAAAGCCGACGCGGTAATAAGGAACATTTTGGAGCGAAGCGTAATACCGCCGGTGCCGCTGGAAGAAGTTGTTTTCTCCACTAAATTGCTCCCCGCCAAATGATGTGTCATACGTATAAAAAAGCCGCTCGACTATATCAGAGCGGCTGCTTTCATATCAAGCAAAAAACCCCGGCCAGGGTGTAAAACGGACGGCCTTCAAGTGGTTAATAAAGCAGATGAAAAAGTATAAGGACAACACTCCTCCGGCGTCTGACCGGGATAAACCTGATAAAACACGTTAACGAAAACCTGTTTTTGCCAAAATCCGCAGAAAATATTCCTGGCTTGTCAAACTATCTGCAGGCAGCGAATTTTCAACGGTCCATCTGCTCAGCATCAGCCATGGCAAGTTTTTCGGCCTGGCGTTTGAATTCGGACAGCATTTCCAGTCGTACACGACGAATTTTTTTAATGTAGGCGTCAGCTTGGGGGCCCTGGCCACAGTATAATTTCTTTGCCCGTTCCATGTTTCCCTGCGCCATTTCAAGCTTGGTGTGCAGTTCCAGAACCGCAGCTTGAGCACACTTTGCATCGTCATTCATGTCTTTGGAGGAATAACCGTGGCTCTTTGCACGGCTAGGCATCAATTGCCATACTCCAAGGGCTCCTCTGGATGAGACTGCATGCGCCGAGAGTCTATGTCCACCCGTTTCAGCAAGCGCAATCTCGGCCAGATCAAAAGGCATAAATACGGTGCCTGCTGTTTTGTTAAAACAGAGAGCGGCAAGCTTTTGTGCCCGCTCGGGGTTAGTCCTCCGTGCAAAGGCCGCTTCGATAACAATCTGTTGTTTTTTCCGCTGGATTAAGGAGATGCTTTCGTTGTCAGGCAGGGATGATTCGGTAGACAACGAAGCTGCAGACTGGACTTCTGTCATTTTAAACGGGGCATTTTCGCATGCCGTCAATAACAAAAGGCATAAAATGTAGATAATTTTTTTTCTCATAATAGAATAGTTGGAGGTGGTATCGGCTTTGCCGGAGCGGCGTCGTTGCCCATATTGATATCAGGCGTATCTCCGGCTGGATGCTCCTTTCATGTTTATTTTACCCGTAACCCTTTATAGAGAGGATTAAGCGCGTTCACGAACTTGATATCTGCGAAAAAACGGAAATAAAATCTTCGCTAACTTCTAAAACGCCAAAATCCCGGTTTACGGGACTTTGCGGGCGTCTGATCCAGACTGCGTATCTATACTTCACATATAAGCTTTTGTCAACACAATTGGTAAAACATTCAATGATATTATTAAGTTAGCACATATAAACGCCCGGACGCCTATGCCCCGGAGAGATCTTTTAAGGTAACTCCTTCGAGGACATCCCGGACCTGTATCTGGACACGCTTCCAGACGGGATGCACTTTGCAGAAAACATCCCTGGAACATTCACTAGGAGTTACAACACACCTGTTTGGAATGATCTGCCCTTCGACCGCTTCAACTACTTCCAGCAAAGTTATCTTATCTGAAGCCCGCCCAAGAACAAAGCCCCCTCCGGTACCACGATACGACTTCACCAGCCCGATTTTGCTGAACTGCTGAAATATCTTGGCAAGAAACGTAGGCGGCACATCAACGGCAGCAGCTATGTCACTCAACAGACAGACCCTGTCTTCCGGCTGAGCGGCCAGATAAACAATGCCACGGATTGCATATTCACCTTTTCTAGTAAGTTCCATCATAGAGAAACCCCTCTCTAAAAAGACAATTTTTATCTTTTTATTGAGTTTCAATAAGATTGTCAACTTAAATCTATTGGGTCGTATCTAAACCAAATATGACGTCAATCGGAAATTACGTGGCAGGGAGTTCGTCCTCGATCTTGACCTTTTTTTTGCCGAATATGAACGCCACCCACACACTTACCTCATACATCAGGTAAAGAGGAATCATGATCACGAACATGGTTATCAGATCAGCGTGGAAGGCAGCTACGATGGAACTGGCAAGGAGAGCATATTTGCGCTTGGGGGCGAGAAACGCGTAGCTGACAACCCCTAAACGAGCCAGCAGCAACGTCAGTACCGGCAGTTCAAAAATCAGTCCGAACAGGAGGACAAGGCGGAGGCAGAAATTGACGTAGGCGCTGATATTAAACCAGCTTTGCAGCCCTTCGGCTTCATACGAGAGTGAAAAGTTGATGATGACCGGCCAGATTATGACCAGAAAAAACATGGCTCCGATGCAGAAGGTAATCGTGGCGGCAGTGACGAACGGTATCACCAGTTTACGCTCCTGGCGGGTAAGTCCTGGGGCGATAAACAGCCAGACCTGGAAAAAGACGATGGGGAGCACCAGGATAAACCCTGCCAGCATGGATATTTTGCACTGGATGAAGAACGGCTCCAGAGGCGCGCTGTAGTTGAGGGGGCGTTTCTTCTCGGGAGCGTTAACCTCCTGCTCCAGTTTGTAGCGGGTGTAGAGTGCGGGAGACCACTCCTTGACCTTGCTGTACGCCTTTTTCTTGATATCAGTCAGGTAGGTCTTGCCGGTCAGCGGTTTTTCAATGAAGTTGAGGATATCGGTGGAAAAGTTCCAGGCCACGCCCATGCCGACGACCACGGCGATGACTATGACGACCAGCCTTTTCCGCAGTTCAACCAGATGTTCAATAAAGGGGACAACTCGCTCTTCGCTCATGCCACATTCCTATCACAGCGGTACACATTCACGCAACACTGATTTGCCGAAATATTGTTGATGCATGGCGGCCAATTCATATCCCGACCGTCAACACAGCAAAGCCTTCCGCTTTCGCGGCTTCATTCAGCTTTTTGTCAAACGACGAAAAAACAACTTCAATGGTCTGATCATTAGTTGTCAACTGGAATGCAGATGCCAGATGTATTGCGTCAAAACCTCGTATTCCGTGCTTTCTGGCCAGTTCTCCGGCATGAATTTCTTTGATGTCTAGGCTTACGTAACGTCCCCATTCGGTTGTGAACCTGCTTACGAGCGATTCAAATTCCACCTTATCGAAGTCGCCTGTATTATAGCGCCGGGTCAATGCCGAGAGCAGTTCAGGATACGCTACACGGCTGGTGGCAATAATATGGGCCTCGGCGCAGCATTCCCGCACATCCTGTGAAAACGCCTCTTCAACGTAGAGTTTTGCCAAACTGCTGGTGTCCAGATACAAGATCACGCGCGTTCCTCAAGAATGGTCTCGGAAATGCTGCCTCCACGAACATGGATACCGGTTATGCCTTCGGGCTTGCCTCCTGACCAGGTTGCTTTTCCGCTCTTCATCAGTTTGCTCACCAGGCGGCGTTCCAGCGAAAAAGGAATTACAATGGCAACTTCCTTCCCGCGTTCGGTAACAACAATCTCATCGCCATTTTGCACCATGTCTACGTAACTGCTCAATTTGGCTTTTAATTCCTTGATTCCGACGCTTATCATGATTAAATAACCTCCGGTTCAATGTAACTACCATATTATATTATAGGTGGTTACTTTACAATATCATTTTTTCATCAATGTCGTTTCTTCCGGCCAGTTGAAGAAGGTGCATATTTCGGTCGGCGGGAGTTGGCCTTGACAAAAAATTTGCTTGGTAACTAGGAGAAGATGCGGAAGTCGATTGGGTAAGGTCAATGGCAATTCAGTATGATGTCACCGGAATTTTCGAAAACTTCCCAAGACCGTTAAAGCAAATTAAACAGCAAAACCTTGCAAACGCTCTCGCCGCCGCTTCACGCTTCCTGCTTTTTGCCCTATGAGGGTCAACGCCGTTTCCTGCCGCCGGTATTGCACCTGCCAGAACTTTCACCCTTTCCCGGTTTGCCTGGCTGTTCGCGGACACCTGTGTGCGGCTCCACTCCCGCCAGACGCTTGCCGCGTAAAGGGATACGCGGATATTCCTCAGATCCTGCCGCCAGAGCAGAAGGATGAGACTGCGGGGTTGACGATGCGTGATCGACCAGCACAAATTCAATCCGCCGAGTGGCGGGAGATACCGATGCCACATTAACCCTCGCCTTATCACCGATACGGTAGACCCTGGCTGTACGCCTCCCTATCAACGAATGCTGTTTCTCGGCAAAATTGTAAATGTCGTCAGTCAATGTCGAGATATGCACCAACCCCTCAACGAAAAGTTCTTCAAGTTCGACAAAAAAACCGAAAGCGGTCACCCCTGCGATATAACCATTAAAATCGTCCCCCACATGCTGCTGCATGTACTGGAGCTTCTTCATCTCCACCACATCCCGTTCGGCCTCCATGGCCACCCGTTCGCGCTTGCTGGTATGTTCGGCAACCTCGGCCAGCCGTTCGGTGGCAATGGCAAGCTGTTTGGCGGCACGCTTTCCCCCCTCCCGGCCTCCCCCCGCTGGGGGAAGGAGGTTGACTCCCTCCCCAGGAGGGGGAGGGTTGTGGAGGGGGAACGCCAGCGCAGCCTTCAATATGCGGTGTACTACCAGGTCGGGATAGCGCCGGATCGGGGAGGTGAAATGGCAGTAGCAGTCTGACGCCAGGCCGAAATGTCCGACATTCAGGGCGGCGTAGCGGGCCTGCTTCATACAGCGGAGCAGAGCGTAGTTGATCATCCTCTCTTCAGGACGGCCATCAGCCTGATTCAAAAGTCGCTGCAGTTCGGATGGATTGACCTTGTCTTCCACCAGGGCAAATTCGTAACCGAAACCGTAGACAAACTCCTGGAAGGTGCGCAGTTTGGCCGGATCGGGGTTTTCATGGACACGGTACAAAAACGGGATATCATGAGAGGTTATGAAGCGGGCGACCGCTTCGTTGGCGGCCAGCATGAACTCCTCTATCAGCTGGTGGGCCAGGTTGCGCTCGGCTCGGATGATCCCTTCGGTCAGCCCGGTCAGACCGATGATGATCTCCGGTTCGGGCAGGTCGAAATCGATACTGCCACGCTTTTTCCTCATCCCCATCAGGATCAGCGCCAGCTCTTTCATTTCGAGCAGCATCGCAGCGACCGGCCGGTTTTTGTCTGCAACCTCGCGCTCATCATCCACGATGATCCGCTTTACAATTGTATAGGTCAGACGGGAAGCGCTCTTGATAACGCTGGGGTAGAAGTGGGATTCCAGCATCCCCCCTGAGCGGTCAAAGAGCATCTCGGCCGTCATCGTCAGGCGATCGGCCTGCGGATTGAGTGAGCAGATGCCGTTAGAGAGACGCTCGGGGAGCATCGGTATGCATCGATCCGGAAAATAGACCGAAGTGCCGCGCAGATAAGCCTCACGGTCCAGTGGGCTCTCCTTCTTTACGTAGTGGGAAACATCTGCGATCGAGACCCAGAGCCGGAAGTTCTCTCCTTCCCGTTTTAGCGACACGGCATCGTCAAAATCGCGTGCCGTCTCTCCGTCGATGGTCACGGTAAGCAATTTTCTGAGATCCACCCTACCCGCCAGATCCCCTTTGGCTACCGTTTCAGAAATTCGTTCAGCTTCGTCCAGTACATCCTTGCCGAAGATGTGCGGCAGGTCGAAGCGACGGATAACCGACTGAACCTCCACCTCCGGATCATCCGGCCACCCCAGCACCTCCACCACCCTCCCCTCGGCCGGACGGTCTCCGACGGGGTAGGAAGTCAGTTCGGCCACCACCTGATGACCGTCCTCGGCTCTACCTCGACCTTTGACCGGAATCGACACCACAAGGTTAAGGCGCTGATCCTCGGAGATGACGATTGCCCCGCGTCTGGTCTCCTCAAAGCGCCCTACGATGCGGCTGGTTGCATGTTCAAGCACCGCTGCAACACGACCATCCAGTTTGCCGCCGCCCATTCGGCTTGGCGAAGAGGTGGCCTCCACCAGATCGCCATGCAAGGCGCCCTTCAGATACTTGGAAGGGATAAAGATATCCTCGCCCCCCCCATCAGGGGTTACAAAGCCATAGCCGTCGCGATGTACTGAAATCCTCCCCCGCAGCGTCCTGCTCTTACCCGGCAGAGCATAACTGTTCCCCTTAAATCGGACCACTTCGCCGTCATCAGCCATATCATCCAGCATGTTTTTCAACTCGCGCTTTACGTGCCGCCCCCCGAATTCACGCAGTAATGCGGCGAAATGGGTCGAACCCTCCCGCTGTTTGAGGAACGCCAGGATCTGTTTTTTGCTGAGTAGCATGATAGTTTCCACCCTTTTGAATTTTGGTCGGTCCGTTTCGGAATAATTAATACAGATGTACGTTAAACGAAGATTGGTTTCAATGCTTTTTCAGGATCACAAATCCAGCGGACTCTTTGGTTCTTTTATACTCCTGACCGGGACGCTAAAGACGCAGCTTTCATATATTCACGGCTGCATGGTCAGCAATTCTGAATCGAGCAAATATCGTAACCTGGGGACGACTGCTCCTATCCTGTCTGTTCGATAAACAGAGATCAGCAAAATACAACACCCACGTATATTTTTTTCAAAATAATTCAAAAAATAATACCCTGTAAAATCTGATAGTTATGCAATGTGTAAAGAAACTTTACAGTTGCATAACATGCTGAAATCGTTGTTTATTTTATGCAGGTGTAAAGAAACTTTACACTTTATTAAAGATGTAAGATGCTGAATTTATATTGATTATTGTTGTATGAAGAGTTAGAGAGTAATATAGTTTGGCAGATGAAGTGGCAAGAATTATGTGAGACAGCAAGGAATCAAAAAACAGCCTCAATTATTGCCCCTCAAATCACCAGATGCAAAGTCTGACTCCACTGACCTTACACGCTACAAAACAGACGCAACCCCTTTGTTAAGCGGGGTTTATCAAGTGTAACTGAAACAGTTCCCTGAGGGTTCAACTTGATCGACTTACCGGGGTACAGCATATCTCAGCTCATCTACCACGGCAGCCGTACGATCGTCTACCAAGGATGCCGTTCCCGCGACTCACTGCCGGTCGTCATCAAGGCCCTGCAGCCCGAACAGTCGACATCCGAGAGCATCGGTCGGCTTAGACACGAGTATGAGATAACCAGAAACCTTCATCTGACCGGAGTAGTAAAGGCCTACGCTTTAGAAATAACCGGTGGGATATCCGCTCTGATACTGGAGGATTTTGGCGGCGTATCTCTGAAAAGCGAGATTTCAACCGGCCGGATGGAACCCTCGGCCTTTCTCAAAATTGCTATCGAAGTCGCTAAGACACTCGCCGAATTGCATGCACACCAGATCATCCACAAGGATATCAAACCCTCCAACATCATAGTAAATCCATCCAGCGGTCTGACCAAGATCACCGACTTCGGTATTTCATCGCGCCTGCAGCAGCAATATTACACAACAGTGATCTCAGACTCTTTCGAAGGCAGCGTCATCTACATGTCCCCGGAACAGACCGGACGCATGAACCGCGCAGTAGACTATCGCACCGACTTTTATTCCGCCGGGGTCTCTTTTTACGAATTGCTGACCGGCCAGCTTCCGTTCCAGGCCAAAGATCAGCTGGGATGGGTTCACTGCCATATCGCCCGGCCTCCGCCCCATCCCCACCTTGTTGATCCGGAGATTCCAGAAGCGCTATCCGCCATAATAGTAAAACTGATGGCCAAGACGGCCGAGGAACGCTACCAAAGTGCACATGGCCTGGTCGCTGATCTTCAAAAGTGCCTTGAGCAGCTTGAATCCAGCGGTAAAATCGCTTTTTTTGCTCCAGGCGGTCATGATGTTTCAGAGCGGTTTCAGATTTCCCAGAAACTCTACGGAAGAGATAACGAGATAAAAACTCTGCTGGACGCTTTCAATCGCGTCTGCGAAGGCAGCACCGAGCTGCTGCTTGTGACCGGTTATTCCGGTATCGGCAAATCAAGCATTGTCAGGGAGATTCACAAGCCGGTCGTAAAGCACCACGGCTATTTCATCAGCGGTAAATTTGACCAGTTCCAACGAGACATCCCTTATGCCTGCCTGATCCAGGCTTTCCGCGATCTGGTTCAACAAATTCTGACCGAAAGCGATGAAGCGATCGCACGATGGAAGAAACAACTGACGAAGGCTCTCAACCGTAATGGGCAGGTAATCATCGACGTGATCCCTGAGGTACAGCTGATCATTGGCGATCAGCCGCCGCTGCCCGAACTTCCTTCTGCAGAATCCCAAAACCGCTTCAACATGGTTTTCCGTAACTTTGTCGGAGTCTTTGCCAGGAAAAAACACCCGCTGGTTATCTTCGCCGACGACCTCCAGTGGGCCGACACGGCCTCCCTGAAGTTGGCCCGGCAGATCATCAACGACCCTGACTCCAGACACGCCCTTCTCATTGGAGCGTACCGCGACAACGAAGTAGATAATACCCATCCGCTGGTGCAAGTACTGGAAAACGCAGACAAAGTCGGGGCAATGCTCCAGACGATCTCACTTGGGCCACTGGACGCTGACGATATAACTCAGCTGATTTGCGATTCCCTGGCCTGCTCCTGCGATGAGTCACGCCCTCTGGCAAAGCTGCTGCTCTCAAAAACCGGAGGAAACCCTTATTTTGTCATTGAACTCCTGAAAACACTCCACGACGACGGCCTGTTGGAATTTGAGTCCTCTCAGGGAAGATGGCGCTGGGATTTAAAGCGGATCGAAAAGATTTGCATTGCGGATAACATGGCAGAATTGATAGTGAGCAAGATTCGCGGCCTGCCGGGTGCAACCCAGCGCACTTTGAGTTTCGGCGCATGCATTGGCAATCAGTTCACTCTTGCAAGCCTCTCCCTCGTAATGGCGCGTTCGCAGGAAGAAACAGTCACTGACCTATGGCCGGCTATAAGTGGCGGGTTGATTATTACCGACGGCGGCTTCCGTATCAAAGAATCGAATGAAACAGAAACTTCTGTAATTTTTTCCTTCATACACGACGGTGTCCAACAGGCCTCCTACTCGCTCATGGAGAAGCATGTAAGGTGCGAGACCCAGATAAAAATCGGACGGCAACTTTTGGAAAATGCCTCTCCGGAGGAGCGCGAAGCCCGCCTGTTCGATATTGTAAACCATCTGGATGACACTTTGGCGATGCTAAGCGATCCTGCCGAGCGGAAGCTGGTGGCCGGACTCAATCTAAAGGCGGGAGAGAAGGCTCTGGCTTCCAACGCCTACGAAGCTGCTCTCAAGTATCTCTGTACAGGCATGGAACTTCTGGCGGAGAACCCCTGGATTTCAGATTATGATCTGACCAGCGCCCTTCACGTCAAACGACTTGAGTGTGAACTGCTCTGCAACAATTTTGCGCAGGCTGAGCGACTCTTCGACGAAAACCTTCGAAACCTTCGCACTCCGGCAGAAAAGGCTGAGGTCTACAACTTAAAAATTGTCCTCTGTGCCAACCTCGGTCGATTCAGTGAGGCCATAGAACTGGGGGCGGATGCGCTCAGGATGTTCGGGGTGACGCTGCCTTTCACCCCCGGCAAACCGGCCATACTGCTGCAATATCTAATATCCCGCCGGCTTCGGGCAAGAAAGCGGCGGGAGGGGCATACAACAATTGAGGAACTCATCCGTCTTCCGGAAATGTTTGATCCGGACAGACTGGCTGTCATGAGTATCCTGTCAAACATTGGAGCGCCATCCTACCTGCATGACAAAAACTTGTTCGCCCTTATCTCCATTATGATGGTTAATCTTTCGCTGGAACATGGCAACAACGCACTGTCACCGGTCGCATACGCACTCTACGGAATGATGATTACCGCAGCCTTTGGTGAATTCGATGCCGGGTATGATTTCGGAACCTTGTCGCTCAGGCTGGATGAACATTACGGGGATACCCTTGCCAAAGGGAAGAGCGCTTTTGTATTCCATAATTTCATAGCCCACCGCAAGCAACCGATTTCGCAAGGGGCTGATGCCCTCAAAGATGTTTTCCTGGAGTGTCTTCGCTGCGGCGACCTCATGTATGCCGGATATTCTCTGTTGGCTCGGGAACTGCACTTGTCTACGGCAGGCGCCTCTCTGGACACCATCCTGACAGAGGGAGACCGGAATCTGGAGTTCCTGAATCGGGTTCAAAACGAAGATGCCCTGTTATTTGTCAAAGTTGTGCAGCAGACCGCCCTCTGCCTGAAGGGCAAGACCTACGGATTCTCCTGTTTCTCTGACGGAGTGTATGACGAAGATCAGCAACTCTCTTTGATGAAGGAAAAGAAAACCTTGGTCCCTTTGCAGGGGTTTTATCTTTTCAAATCAAAGGCCCTATACATTATGGGTGACTATGAAAACTCCTTTAAAATGGCCGTCGAATCTGAAAAGTATTCCGAGGAGGCGCTCTGTCAGTCGTATCATGCCGACCACTATCTATATTTTTCCCTGGCTATTGCTGCAGAATGGCCAAAGTTGCCGTGGAACAGGAAGAGGCTGTATAAATCACTCCTGAAGAGAAACCTGAAAAAGCTTGCCGAGTGGGCCAGACACTGCCCGGAGAACTTCCGTCACAAGGAGTTGCTCGTAGCCGGAGAAATCGCACGAATTACCGGGGATGCATCACAGGCTATCAGACTGTTTGAGATGGCGGCTGCTTCCGCAGGAGAAAACGGCTTCATCCAGTGCGAAGCGATCGCCTCCGAACTGACCGCCGGAATGTATCTGGCACAGGGAGCCGGCACTGCGGCGCGAATCTGTTTTATGAGGGCTCGTGACTGCTTCTCAGCCTGGGGGGCGACCGCCAAGGTGAAGTTGCTTGAAAAGAGTCGCTCCGACTGGTTAGCCACACAGAAGGAAATGGCGCAGACGCGTGAGGAGACAACTCATACGGCAAACACTGCGTCTTCCACGGCTGGCAGCGGAGCATTGGACATGATGACCGTTATCAAGGTATCGCAGGCTATTTCAGGGGAGGTCTACCTGGACCGCTTGCTGCAACGTTTGCTCGGTTTCGTGATTGAAAATGCCGGTGCGAACCGTGGTTTACTGATACTAAAACGGGAAAACAAGCTATTCATCGAGGCGGAAGGCAGAACCGAAACCAGCAGCACGGTTCTGCTCCAGTCGCTGCCGGTTGACGGCTGCAGCAACATCCCCGAATCAATCGTCAACTATGTGGCGCGGACCAATAAACATGTTGTTCTGGACGATGCAGCCAAAAGCGGCAAGTTCACTCACGATCCATACATTCTGGATAGAGGGTCTAAATCCATCCTCTGCACGCCTATCACGAATCAGGGAAGGATGACCGGTGTCCTTTTCCTGGAAAATAGCCTGGCAACCGGCGCCTTCACAAAGGAGAGACTCAAGGTACTTGATCTTCTATCGTCACAGGTCGCCATCTCAATAGAAAACGCACGATTATACGAAGGTCTGAAAGTAGCCACCGGCGAATTGGAGGAGTACAGTCGCACC
>JAQTRC010000090.1 GCA_028712665.1 Desulfuromonadaceae bacterium
CCAAGATATGCATCAAGTAATCGTTCGTATACGATCAATCCCGGGGCAACTAATAAGAAGTTTTTTGTAAATTTACCTGATTTTTCTAGCTCATATTTTGCATTTAAATATTGCCAAATAACCAGGGGAACGCGGTTGGATTTGTAACCCTTGATCCGGTGTGACAGCCCACGGGAGGGCACGTCTCGGACAGTGAGAAACGGCCTGTAGTTTTCTCCATGCCCCTGTCCAAGGCCTTTTTTTAGTTTATTGGCGTTACTAACCAATTTGCTTCGTGCCATATCGTCACCTCCTCGTTGACTTGCCAGTTCACTGATAGTTAATAGTGATCCTATGGACTTAACATCCCTTCCAAGCGTTCTTGAAAGAATGATGGCATTTCTCTTTAAATTCCTAAATTTTATTTGATTAATTCACAGCTTATTGTTAGTTTTGGGCCTCTAAAGCGATTATAATTTCTATTTGCCGGGTTTACGGAAGCATTTGCCAAATTTTCGGCAAAAAGTTTCTTTTGAACGGCATTATCTTGGTAGTACGGGTGAGGGAAGTCATTGAGAGATGCGGACCGAGTTCTAGACCTACTAAATCAACATCCATGGGAAGTTACGATTCCCAAGCTTGAAGCCCATGCATTGAATAAATCCCGACGGCTTTTTTGGAGGTCGATTTATGGCGGGCATCTTCCCGGAGGCAAAGAAGTTGTGGACCTTGTACAGCAGTCGATCGAAAAGGTTCTGTACGACCAACGCAAGTGGGATCCCGACGCTAATCCTGACTTGTTCATATACTTGAAAGGGATAGTCGATAGCGATATTAATCACTTGGCCGATAGCGAGGACAACAAACTTACTCGATCAGAGACAAAACTCGTTTCAGGAGCCGATTGTGAGGGAGATGAAACCGAAATCAGTTTTTTCGACTTGAAGCCAAGCGATCTACCCAGTCCGGTAGAAATTTTACTCCAAGAGGAAGAAGAAGATTTGGCATATAAGTTTTTTTGGGGCTTTCACGAGTCTCTGTCGGATAAACCACGGTTGCAGAAAATTGTCGAATGTATACTTGATGACGTTGATAAACCCGCAGATATTGCGCAAAAACTGGGGGAACATGTCAATGATATCTACAACGCGCGAAAACAGCTTCAACGTCGATTGGAAGAATACCGCAATAAAAAATGAAGCTGAAGCTTTGTGAGGATAGAGAAATGACGGAAAACACACCCAAAAACGCATCTGACGTTTTGAGATCGCTGCATGAATTCATTATTGGTCCTGAAGAGGATGTAACGGAAACTCCGATTGAGCAAGTTCATGAGTATTTGAAATCCGAAGGCATTGATCCAGCGCCTCTCGTAACTCATGTACGGCAACGAATTCTGAAGTTGAAGGCAGAGCGAGAGTTGGCCCTAGCTCGTGAGGAGAGAATGAATTACGCCCAAAGGTTATCTTCTCATGGTGAGAAGGTCTCGCCTACGGGTTTAAGAGAGAAAATTCAAAACATGATTCAGGGCCTGACTATTGGGAATCCTGAGTTGGCCACCGTATATTTCAGAAAATTTGAAGAGGCGAGTGATAGCGATCTGGAGAGCCTCTTAGAAGATCTCGCACTGTTGGAAGAGATGGCAGCAGATGATGCTTCAAAACAATCCAGATAACACTTCAAAAGCTCGTGAAACCGCCGCTGAGTTGGTGAAAAGATTTGCCTTCAATAAACCGGACGAGATTATAATTGAAGACATTGCCATGGCATGCGGAGTTCTGGTTGCTGAAGGCGGTATACAGGGTTCCGAAGCGAGACTGGTTCGGAAAAATGATAAAGGCATCATTCGCGTCAGAGCGGATATCCCGGAAGGGGGCCGAAAACGATTCGCCGTTGCGCATGAACTGGGGCATTGGAAGTTGCATTCCGATATTTCCCAATTTTATCTATGTTCCGAAGCTGATGTCCGGGACTATGGCGGGAGTGCACCGGAGGTTGAAGCTAATGTTTTCGCCGGCGAACTACTCATGCCGGGGATTTTGTTCCGTCCAATGTGCAGGAGCATTGAACCCAGTATTAACTTGCTGAAAGAGCTGGCACAGACATTCGGCACTTCTCTTACCTCCACTGCGGTAAGATTCATCGAAGAGAGCAGAGAAAACTGCATTGTTGTCTTTTCGGAAAACGGCAAGGTGAAATGGTGGCGAGCTAAGGAACACTCACCAGAGACATGGATTGATTCACACCAGAAAATTCATCAGGACAGTGCTGCCTGGGAGTGTTTTCGTGATGGTGCAATGTCTACCAAGATGAAACGCGTTCCGACTGAAGCATGGTTTCAGGATCTTCGTCATCGGAGACGATTCGAGGTTTATGAGCAATCGATGAAGATGGGGAAGTACCCTCTTGTGCTTAGTTTACTGTGGATTATCGAAGAATAATATAAGGAATAAAACCAAGGCATCCTCGATTTTGCACAAACTGACCACAACCAGACGATTCTACCAGTACGCTGCAAATAGGGAACTTTCAGAAACAAACCTGCTAAAGGGATTATTGCTCCAATATGATTTAGAGGGTATCAGTATTTGTTTAGACTGATACTCAATACGATGAAAATGGAGTCAGCTTACTAAATAGAATAAATAGTGCGCTTGAGCTAAACAACCAATTTATCAGATTGAGCTTATTGAGCTCCGCTTAATTTTTATACATGATCTCAAGCTAAAATCCAAAATTGATATATGACCTGCTCACGTGCGTCTAAACCGGTCAATTACTAATTCCCACGACCTTTTGTCGAAGGAGCGGAGGCGAAAATTATGAGCACGATAATAAAGCAATTTGACGCAGATGAGACGCTTGTAAGGCAGACTCTAACTTTGACAAGTCTCGCAATATTGAAAGTAGATATTGATGAGCACCATCGTAATTACATAGACTATCTGGTCCAGTTTGTGTCGTGCTCATTGACCTCGCATAAACCGGAAATTGTTACAGACACAAACATTGCTGAACTACTAAAAGTTGATTTTGGTCTAAATATTCCCGTCAAAGCTGTACAGCATGTCCTTCGCATAATGGCGCGCAATAACCATTTAAGCAAAGAGCACGATGTATACCGCATCTCAAAAAGCTTGCCAGAAGTTAATATAGATTTAAGACGCCAGGACGCTGTCAACCGAATACAACGCGTCTATGATGCATTGTCAAAATTCGCTCCAAATGCCCATACAGGAACCATCTGGACTGATATCGATGCAGCTAAAGCCATTCTTGGATTTTTAGGGAGATTTACGGTTGATTGCCTAAAAAGCTATGTGTTCAATACTGCTTTGCCGCATATTCCAGAAACCGGTCCAAGGGAACATTATATTGTAGGTCGCTTTCTGCAGTATGCGTATGAAAACAATAGGCCACTATTTGAAGACTTTATTGTACTAGTTAAAGGGCAAATGTATGCAAATGCTTTAATATGCCCTGACCTTGAATCAATTGAAAAGAAGTTTAATAATGTCACATTCTATCTAGATACACCGTTGGTTTTGAATTTGTTCGGTCTACAAGGCGATGGACTTAAACAAACTGCTGAAGAGCTTGTATCTCTTGTCCGTGAACTGAAAGGTCGTGTAGCAGTATTCACCCACACTCTTGAAGAAATCAAAGGTGTGCTTAGATTTGCTGCAAAAAATCACGACAATCCTCAGATAAATGCTAAAATACTTCGTGAGATTCGAAATAGTGGCATAACAATTTCGGATATTATAATCTATATAGATCAGCTAACTGAAAGATTGGATGCGTTTCATATTAGAGTTACGCAAACCCCTGAATATAAAATAACATTTCAAATAGACGAGACTACTTTCAAGAACGCTTTAGATAACGGACTCCACTATCACGGTGAACATGCTGTTAGGAATGATATTAACTCTGTGCGTGCCATCTATGTGGAGCGGCGTGGAGTTACACCATCTCGACTCGAGGATGCCGTTGCCGTTCTTGTGACACCAAATCCAGCTTTTGCGAAAGTCGCGTTTGAGTTTGGAAAAACACATAACTCGTCAAAAGAAGTATCAAGTGTGATTACTGACTATAGCCTTGCGAACGTTGCTTGGCTAAAGGCACCAATGAAACGTCCCAACCTGCCGGAAAAAGAAACTTTAGCACTTTGTTATGCAGCGCTCGAACCGAGTAAGGAATTATTTATAAAGTATGTTGGCATGATGAATCAGCTTATGAAATGCGGTAATATTTCCGAGCATGATCATGCGATTCTTAGGCTATCTCCCATTGCACAAAGGGAATTGATGGATCTTACTTTAGGGGATGAGGGGACCCTTACTGGAAATGGAATCAAAGAAATTCTAGGTCGGGTAAAGGAAAGTCTCATTGTTGAACAGCAGAATATTGCTGCAGAAGAACGAGTCCATATTGAGCGTCAACTAGCTGAGGTTAAGGAATCTCTTGAAGCGCAGGAGATAGCCCATCAGGAAGAGTTAGCACATCACCTTGATCTGGGACGTCTTGCCAACGAGGATAGGGAGAGGTTAAGAAACGAACAGACTGATGTCATGTTGATAGCATCAAGCCGCGCAAAGTTTGTTTCTAAAAGTATAACTTTATCCTTAATGGTTGTCTTAAGTGTCTCACTTTTTGCAGGCGCCTTTGCGTGCTCCGGTTTACTCACTGGGAATTCTTTGAATTCACCGTTCCTCAAAATCTTGGTTGTAGTAGTTACTATTTTAGCCACCATTTGGGGATGGTATAGCTGGATTACAGGAAAAACGGTGCACGCACTTACTCAACAGCTTGAGTCATTTATGACTCTGAGAGTGTTTGCTTGGCTTACTGGCAAACCAACTCTGCCTGATTAAACCACTCTGCAATTGGATATCTGGTTTAATTCCCTAACCTGACACCAGCCAATTAGACGTCACCATTGACGATGGTTCCTTTTTGCGAGTCTGGTTTACAACTTTATTTCGGAGTATACAACTTTGTTTCAGAGTCTATGACTATATTTCGGAGTATAAAACTTTATTTAACCGCAACAATCCTTCACTACTACATAACGAAACTACTCCACTGTAACGCTCTTGGCCAGGTTGCGGGGCTGGTCGACATCGGTTCCCTTTAGTACTGCTATATGATAGGCCAATAGTTGCAGTGGTACGGAGAGTAGCAGCGGGTCAAGATCCTCGTTAAGATTTGGTATTTCAATAATGGTTTCGGCTCTCCCCCGAATCTCTTCGTCATCCTTGCTGCAGAGCGCAATCACCCGTCCACCGCGAGTAATTACTTCCTCCATATTTGAAAGGGTTTTGTCAAAAGCGCTGCTTTTTGGCACTAAAACGACTACAGGTACGTCCTCGTCGATCAGTGCGATTGGCCCATGCTTCATCTCGCCGGCAGGGTAGCCTTCGGCGTGGATGTAGGAGATTTCCTTCAGCTTGAGAGCTCCTTCCAAGGCAATAGGGAAATTTTTCCCACGGCCGAGGTATAAGAAATCGCGGGCGTTCATATATTTCTTGGCTATCTTCTCAACATAGCCGTTCAGATTCAGAGTCTCTTCCAGCAGTGCCGGCACCTTTTTCAGTGCTGAGATCATACGCTGGCCGGAAGGCGCGTCAATTGAGCAGATGGCGCGCCCAAGCCGGATCGTAAACAGGTAGAGTGCGGTCAACTGCGTGACAAAGGCCTTGGTCGAGGCCACGCCGATCTCCGGGCCGGCGTGGGTGTAAATCACACCGTTCGATTCGCGGGCAATCGAGGAATCAACCACGTTGCAGATGGCCATGTTCATCGCGCCACGGGATTTGGCTTCGCGCAGGGCTGCCAGTGTGTCGGCCGTCTCGCCCGATTGCGATATGACGATTGCCAGCGTACTCTCATTTATCACCGGATTGCGGTAGCGGAATTCTGAAGCGATATCGACCTCGACCGGAATGCGGCAGTAGCCTTCAATATAGAATTTGCCAACCAGGGCAGCGTGCCAGGAGGTTCCACAGGCGATAATGACAATTCTCGTTACGGCAGCCAGCTGGCGATCACTGAACGGGAGATCCTCGAGGTAAACATCCCCTTCACTTTCCAGCAGGCGTCCGGCAATGGTGTCACGCACGGCACGGGGCTGTTCGTGGATCTCCTTGAGCATGAAGTGCCTGTACCCACCCTTTTCTGCCATCAGCGGGGACCAGTCGATGTGTCGCGCTATCTTTTGCAGCGAGTCGCCATCAATGGTCGAAAAGTGAGCCTCGCCTTTGCTGAAAACGGCCATCTCGCCATCTTCCATGAAAACCATCTCTCGGGTGTGTGCCAGAATGGCGGGGATGTCAGATGCTACGAAAAACTCCCCTCGTCCGAGGCCGACAACCATTGGCGAGCCGAGTTTTGCTGCGATCAGGGTTTCCGGTTCCTTTTCGTTGAGGATGCAGACCGCGTAAGCTCCTTTCAACTCTTTCAAGGCATGGCGAGCCGCCTTTGGGAAGCTGGTTTCACTTTTGAGTTTTTCTTCGATCAGATGGGCGATAACTTCAGTGTCTGTTTCGCTTTTGAATATATGTCCGACCCGTTTGAGCTCTGTTTTGAGCTGCAGATAGTTTTCAATTATGCCGTTATGAACCACGATGACCGATCCGGCCTTGTGGGGATGGGCGTTGATCTCCGAGGGTCTCCCATGTGTTGCCCATCGGGTGTGGCCGATGCCGATGACTCCGGAGAGAGGCTGCTCGCAAAGGATTCTTTCAAGGTTTACCAATTTGCCTTCGCTACGTCTGATGGCAGATTCTCCATTTGCCAGAGTGGCGATGCCAGCCGAGTCATATCCGCGGTATTCCAGCTTTTTAAGCCCTTCCAAAATGACAGGCGTAGCCTGCTGCTCTCCGATATATCCTACAATTCCGCACATTCAGCTACCCTCCGGACATGTTATTTCGTCAAAAAACCACTTACTGCTACCATGTTTTCTTTCCAACGGCACGAAAAACTTGAAATTCATCATTTCGTTTCCCGCAAAATGGCACTGAACATCTGGTCTTGGTCAGACTGGGATACAGATATGACCATATCTACATCAAAGAGCTTTCCGTATACATCGCGCATCTTCTGGCGGGTGGTAGTGCCCACCAGTTCGCTGCTGCCGCCGGAAAAATAGTTGCCGATAGAGTTTTTCATCTCCTCCCCCTGCAACATGAACTCGAAGATGCACTGGCCAAGCATTTCCGACTTGTTCAAACCGAAGAGAGTTTCCGCTTTCTGATTTGAAATGACTATCTTGCCATCGGTCATAAAGGTGATGATGGGAGATTGGGCGATTTCTATGAAGTTTCGGTAGCGTTCTTCCGATTCGGCCCGCTGCCTGGTTTTGTTATCAAGCTCAGTCATCAAGATGTTGAATGAACTGATGAGTTCACCTATTTCGTCTCTGCGGATCAACTTTAAACGCTCATTGAAATTCCCTGTTCGGGCAACCTCCGAGATGCTTCCGGCAACGGTCTTGACCGGTGCAATAATCGATCGGTGCAGAACCCACCCGGTCAGAACGATGAATATTCCCAAAACAACGCCGTCATACAGTAAGTCCTGCTTCAGATTGTGACCGATCTGACGGTAGAGATCATCCATCGGCACTGCTACCGAAACGGCCCCGATCAGGTCTCCGACATGATAGCCGTACGAAAAATGACCTTTCGGAAAGCGCGCCTGGATAAATCCCGGTGCTTTCTCATAGCTCCCGTGGCATGTCAGACAAGATTGGTCGGCGATCATCGGTAACAGATATCTCAAAGATTTTTTGCCGGCTTTTGAAGCGATCTGCCAAGTTTCTCCCGGTTTTCTGTCTTTAAATGCATTCAGTTGTGTGAGCTCAAAATCGTCAGGACGGTTGTCTGGGTTTCTGTAGCGCAAAGAAACCTGCCGCACGTAGTAGTTTGAGCCGCTGGTCATCTGTTGGGCTACCCGACTGGCCGCCACTTGCGGGATGAGGGCGGCATTGTTTTCCGGCTCGTTGGTGACGTGTCGGGAGAGGTAGTCGCGGGTCTCGATGATCAGCCGTGAGATGTTGCGGGCATTGACGATGGCCCCTTTCAGGATAAGTTCATGCTCGCGGCGATAGCTGTTGTATGCCAGTGCAAGAAAAAGGACGACAAGAAGCAGTGAGGAGATGATGTTGAAGGTTGTGGTTACACTGCGGCTGCTAAAGATATTCATGGTGCTCTCCCTGTTCCTGACGCGGCTCATCCAGAACATGTACGCGCTCTCCGAATTATAACCACTCATGCCGAGTTGGCAAGGATTATGTCTCAAACCTTCCTGATCTGATTAAGCTTGAATTCCTGAAGTGATATGTTATTTTACGAAGGTTTTAAGCATAGCTCTTTTTGAAATTTGCATTTGAAGTCAAGTTAGAAATTTTTTCTGCGGTTTTTGAGCATAAGATGATTTTGTTAACGCACTTATCCTGTTTATCAGGGTAAGGGGGAAGGTTTTTGTATGGACAGGAAAGCACCGAAATCTTCAAGGGGTAATGGATGCCTATCAACCCTGGTGTTGTTTGTAGTCACTTTGGGAGTCGTAGCTCTTTTGGGGATATCCGGCTACGTATTTTATCTTATGGCAAAGCTCCCGAGGGTTGATCGGCTGGCAGATTATAAGCCACCCATTGTGTCGCAGGTCTTTGGTGATGACGGTGTACTGGTGGGTGAATTTTATCTGGAGCGCCGCATCGTGGTGCCTGTTAACAAGATGCCGCGCAAGTTGATCCAGGCCTTTGTCTCGGCTGAAGATGCCAACTTTTACTCCCACAAGGGAATAGATTATTTCGGAATCTTGCGAGCGGCGGTTAAAAACATCATTTCTATGCGTAAAAAAGAGGGCGCCTCCACCATCACCCAGCAGGTAACCAAATCCATGCTGCTGACTCCGGAAAAGAAATTCTCCCGAAAGATCAAAGAGGCCATTCTGGCCACACGGATGGAAGAAAAACTTTCTAAAGACGAGATACTTTACCTCTATCTGAATCAGATTTACCTGGGTGCCGGGTCCTATGGCGTCCAGGCGGCAGCTGAAACCTACTTCGGGAAGGATGTTGATCAACTCAATCTGGGCGAGATAGCCATGCTGGCGGGTCTTCCCAAGGCGCCCAATGCTTACTCTCCCATCAAACATCTTGATAAGGCCCGCGAGCGCCAGTCCTATGTTCTGGAGCGAATGGTGAAGGAAGGCTATGTGACACTGGCAGAGGCGGAGCATGCCAAAAAAACGCCGATTTTTCTGCATTCGATGAAAAAGGTCAATAACAACGAGTCGGCCTATTATCTTGAGTATCTTCGCATTCAGCTGGAGGAAAAATACGGTGAGGATCAGCTGTATAAAGGTGGCTTGAAGATATACACTACAATGAACGCCGGGATGCAGCGGGCGGCTTACGAGAGTTTAAGAAGGGGTCTCAAGGAGGTTGACAAGCGCCAGGGTTTCCGGGGGCCGTCCAGGTATCTTAAAGATACGGATGTCGATACATTCTGCGCCAAGGTGGAAGAGGGGATAGATTCTGCAACTCTAAAGACAGGAGAAACCTATCAAGGGGTTGTGGTCGGTTTCAATGCTGGAAAAGACGCTATAGTCAGGGTCGGTGATCGCAGGGGAATTCTGGGTCGCAAGAATATGTCCTGGGCCGGCAAGGTTGGAATTATCAATAGCTACGGTAAACCTGAGAAGGGTAATAGAAGTCTGACGCTCGGTTCGGTGGTCGAGGTGTCGGTGGTAACACCCGAAATTGAAAAGGAGGGAGCTCAATTTGCCCTTGATCAGACGCCGGAAGTACAGGCGGCTCTGGTCTCCATCGACCCTCGTACGGGGGGGGTCAAGGCCATGGTAGGCGGCTACGATTTCAGAAAGAGCCAGTTCAACAGGGCTATCCAGGCCAAGCGCAATGCCGGTTCTGCCTTTAAGCCGATAATTTATGCAGCGGCGCTCGACAAGGGTTTGACTCCGGCCACGATCATAGAGGATTCCGAGGTTGGATATCCGGACGGTGCCGGCGGCATCTGGAAACCCAAAAACTACGACCACAACTTCCGTGGTCCCGTAACCATGCGCGAGGCGCTAACCCACTCCATCAATATAGTAAGCGTAAAAATACTTGAACAGATAGGTGTCCAATACGCATCTGAATATGCCAGGAAGCTAGGTTTCACATCACAGATACCGGCCAATATGGCTCTGGCGCTTGGTGCAGCATCTATATCGCCCTTTGAATTGACATCTGCCTATGCGGTTTTTGCCAATAAAGGTGTGCTGACACCCACTAATTTTATCACCAGGGTGACCGATAACGACGGTACGGTGCTTCAGGAGATGCAACAATCCGTTCCGGTTCCGGTAATTTCGCCTGAATCCGCCTATGTAATCACGAACCTGATGCAAAGTGTTGTTGCCAGCGGCACCGGTCACCGTGCATCGGTCATCGGCCGCCCGGTGGCCGGCAAGACCGGTACAACGAATGAATCGAAAGATGCCTGGTTTATAGGGTACATCCCGCAACTTGTGACAGGCGTCTGGGTCGGCTACGATCAGGAGCGCTCTCTTGGTTCGGGAGGGACTGGAGGACAGGCAGCGGCCCCCATCTGGGGCGATTTTATGCAAGCAGCTGTTGCTTCCCTGCCTTATGAGGATTTCGAAGCCCCGGAAAACGTATCTTTTGTCCTGATAAATCCCCGTACAGGGAAGCTGGCAAGAGAGGGTACGCCTGGTGCCGTGATGGAATGTTTTATCAAAGGGACTGAGCCATCCAATTATGATTCTTCAACTTCCAGATCTGAGTAATCGGACCGCATGATTCCGTTTTTGTAGAACCGCGTCAAATTCTGTGGAAGAACTCTACATGGTTATATCTTCAGCGATTCCGAGTTTTTGAGTCACTACGGACTCAAACTTCTTCCAGTCAACACGATCTGAAAGCCGATTCTTTATTATCAGTTTTCTTGCCTCTGCCGCAAGACCGATACTCTTGCTGTACACGTCCCTGTGGACTTCCAGAAACACCCGGCCTTGCTCGGTTACCGCCAGCTTGACCGGCTGATAAATTATCTCGCCAGGTGTATTCACCTTGACCTCTTTGAAAAAATCTTCCATCTGAGCCGGATAAACCCTGATGCAGCCGTGACTGGCAAAGCTGTATATCGACCATGGTTGTGTGGTACTGTGTATCAGTATCCCCGGGATGGAAGTTTTGATGGCAAATTTCCCTAAGGGGTTGTCCGGTCCCGGTGGAACGCTTATCAAGACATCCTTCCCCTCCTCTTCCATCTCAGCCTGTATTGAAGTGGGCACGTACCAGGTCGGGTTTTTCTGCTTGGAGGTGATCTTAAATTTCCCGGTTGGAGTCTGCCAGACATATTTTTCATTCTTTGTCGGTGTGCCGAGGGCTACAGGCAGTGAACGGATCATCTTCCCCTGCTGGAAGTAATAGAGGGTCCGATCCGGGATGTTGACGACAATCCCTTCCTGCATCCGCAACGGAATGATCTTGCGATTGTTGTACTTTAACTGTTGGCCAATCTTTAGTGGTGCCTTGGCATCAAGCTTGTTAATCCGGGAAAGATGCTGCCGGCTGACGCCTAGTTTCGCGGCAACAAGGCGAAGGGTGTCACCCTTTATAACTGTATAGGCGCCTGTCGTTCCTACAAGTGTTTCAGAAACTATTTCAACGGAATGCACTTCTTGTCCCTGCTCGGCATCTGTTGTTTCCGCCACAGAAGGTGGTGCTGGTGCAGGGTTTGTTGTTGCCGGCGCGGCAGAATCAGGTGTAGCTTTGTTTTGCAGGATATCCGGTTTGACTGTTTGTTCGTATGCTTTAAATTGCAGCAATGCAGTCTGATTTGCCGCCCCGGCAGCTAATATACGCGCCTTTTGAATAGTCAGTAGATAATACTGGTCTGAGTTTGTGGTGTCGTTTGCTTGATAATACTGTTCGGCTATGGCAAACGTGGCATCCAGGCTTTTCATTTCATCCGGCATCTTTTTGGCCAGACCGGTCATTCTAAGGCCGGCTATGGCAGAGATTGCATCCAGGCGCGTGTCGGCGGATGAGATGCGTGCAACAAATAATGTAAACGCGAAAACTGAAAATGTTAGGCTGCGAATAAGCAGTGTCTTGTGGGCGAATAATATTTTCATGGCTTCCTCTATGTACATTATCTCCAGGAATATTCGCAACATAATTAATTATAAAATATGATCCGTGCTTGGTTCCGCCTGCATTTCTTGCGCTGGTATTTCATGCCTCTTGATAAATTGATTATTCCGACCACATTTTTTCTTGACACCCGCGTCGGCCATCTGTATATTCCGGATTCCTGATTGACTTTGGTCTTTGAAAACCGAATAGCAGTTTTACTTATTTGATTGTAAGAATTTGTCAGCAGAAATTGATTTGAGTTTGTTTAATCAGACTTTCGGTATACAAC
>JAQTRC010000091.1 GCA_028712665.1 Desulfuromonadaceae bacterium
GGTACAGTCGGCGTCTTTGTCCTCTTATCATTTCTTACTTTCAACACGTCCGATTCCTCGCTGAACAGCTGGTCCAACGAGGGTGCAATCCATAATCTCGGAGGGAAGTTCGGCGCCCAGGTTGCCGATCTCTTCTTCAGCGGGTTCGGGCTGGCTTCCTATCTGATTCCATTGGCACTGCTCTACATGGCCTATACACTGTTCCGCTTCAAGGAGATCCGGCTCCGCTCCTACAAGCTGCTGGCGTCGTTCGGCCTTCTCTTCTCTCTCTCCACACTGTTCGCATTTTTCCGCGATACCACCTCGATTTTCGGGCAACAGGTTCAGACCGGAGGGCTTTTAGGAAAAGTATCAGCCGGTTTTCTGAAGTCGGCGGTCGGCCCCTATGGCGCCCTGCTCCTCCTTTTGCCTCTCCTTGCCGCCTCAATCATGGTCCTGTCCAAATTTTCATTTATCCTGTTTGCCGTATGGTGGCTGGAAAACTTCAAACAGAAATGGGTTGCCTGGAAGGAACGCCGCACACGCGATCGCGACGAAAAAGATAAGGCAAAAGCCAAAAAAGAGGGGCTGCCTGCGCCGGTTAAATCCGCCGGACCGGTCATCAAGCCGTCAGCGCCGCCGCCGGTTCGGCCAAGCGTCTTCAAGAAGGAGAAGGATAAGAAAAAAGAGGATGCCAAGAGTGCAGCTGTTCAGGAGACCTTCGAATTCGTCAAGTCGGAGGGGGATTTCCGCACCCCTCCATTCAGTCTGCTTGACCTGCCCCCTGCTACCGAGCGGACTCTTGACCGTGAAACCCTTACCATGAACGCGCGCCTGCTGGAGAAGAAGCTAAAGGATTACAATATAGACGGTGAGGTGGTGGAGATCTGCCCCGGTCCGGTCATCACAATGTACGAATTTTCACCGGCGCCCGGCATCAAGATCAGCCGTATCGCCGGCCTGTCGGACGATTTGACGATGGCTCTGCAGGCCATGTCGATCCGTATCGTTGCTCCGATCCCCGGTAAGGGGGTGGTTGGTGTCGAGGTGCCCAACCGTGATCGGGAGATGGTTTTCCTGCGTGAGATATTCAACTGCGAGCATTTTTCTCATAGCAGGATGAAACTGCCGCTGGCGCTCGGCAAGGATATCGCCGGACTTCCGGTTGTGACCGATCTGGCCAAGGCGCCGCATCTCTTAGTGGCAGGTTCTACAGGTTCCGGCAAGTCGGTCTCCATTAACACCATGATCCTCTCGCTGCTCTATACCTCAACACCGAAGGATGTGCGGATGATCATGGTCGATCCGAAGATGCTGGAGTTCTCCATGTACGAGGGGATTCCGCACCTGCTGCTGCCGGTGGTGACCGATCCTAAGAAGGCTTCACTGGCGCTTAAATGGGCGGTTAACGAGATGGAGCGCCGTTACAGGCTCCTCTCCGACAAGGGGGTCCGCAACATAGATTCCTACAACAAAAAGCTGGCGGGTGAGCTGATCGAGCAGGAAGAGCTGAATGCCATTCCGGAAGCCGAGATCATCGAGGAGCTTGAGGAGATTATCGAGGAGGGAGATGACTTAATCAATCCGATCCCCTTCGCGGTGGACGATGAAGAGGAGCTGGAACATGTTCACCTCCCCTATATAGTGGTGATAGTGGACGAGCTGGCTGACCTTATGATGGTTGCCGGCCGCGAGGTGGAGGAACATATAGCCCGTCTGGCCCAGAAAGCCCGGGCATCAGGAATTCATCTAATCCTGGCGACGCAGCGCCCCTCGGTAGATGTCATCACCGGTCTGATCAAGGCCAACCTGCCGTCGCGAATATCCTTCCAGGTGACGTCAAAGGTCGATTCGCGCACCATTCTGGATTGCAACGGCGCTGAAAGTCTGCTGGGTTCGGGCGATATGCTGTATATGCCTCCAGGGACCTCGCGCCTGCAGCGTATCCACGGCGCTTTTGTTTCCGATTCCGAGGTGCAGCGCGTGGTCGATTTCCTCAAAAAACAGGGGAAACCGGTTTATGAAAAGTCGATTCTGGAGATGAAGGATTCGGATGAAAAGGGTGGTTCCGGGGATGAAGAGGAACAGGATGAACGATGGGAAGATGCCTTAAGGCTGGTGGCCGAGACGAAACAGGCCAGCATCTCGATGGTCCAGCGCCGTCTGCGCATCGGCTACAACCGGGCCGCCCGGATTGTTGAAATGATGGAGCATGAAGGGATGATCGCCCAGAGTGACGGCACAAGCAAACCGCGCGAGATATATATGGATGTAATAAACGCCTACCTGAATTCACAGTTGACGAGGTGAAGGGGATATGAATACGATTAAAGCCGCCGCCATACAGTTTAACGTCAAACAGGGGGATGTTGATGCCAACCTTTCCTACATTCGCGAGGCTCTGGTTCGAGTGGCAGGGGAGGGGGCCAACCTGGCTCTGCTGCCGGAGATGTGGTCAAGCGGGTTTTCCTACAGAAATCTGAATGAGCTGGCTCTGCGCACGGAGGGGATCGTGGACGAACTGCTGGAATTGTCGGCTCGCCACAAACTGGTGATTGTCGGCAGCATGCCAGAACCGAACGGCGACAAGGTCTTCAACACGGTATTTCTGGTTGACAATGGCCGTCTGGCCGGGGTCTACCGCAAGATCCACCTCTTCTCCCTCTTAGGCGAAGATCTGGCCTTCTCGAGTGGTGATTCCGCTCTGCTGGCGGATACCTCAATCGGCAAGATCGGTGTAATCATCTGCTACGACCTCCGCTTTCCGGAGCTCTCCCGCCGCCTGGCGCTGGAGGGGGCCCAACTGCTCTGCGTGCCGGCACAGTGGCCAAAGCCTCGCCAGGAGCATTGGCGCACCCTGCTTCGTGCGCGGGCCATGGAAAACCAGCTCTTTGTGGTTTCATGCAACGCCTGCGGCATTATCGGCAAGCTTGATTTTTTCGGCATGAGTATGATCATCAACCCGAAGGGCGATGTTATGGAGGAGGCGGGTGAGGAGCCGTGCGAAATTCTGGCGACTCTGGATATGCAGATCATGACAGATTGGCGGGCTCAGATACCATGCTTCAACGATCGCAAGCCGGAATGTTATTAATCATCCACTGTACAATTCCTTCAGCAAATCCGGTTTGAGCAGTGACTTTCGCAGCGTGTCCTTGAGCTTTTCAACCTGGTCGAATCCCTCCGCTTTTGTTATACGTCCGTTTTGATAGAGCAGCCGCAGATTTTTACGCAGTGCATCGGCTGCGGCCAAAGCCTTTTGTCCGGTCGGATCCGCTTTTAGAAGTTTTGAACCCTCAGAATTTTGCAGGAAATCGAAGACCGCCTCCCCGGCCAGTTTCATATATTCGTCCCGGTCGCTTTCTGCCAGTTTGTAGCGTGAGTTGCTCGAAAGCGTTTGCATGATCTGCTGCCATTTTTCCAGTCGCGACAACAGCATGATTGAATTAAAGATACGCTTGTTGGTGCCGAAGGAGAAGATGGTTGTCGTCAGTACACTGCGCAGCAGTTTGTCGTTGGCTTCTTGATTGGTACGGCAGACTTCCCGAGCCAACTCCCAGATATCATCGTTGACAAAGGTCTCAAAACGCATCTCCCAGTAGGCGTGCTTCATCGTAACAGTAGCAAATGAACGTATGATCTTGTGTGGGACATAGTAATTATGGGCGATTGTGTCGGCAGCGAGATGACACAGATAGCCATAGGCGCAGGCCCGCTCTGCGTCAGACGCGGCATTTTTCAATATCTTCTGCCCGATACCCCAGCGATGACAGTTCAGCAGGTAGTGTGTGAATTTCTTGCCTACGGTTATATCGGCGGCAATACATCCGTACAGAAAGTCCCTCGGATATGCCGCAAGAAGTGCTGCCACACCGGCCGGCAGCGTGCCCAGGTTGGCCAGTACATTGGCGCCCAGTTGCAGATGAATGCCGCCGCCCCAGGCCAGGGCATCGGTCGGAAATAGAATAGCCGCAATCGCGGTGAGCAGAAGAAGCATTGATTTCTTTCGTTTTGACAGATGAAGTCCTTGCTGGTAACTTACCTGATAATTCTACGCCAGATTGCGGAGAGTTGCACACAAAATTGACGTGCGGGAGCGCTTCTACGTGGTTACACATTCGGTTCAGTCAGATCTTTGGGCATCATTAGGCGCGTACCTGGAGGAACTAAAGGAGAGCGGAGTGGATGGTATTCCCGCAAATTTGAGTACGGCCTATTTTCTAAACGAATCATCCAAGAATGTTGCTTCGGAATTTCCGGGTCCTGGGCAGAATGGGTCTGAGATCCCATTATTGTCCGAGAAACATGAAACTCTGGAGCAGATCAGAAAAAATCTGGGGGATTGTCAACGCTGCAAACTCGGTGCAACCAGGAAAAATTTGGTATTCGGAGTCGGTAACCCCCATGCGCGGCTGGTATTTGTCGGCGAGGGTCCGGGGGCGGATGAGGATGAAAAGGGGGAGCCGTTCGTCGGGCGGGCGGGGGGTGTGCTGAATCGCTTGATTGTAGCCATGGGACTGAAGCGTGAGGATGTCTATATCTGCAATATCGTTAAGTGCCGTCCTCCCGGGAACCGCGATCCGGAGCAGGATGAGGTCGCGGCCTGTTCACCGTTCCTTTTGCGGCAGTTGCGCTCGATTAATCCTGAGGTGATCGTCACCTTGGGCAAACCTGCCAGCCATACACTGCTGGGGTGCAAAGAACCTATCTCAAAGCTGCGAGGCAAATTCCGCGACTTCCACGGTATTCCGCTCATGCCGACCTATCACCCCTCCTATCTGCTTCGCTCCGGCGGAAATTCGGATTCGTTCTGGGATGTGTGGGACGATATGACTCAGGTGCTGCAACTGCTCAAGCTTCCGGTGCCGGAGAAGAGCAGGAAGAAATAAGTTTCTTGGAAAAATGCAATTATTTATTGTACCACCTCCGTACTACAAAGACATTCTGCTGTTTCCCGTCGTCCGGCCATTCATCAACGGGCTTGCGTCTGCGCATGATCACCTGCAGCCGTTGTAGCAGTTGTGCCGTCACAACCCCGCCGTTGCCGGGTTTTCCGCATTCCAGCCGGCTTTCGATGGTGGTCAGTTTATCCAGCACGATCAGAAGGTGCCCATTCCAGGCTATCAGATCCAGAGGTTCGAGCAGCCTGACGATTTCCTCCGCATTTTTGCCTTTGACCGCGACCGGCTTTCCAAACGAAATCAGCTTTGAAGTATTGCGAGGCGTCCACCCGGCGGTGGCATCGTATAGCAGACCGGAGCAATCCACTCCTTTCAGTGTTAATCCTTCCCTCCCTAAGCTACTGGATTTTCGGTAGAAATATTGCATCAGTTCCGGCACACCACCCTGCACATTTCCACCCCAGACATAGGGGGAGCCAACGGACTTCAGCAGCGTCGCTAAAACATGCTCGCGCGGTGGCAGAAAGCGTTTGCGCGGTGGCGGAGCGTTGCTCTGCAGCTCAATAAAACGGCTGTCCACGTAAAGACGAATTCCGGCCGGGACCGGGTATTCTTCGGTTTCGACCTGATAGATTGCAGCTCTGCCGGGCTTCAGATTCCTAAGAATTTTAAAAACGGTTCCAGGCAATGCAATATATTCGAGTTCTCGAATCTGCCCGCAGCGATCTGTCTTCATCGAAGAACCATCTTTCCCGCCGAAAATCGATCTGATATTGGGAGAGTTGAGAACAGGCGTCGAGATGCGGGCCACACCGAAGAGCCCGGCTTGGCAGTAACTGGCCAGAGTTAATACAGGCAGGGTTAGCAATATAACGAATATTATCTTGTGCATGTCGCAGGGGACCGATACGTTTTATTGATAATGGGTAACTGACTGGAGTCAGAATAAAGCGAAAGTTACAAAAAGAAATTTTATGAAAACCAGGGTGCAACGTAGGGAACTCTCCGAGTGTGGCAGAACCTGACCACATTTCTTCTGAATTCTGACTCCTTCTATTTATGAATTCCGAGTAGTAACGATAGCGAACTTTAACACTTCTGTATTGACCGGCGCAATCTGTTTGCGATGATGCCCCCCTTTGATTCTTGCGGTTGCAGAGCAGGACGCTTCGTGCTAGAGATTAAAAGTTATTTCTGAAAAATTGAAAAAGGGAAAACCGTGAACAGTGCCTTGAGCGGATTGGATAAAATTGAACATCTTGACATTGGGGATGACGAACTGGCCGAGATAAGTATGATTCTGGAGAAGCGCCGGAGCTTTTCGATGTCGGTCTACAAGGACAAATGCATGAAACGCCGCGTTGCGATCAGGATGCGTTCAAGCCGATGTCATGACGCTGCAGCCTATTGCAATCTTTTGCGGCAGAGTGAGCGTGAACTAGATCTGCTTTTAAAGGCGCTCACCATACATGTAAGCCAGTTCTTTCGAAATCCCTCCATGTTCGAGAAGCTGCAGAGAGAGGTTTTTCCGCTTCTTTACCAAAGTTGCGGCGAGAGGAGAGCGCCTCTGCGGATATGGAGTCTCGGGTGTGCCGGCGGCGAGGAGGCCTATAGCCTGGCCATACTGTTGCGGGAATATTTTCCCGGCGATTTGAGACAAATCGCCACCAACATCTGTGCAACCGATATAGACGAAGAGACTCTGCATGCGGCCAGAAAGGCCGAATTTAACGATGACAGGCTTAAAGATCTGCCGGTTGAGTTTTGTGAGAGGTATTTTGATCAGAGTGGTTCCCGGATGAAGTTGAAAGATGAGATCCGTGAAATGGTAACTTTTTGTCGGGGCGATATTATGGCAGTTGAGAAATTTTTCCCATCCGATTTGGTTCTCTGTCGAAATACACTGATCTATTTCACCCGGCCGGATCAGGAAAAAATTCTGAATGGTGTTGCGGATATTCTGCCGATAGGTGGTATACTCGTGCTCGGCAAGTCCGAAACCCTGGTTGGCGAGGTTCGCGGTCGGTTCGTCCCGGTCTGTCCTGTTGAGCGGATATACCGGCGGATTTGACCTGTTAAAAGTATTTGAATAATAAGTGGAGGGTCGAAAATGCGTATCCCCATAGGGTATAAATTCATTATCGGTTTTGTAGTTGTTGTCGCAGCGGTTGCCTTCACTCCTAACCTCGTAGGTTTTCTGGGATATTCCGCAGAGATCAGCAGTATCCTCGGATATGTCGTTGCAATGACTATCGGACTGGTTCTCGGATGGCTCTTTTCAAGGGGATTTACCGCCAATATCAGCAGATTGACCGATTCCGCCGAATCGATCAGCCGTGGAGACCTGACCAGGGACGTGATTATCCGGCCTTCAAGGATACCGGACGAAAGCCACGAACTGGCCGCCCTGATAAATCTGATGCTCCAGAACCTGCGAGATCTGGTGATGCAGATCAAAAAAACCTCCGGTCAGCTCTCCGATTCTGCCAGGGATATAAATTCAAATGCGCTCGAGATCAACGCATCCACAGAGGAGGTTGCTCAGGCGATCGAGCAGATCTCGCGTGGTGCCGAGACTCAGTCCGGGATGGTGGAAAAAACCTCAAAAATCATTCGGGAAATGGCGGTTTCAATAGAGCTCGTTGCTGCAAGAGCTAAAGAAACGGCAAAGGCTGCCCGTGAAACCAGTCTAACCGCACAACATGGCAACTCGCTTGCCAATGATTCACTCGAAAGAATGAAGGACTTTTTTGAAAATCAGGAGACCATCGGGAGGCAATTTGAGGCATTCAACGGTAAGCTGCAGAGAGTCGGCAAGGTTGCCGACTGTATCGGCGATATCGCTCGCCAGACCAATCTGCTCGCTTTAAATGCCTCGATCGAAGCGGCCCGGGCCGGAGACTACGGCAGAGGTTTTGCCGTAGTGGCCGAGGAGGTCCGCAAACTGGCCGACGGCTCGTCCCAATCGGCCTCGGACATTAACGATATGATCGAGACCCTGCGAGAGGAGAGCCATCGGGTTCACGAGGTCATTCTGGAGAGTTCCCGCAGTATCAAGAAAGGGAAGAAAAACATTGATGTAACCGCCAGCGCATTTCAGGAAATACTAAAGACGGTTTTGGAGACAGAACGTAAGGCCTCGAGCATTGCCGATCTCTCAAAGATGCAGCTGGATGGATCGGCCAGGATGGTAAAAGCGATAGATGAGATTGCCAAGGTTGCGGATGACAACGCTACTGCGACCGAGCAGGTGTCTGCAGCAACCGAAGAGCAACTGGCCGCCATGCAGGACATGGCCCTGGCCACCAGGGAACTGGCGCAATTTGCGGAGGAGCTTTTGATAGTAGTGGAACGCTTTGGGACAGATCAGGAATAGCGTACGCAGATATGGTTGCCAATGAGCGAAAGTTTTTGATCTTTTTTTCGAATGGCCAGCAGTATGCATTTGATCTGGCACAAGTTGCAGAAGTTATGGATCCTGTCATCAGCTGGCCGATACCGCTTGCACCCCCCTGTTACATTGGCGCCATAAACTTTCACGGTGCTATTGTGGCCGTTATGGATCTTGCTGATTTTATGGGCCTTGCAAGTTGTTCCGAACTCGAAAAAATCATTGTGCTGGATCTGAATGTTGCCTCGCTCGGGTTTCTGGTGGAGCGTGTCGCAAGAATAGTTTCAGAGCAGGAGATCGAGATTCATGAAGCCCCGGATGTACGCTTTGCAGCGGCTTCGCTCTCCCTGCCCGAAGGGAGGGCCACGCTTCTCGATATTGATGCAATAATCGGGGAAGCGGAGATTTTAATGAATGGATAAAACGTTTTTATATTGAGGAGATGGCTTTATCATGTATAAAGAAAATATAAATAAAAAACTTGACACTTCATAAAATCTGCGTATATTCCAAGATCGATTTTAAAACCATGCGAATAGCCGTTCAAATGGTAAACTCAAAACGAAAGAGGAACTAAAAATGAAAAAACTTATCTCCCTGACTCTGGTACTCGCCCTGGCAACTGTTTTTGCAGCTGGCTGCAAGAAAAAAGAAGAAGCCCCGAAGCCTGCTCCTGCTGTTGAAGCACCGAAGCCGGTTATGGCTCCGATGACAGGCAAATCTGCTGCTGCTCCTCCTGCTGCTCCTGCCGCACCTGCAGAAGCTCCCAAGAAGTAAGCAGCCTTCCGATTCTCTGGATAGCAAAAGCCTGCAGGGTTCTCCCTGCAGGCTTTTTTTATTTCAGGAGGGGTGTTCATGCATGAAATGTCCATAACTCAGGGGATAATTGACCTCTGCTTGCAGCACGCGGGGGGCCGCCGCGTCAACTCGCTTGAAGTTGAAATCGGCGAGCTGAGTACCGTGGTGCCGGAGGCGATCGAATTCTGCTTTGAAGCATGTAGCCGTGACACTTTACTGGAAGGGGCGCAGCTTGTAATCGTCAGGACAGCTGGCAGGGGAGAGTGCCAGGAGTGTACATCGGAAACTCCGCTCACGGAATTATTTGGCTCATGCATCCACTGCGGAAGCAGCCGGGTGGCCATAATTGCAGGTGAAGAGATGAGGGTACGGGAGATTGAAGTGGAGGACTGAAAAAGGGCGCCGCAGATGCAGCGCCCTCCGCGTTTCATATGATGAGGCAAATCCTAGCTGTTGGTGTGAAATTGCTCCCAATGTTCCGGTGAACGCCAGAGGCCTGACAGGATCAATTGGCGGATATGCAGGAATTCCTTCGGCAGACGGTCGTACATTTTGACAAAGAGTTCCTCGTGTGAAACGATTTCCTCCTTCCAGACATTACGATCAACCGACATAAGCTCATAGAACTGCTCACGCGTTACGTTTTCCAGTCCGGTCCAGTCCAGATCCTCGTAGCGCGGCATCCATCCGAGCGGGCTTTCTACAGCAGCGGCGTTGCCGTTGACGCGCTCCACAATCCATTTCAAAATACGCATATTCTCGCTGTAACCGGGCCAGAGGAAGTTGCCGTCGGCATCCTTTCGGAACCAGTTAACACTGAAGATGCGGGGAGGCACCGGAGTGGTCCGTCCGACCTGCAGCCAGTGAGCAAAATAATCGGCCACATGGTAACCGCAGAACGGAAGCATGGCAAACGGATCACGGCGGACATTTCCAACTGCGCCGGTTGCGGCAGCGGTTGTTTCCGATCCCATCGTAGCGGCCAGGTATACGCCAAAACTCCAGTTGAAGGATTGATAGACAAGTGGGATTACATTGTTGCGCCTCCCCCCAAAGATAAAGGCGGACATAGGTACCCCTTTAGGGTTTTCCCATTCCGGATCGATTGATGGACATTGGCTTGCCGGGGAAGTAAAGCGGGAATTAGGGTGAGCGGCAAACCGTCCGCAGTCTGGTGTCCATTTGTGTCCCTGCCAGTCGGTCAACATATCAGGTATTTCTTTGGTCATCCCCTCCCACCAGACATCGCCATCCGGAGTCAAAGCCACGTTGGTGAATATTGAGTTGGCGGCACATGAGGTCATCGCGTTAGGATTGGTTTTTTCAGAGGTGCCGGGTGCCACGCCGAAGAAGCCGTATTCCGGATTGATGGCATAAAGCCTCCCGTCAGGGCCTGGCTTGATCCAGGCGATATCATCACCGATAGTCGAAACCTTCCACCCGCTATCATTGAAAGAATCGGGCGGCACCAGCATGGCCAGGTTGGTCTTGCCGCAGGCGCTCGGGAAAGCCGCGCCGATATAGGTTTTATCGCCCTTCGGCGACTCGATACCCAGGATGAGCATATGTTCGGCCAGCCACCCCTCATCCTTGGCAATTTTTGAGGCAATTCTCAAAGCCAGGCATTTCTTGCCCAGCAGGGCGTTGCCGCCGTAGCCGCTGCCAAAAGACCAGATTGAGCGTTCTTCCGGAAAGTGGACGATGTATTTTTCCTTGTTGCAAGGCCAGGGCACATCCTGCTGCCCAGGTTCCAGCGGCGCGCCGACCGAATGGAGGCAGGGCACGAACTCTCCGTCACCCAGTACATCCAGAACCGCCTTCCCCATCCGTGTCATTATTCTCATATTGACTACGACGTAGGGGGAGTCGGAAATTTCAATACCGATCTTGGCGATCGGAGAGCCGAGCGGCCCCATGCTGAAAGGAATCACGTACATGGTGCGGCCCCGCATAGAACCTTTGAAAAGTTTACTCAAGGTTTCCTTCATCTCTTTGGGTTGCATCCAGTTGTTGGTTGGTCCAGCATCCTGCTTCGAAATACTGCAGATATAGGTGCGGTCCTCAACCCGCGCCACATCACTCGGATCGGACCATGCCAGATAGCTGTTCGGCCTTTTCTCCTGATTCAGCTTCTTGAAGGTGCCGCTCAGTACAAGCTGGTTACAGAGTTCTTCATACTCTCTCTGCGAGCCGTCGCACCAGTGGATTCCGTCCGGTTCGCAGAGTGCCGCAACTTCTTCTACCCACTGGGTCAGTTGCTCGTTTCTACCACGATTAATCATGCCGCCTCCACATTTGAGAGTAATGAAATTTAGTTCGGGTTAAATATCATACCACCAGTCAAAAAAAAAGAAATTATACGGCAGTGAGTGAATTAATATCTCGAAAAATCAGTTGTATCCGATAAATACGTGGAGCAGTATCGTTTGGATATGGCGGCTGGATTGATAATGAGATGCTCGACCGGTTTTAGCGAAAGTTAAAGGAGAGGAGATGTTCTGCTGTCTGCTGTCAAAGAGAGCCGCTATTTACGTGGACTTATTTTCAAACTTCCATAGAGAAGCCGACCATCGCCTGCTGAAACTCCTTCGGCATCTCCTTCGACAAGCGTGCTGAGGCTGCAAAACCGGTACAATGGCTGGCCGCCACTTTTTTTATCCGCCACATTTTCATCGCCGCAATGGTCGCCTGAAGCTGTTCCTGCCCGGAGAAACCTAAGTGTGTCCCTCCGATGATGGCATAGACATCGCGTCTGCCGGTCAGGTAGGCAACATGCTCCAAGGTATTGATCAGCCCGGCATGGCAGCATCCCAGAATAATAACCAATCCTTTGCCCGATTCCAGCAGCAGTGATTGATCATCGGGCGTTGTGTCGAGCTCCTGACCGGTGCAATCGCAATACAGCCCCTGATCGCCGGTCTCAAAATCAGTCACCCTTGGCACCTCTCCGGTAAGAGATATACCTGGAGCTATTGCTCGAAAATCCTTCGAAAGGTCGAAGAGAGCTCCTGAAGCTTCCAGCTCTGTACGACTTTCGGTCAACCCGATCGGATAACACTCTCCGCTATCCTTGATCCGATGCCGTGACATGAAGAGAGAGGGATGACAGAAAACCTCCTTTGGTCCGCACTCTGTCAACAGTGGCGACAGGCCTCCGGCATGGTCATAGTGGCCGTGGGAGATAACTACCTTCCGGACCTTTGTCAGATCTTTGTTCAAACGGCGGGCGTTGTGGAGCAGAGTCAACCCCTGCCCGGTGTCAAAGAGCAGCGGTTCTCCCTGCGAAGGCTCAATCAAGGCCGAAAAGCCGTGTTCTCCGAGTGTTCCGTTGATGGGACCAACGGAATTCTCGCAGAG